>NZ_CAUPIY010000020.1:0-4327 GCF_963511525.1 uncultured Mobiluncus sp. | reverse complement strand
AAACTAAATGACGCACAACCTAACTTTCGCGCTCAAATTGACATGAGGCACCACGACCGGGCCGAGGATTCCCGCGGTGGTGGAGTCCGGGGTACTTGCGGGCGGGGGCGGGGTCGGATAAAGCGTACGTAAACACGTCCCGACCTCCGGAGAAAACACGCTGACCTCGAAGTTTGCCCCGACCGCGGAACCCCAAACCAGGGGTCGCGCCAACTTCGCGCAAGTGTCTGAAATCAGGTATTTCGAGGCGAACGTGTCGGTCGCGTCCACCACCAGGTCGTATTGAGCGATGATCGCGGCGGCGTTCTGAGGGTCCAAGGGCGGCTCCTCGCTGACATTCACCTCGGGGTTCAGCGCGCGGACGGTGGCGGCGGCAGAAGCGGTTTTTGGCTCACCTTGGTGGTTAAACGGGTGAATTACTTGACGGCCCAAGTTGCTCAGGCTCACCGTGTCGCCATCAGCAATCCCCAAGGTTCCCCCGGCTGTGGACAGGCCGACCCCGGCGGCGGCAAGGTACGCGATAATGGGCGAGCCTAGCCCTCCAGCGCCCACCACCAGGACTTTTGCACTCATAACACGATCCTGACCGGACGCCCCAAACCCCGGAATCGCACTGTGGGCCGCATAGCGGCTCTCCGGTTGGAAGTCTGCGTCGAGGTTTGACCACGCGGCATCTCCCTCGGAAAAAACCTGTTTCTTCCAGATGGGAACCCGATCCTTGACGGCATCGACCAGCCAAGACACCGTAGAAAACGCAGCTTGCCGATGGGCGGCAGAGACTCCGACCAAAATAGCGACCTCACCGACCTGCAGATGCCCCACCCGATGGCGCAACGCAATCTCGTGCACGCCAGGAACTGTACCGGCCTCATCGGCAATCTGTTGCAGTTCGCGGGCCGCGTCCGGGTGAGCGCTGTAGGTGATGGCCTCCACTCCACGCCCCTGGTCATGGTCGCGCACGCGACCGATGAACACAAGCTGACACCCGGCTTCGGGCGCGGTGAAACCCGCTTCGAACCGCGCCGGTTCCAAAGGCTCATCGGTCAGGTCCGCTTGCAGTATGGTTGCCAAAGATGCTCCTAAATTAATTCCAAAAATTAATTCCAAAACTACGCGAGGATGTCAACTAGCCGCCTGCGAATGGCGGCAAGACATCGATGGTGAGGTTGGTGAGGTCGTCGAGGTCCGCGAGGCGTTTCTCGCCCGGTTCGCGCAGACCCCCCACCAGGTATGACGAAACTGAAAGCACTCGATTCAAATCATTACCGCATCCACCAGCTTGAGCCGCTGCCTGAGCCAAACTCGAATCTCGCGCCACTTGTGCCCTCGCCGTGTCGGTACCCGCCGCTTCCGCAGCCGCCGCAAAAAACCGCACGTGCACACCTACCGTGGCATCAACACTATCTCGCATCTTTACCCCCCAATCTGAGCCATTGAAATCGTGGGAGATTGAAAATCACCCTGTCCCAAGCCGTGCCCGGAGGGTTTTTCCCGAGTCACGCCGACCCACGCTTGGGCCAACTCATCATCGGTGGCACCGCGACGCAGCATCGCTCCCAGGTCACAGCTCAAGTCAGAGAACAGACAGGGACGCACCAATCCGGTCGGGGAAAGCCGGGTCCGGTTGCAGCTGGCGCAGAAAGGCGTGGAAACCGAAGCAATCATCCCCATCGTCCCCAGGCGCTTTGTGCCCGCTAAGTTAAACACCTGAAAACGGGTCGCCGGAGCGTGAATATCAATGTTGTCCCGCACCGGAGACAGGCGAAACTCCTGTTCCAAGACGGGGCGAAGCTTAGAAAAATCAAGTTGCTGAGCAGAGCCGACACGGACCGATTGCGGACCAAAAGGCATGTACTCGATGGCGCGCCACTCGATGCCCCGCTCCAGACAAAACCGCAGCAACTCCGGAGCTTCCCGCAGACTGACCTGGTCCAACATCACCGTGTTCAGTTTCACCGGCTGGAAACCTGCGGAGAGCGCGGCAGCGATACCTTCCAAAGCCGAGGCGAGTTCATCGCGCCCGGTAATCTGTGCAAAACGGTCGGGGTCGAGGGTGTCTAGGGAAATGTTGATGCGTCGAACTCCCGCCGCTCGCAGCGCCGGAGCCAGCGGTGCCAAACTGCGGGCGTTGGTGGTGAGAGCCACCTGTGGGTCACGCCCCGCTGCCACGAACGTCTGGGAAATCCCTGCCGCAATCTCTAACAAATCCGGCCGCAACAAAGGCTCCCCACCGGTCAGGCGAACTTGGGTAATCCCTAGGCGGTGAATCGCTATTCCTGCCAAACGCAAGATTTCTGAGGACTTCAACAACTCCCTACGCGCCACCCACTTGACGCCCTCGCGCGGTAGGCAATACGAACAGCGCAAATCACAACGATCGGTCACGGACAAGCGCAAGTCGGTCGCCGTCCTGCCCCAGCTGTCTCGCAGCGGCATAGACCACGCAGACGCAAGTGGAGCATCCTGCCCCACACGATTGACTCGTGTCAGAGTCTCAGTCAAACCTACCTACTTCCTCAGCGCTCGGCATATCTCGCCATTCTATCGTGTTCCAAATATTATTCCAGTTCAATAGGCATTTGTGGTTCGCCCGATGTTGCCTTTCCATTATGCTAATGGAGTGAGCCCCGTCGGCTCACTTAATTTTTGACCCCACTGACAGAGGAGGAGACATGGCAGCAGAAAAGCACAAAGACGATCCGGAAAAAATGGCGAAAATGGCGGCGTGGCTGCAAGCTGTCAGCAGCGAGCTCCAGCTTCCGGAGGGGACTATTGCCCCCATCCAGGAGGAACTGTTGAACCTCATCAGCGATGTTGCGCACGGTCCGTCCCGTCCAGGGGCTCCTCTCACGGCTTTCTTGGTCGGGTTTGCCGCGAACGGAGATATCGCGCAAGCAGCGGCAAACGTGGCAAAGCTTCGCTCCCTGGCAGCTCAGTATCCCGCGAACTGAGGGGACGCCCACGCCCAGAGTGCCGCGGAAGTTCTTTCCGCAAAAACCGGTCAAATTCGAGAAAATAACCGCAAAAATTAAGATAAGGTGACAGGTATGTCTCAATTACGGATTAAGGACGCAGCGAATTTGCTGGGTGTCAGCGATGATACGCTGCGCCGCTGGATAGACGCTGGACAGCTCAGCGCCGGAACCGACGATGCCGGGCGCAAAGTCGTTGACGGGGCCGAACTGGCGAAACTAGCTCAAGACAAAGCCAAAGATTTTGGTGATGCGGATTCCGCGGGTTCCATTTCGGCCCGCAATCATTTCCGCGGCCTGGTCACCAAAGTTGTTTCTGACCAAGTCATGAGCCAGGTAGAAATGCAATGCGGGCCCTTCCGTGTCGTGTCCCTCATCTCTACCGAATCGGTAAAAGAGCTCGGGCTGGTGCCCGGCGCGGTCGCCACCGCCCGGGTCAAAGCCACGAACGTCGTAGTTGATGCATCTTAGGGAAAACCTGACGACACCCTAGTGCTGCCCCAATAGAACGGACGGCAACGGAAAACCGCCGACCCCGCTTCTAAGATAAGGAAAAAATGAAAACACTCGCACGTCTCGGCGCAGGCTTAGCCGTTCTCGCCCTGGCCACCACCGGCCTCACCGCTTGCGCACAGAACAACGCCAACACCGCGAACTCAGAACCGAGCAAAACCGCTGAAGCCAAGACCATTCAAGTATTCGCCGCCGCCTCTCTCAAGGCCAGCTTCACTGAGCTGGGCGAATCTTTCCAGAAGGAAAACCCTGACATTTCCGTGAAGTTCAACTTCGACGGCTCCTCCTCCCTGTTTGATCAGATGCAAGGCGGTGCCAAAGCAGACGTGTTCGCCTCCGCTGACGAAAAGAACATGAAGAAAGCGACCGACGCGGGTCTGAACGCCGGCGAACCGAGCATTTTTGTGAACAACACCCTGACCTTGGCAGTGCCGAAAGGTAACCCGGCAGGGGTTACTGGTCTGAACGACTCCCTCACCGGCAAGAAGCTGGTCATCTGTGCCGAGGGGGTTCCCTGCGGCAACGCCTATCGTGAGCTGGCACAAAAGGTCGGTTTCACCGGTCAGGCTGTGTCAGAAGAGACTTCGGTCAAGGACGTAATGGGCAAGGTCGTCAGCGGTGAAGCTGACGCGGGCGTGGTGTACCAGACTGACGCGCTGGCGGAAAAGGACGCGGTGGACACCATCGATATTCCCGGCTCTGACACCGTGGTCAACGCCTACCCGATTGTGGTCACCAAGATGGCTGCCGACAACGGCAACAGCGCGGCCGCGAAAGCGTTCGTGGAGGGTTAAGTAACATTTTGTGTGTCTTTTGCCGGGCGTGTCGTTAGTGTGAGTGGT
>NZ_CAUPIY010000019.1:0-5713 GCF_963511525.1 uncultured Mobiluncus sp. | reverse complement strand
AGCAGGAGTAAAATCGAGTTCTTTCAAAAAGTGACGACCGTGAAAATCAGTCATGGGTTTTCCTTTCAAAATTGGTGTTTTCGTAATGATTGGTAATGTGCGGAGAATATCTCTCCGAATTTCTGGCCGGTGCCGCACCGAAAAGGTCACGGCTGCCGGCCAGAAAAAACATACCCCCCGTGGGCTGCCCCGTTGATAACCTCCGAGGCAGCCCGGAGGGGAAACTTATAACCGCTTACGAGTGGCTCTACTTGTAGAGCGGGTCGCGAGCAATCGGGCAGCTCATGCAGCGCGAACCACCGCGGCCACGGCCGAGTTCGGCGCCGTCAATCTCGAGCACCTCGATACCAGCATTGCGCAGGTTCTTGTTGGTCTCGATGTTGGAGCGGTAGCCCATCACGACACCCGGCGCAATAGCCAGGGTGTTGTTCGCGTCGTTCCACTGTTCGCGTTCGACGTTGAAGTAGTCGCCGCCGGTGGGGGAGACATGGAACTTCACACCCAGCGCCTCGTTCAAGGTATCGACCAGCTTCGTGCCATCGCGGCGAATATCAATGCCGCTGGACTTGGACTCATCAGGACGCAGCGAGAAGGTCCAGGTGTTGTCGATGTAAGGCAGGTAAGCATTCACGACGTCCTCGGAGCAGAACGTAAAGATGGTGTCCAGGTGCATTGCTGCACGAGTCCGCGGAATACGCGCCACGATGACGCGCTCAGCAGCCTTCTTGGCGAACAATTCCTTGGCCAGCTCCGTAGTGGCGTTCAACGAGGTACGCTCGCCCATGCCGACCAGCAGCACGCCGTCCTTCAGAGGCATCACGTCGCCACCTTCGATGAAGGTGTTGGGGTGCCACTTCTTGTCGGGATCAGCGCCGAACCAGATGTTGAAGTCCTCGTTAGCGAAACGCGGGTGGTACTGGTAAATAGCGTGGGTCAGTAGGGTCTCCTGACGGCGGGCCTGCCAGTACATCGGGTTCAGGGACACACCATTGAACACCCAAGCGGAGTTGTCACGAGTGAACTGGGTATTGGGCAGCGGATTGAAGATCCAGTCGTCCAGGTTGTAACCGTCAGGGGTCACAGCCTTCTTGTACACGCCGCCGACTTCATCGGGAATCTCGTCGAGGTTGATACCGCCGATGAGGTATCGTGCTAGTTCCTTGGAGTCCATTTCCGTGAAGTAATCACGGAAGTCCTTGGCGACGATGGGGTTAACCATGTCGTCAGCGACACGGCGATCCAGGATGAACTTGCGGGCTTCCTTGTTATCCAGGATTTCACCCAGCATGACCTGCATATCGAGCACTTCGATGTCGCGGGCCTTCATCTGAGCCACGAAGTCATCGTGGTGCTTCTGCGCTTCTTCGACCCACAAGACATCATCGAATAGCAGGTCCGAGCAGTTTTCGGGAGTTAGTCGCTTATGAGCCAAATCAGGCCTGCAAACCATCACAGTACGCAGAACCCCTGCCTCAGAGTAAACGCCAACTTTGTTGTTCATATTGATTCCTTCCTAACGTAATCGTTGGTTTGGTACGCACGCTGTTCGCCAAAGGGCGCAAGGACTTTTGGTCATCGATACAGCTGTACGAACCGAGCCGGGAGGACCCCTTTGGTCCTCAGGCTGTGTGAATATGAAGTTATTTTTCATGAGACTTTCTTTGGCGATGGCTCGATTCGGTCGGGTGGCCTCACCGGGCCATCGCCAAAGAAAACGCAAGATTCAATTGTCGGTAGTCTTTACAGACCGTTCCAGAACATAGCGCTGATGAAGTCACCCTTGAACACGATGACCCAGATAATCAGCAGTACTGTGAAGGCTATGGCCACGCCCAGGAAAATCTTGTCTTTACCCTGGAAAGCCGGCTGGTCAGGATACTGTTCCTTACGACCCTTGTAATACAGCGGAGAGCCAATCAACCACAGCAAACCGTTGAGGAACAGCAGCCCGATGCCGCCAGCCCACAGCAACCACACTGTGTAGATAGTCGCGATGATGCCAACGCACATCCGGTAGCCTTTAGACGACTTCACGCCTTCCGCTTCGTTGTTTCCCTTCTTGGTCTGAATGATTTGGTAAACGGCGGAAATGACGTAGCACGGAATAATCAGCGAAGCCGCGATAGTAATCAAGTCGGTGTAGCTCGAGGCAAAGCCCAAAACCATGATGATGTAGACGATGGAAGACACAATGTTGGTCACCCACAGAGAAACTGTCGGGGAACCCTTCCGATTCGTCTTGCCAAAGGCCGCCATGATGTTGTGGTCAGCTGCCGGCACGAACAGAATCTCGGAAGCCAGCATGACCCAGGTCAGCATAGCGCCAGCCACGGAAATCAGCACTGCAATGTTGATGAATCCAGCGCCCCAGGGACCGACGGCAGCCGCCATCGCACCACCCATGGACGGATCGGCGAGCCCAGCCAACTCGGGCTGTGCCATCAAGCCATAGGACAGGACGTTGACGAATACCAACAAAGCCAGCACGGTAAGGAAAGCGATAACCGTAGCCTTAGCCACATCGCTGGACTTCTTGGCACGAGTGGAGTACACCGAAGCACCTTCGATACCGATGAACACCCAGACCGTAACCAGCATCATGTGGGAGACCTGAGCCATGACCGGGCCGAGCCCGGCTTCTTCGCCTTCGGGACCAACCTGCACCACGTTGCCCCAGAAGTCAGCCGTAAAGAAACCGACCTTGAAAGCCACAGCAGCACAGATGATAAAGACAACAATCGGAATGATCTTAACCGCAGTAACAATCGTGTTCACAAACGCAGCGGTACGAATACCGGCCAAAATCAGGAAGTGAATCAACCACAGGCAGACCAAACCGAAAATCAACCCCGCGATAGAAACGGAATCTCCTTGCATCAAGCCGGAGAATACCGCGAATCCGCCTAGAGCTGACGTGAAAAAGGCAATGTAAGAGAGGTTGCCGGCCCAAGCCGATAACCAGTATGACCAGGCTGACATAAAGCCGCCGAAGTTGCCCAGACCTTCCCGCGCGTAGCCATAAACACCACCGGTGATGTCTGGACGGGTCGTTGCCAAAGATTGGAACGCGAAAGCCAGCATCAGCATGCCGATGCCAGTAATCAACCAACCTATTAACAGCGGCCCCGGTGCCGCGTTGCCAGCCATCTGGCTCGGTATCCCGAAGATACCAGCACCAACCATGGAACCTATACCAAAAGCAATCAACGGGAATAGGGGAAGTTTAACTTCCTCTGTTTCCGCAACAGCATTGTCGTTGCTCATTCTTTACCCTTCTATATGGAGTGAAGTGTGCGGTCTCGAAAACAGCGCTCTCGGGGTATGCGCCCCCATCGCCACTGCCCTAAAAACATCTGTTGTTTTTCGCACTGATTCATTGTATTACCAGTTCACACGTAAATCGAGAGATTTCAGAATTTGAATAATTATGCGTATACCCTTCTTTGTCCCCCCTGTACTCTGCATTTAGAGAATGCATATATTTTCATGTTACAGTAGGCGGTTTTGGGGTGGTCGCGCTTTCGGGAGGCTGCACAAGCACCGGGCTCTGGCTGCACAAGGTGGGTGGGTTTTTGTTCACTTCGTCAGGCTTTGAGGGGTTCTTGAGTCTGTGCCTGGCAAGTTCTACCACGGGTTGCACAGTCGTAACTGACATTGACATACACGAACAGACTGAAAAATCAGGAAACGGTAAAACAACACCACGCCGAGACGGTGGAAATCATTTAGTAGCGCGCCCGAAGGGACTCGAACCCCCAACCTTCTGATCCGTAGTCAGATGCTCTATCCATTGAGCTACGAGCGCTTCGCGAACCAGTTTAATACAAGCCTTTCTTGATATCAAAATCCTAAAATGGATAGCCACAAATCCACGGCGACTTCCAGGTTACTGTCCAGGAAGTCATAGGCGGAGGTATGCAGGGGCGGCCAATCTTGCCCGTTGCCGATATAGACCATCGCCCCGCTGGCGAGTTTCAAGTAATGTCCGAAGTCTTCCGAAGCTCGGTAAGGCTTTTCCAGGTACACCACCGGCAGCCCCGCACGCTGTGCGGCGGCGGCAACCAGGTCTATTGCCGCGTCATCGTTGCAAGTCTCAGGAAAAACGTCGCAGTCGGTTATGGACAGCAGCAGGGAGGTCTGTTTCGCCAGGTGGGAGGCCTCGTCACAGATTAGGCTCTTTAGCTTGGCCAGGTCGGATTCGTTTTCGGCACGCAGAGTCAGGTTCAGCTCCCCGTGGGACGCCGAAATACCAAAGTCTTTGCGGCCGACTTCGATGCTCACCACCGTGGCCAACACGAAACCCTCAAAACAGGAATGCCGATTACCGAGTCTCGCCACGCCCGCCAAATCCATAACGTAAAGAACCAGCTGGGCAATCGTTTCGCTGGGGTTCACCCCCGCTTCCGGGTTGCTGGCGTGCGTAGTGATACCTTTATACTCCAGGCTCAGCCCTTGCGAGGCACACTGCGACACGCCCCGTTTCAGAGCCGCGCAGCCGCGAGGTATCCCGCTCCAGTTGTGGAAAGCGTAAATCTGGTCGATTGCTTCCCTCTCAATGAGCCGCGAACTGGGGAAACCTCCAGCCCCGGTTTCTTCGGCCGGCTGAAAGATGAGATAAACGTCAGAGGGCACATCGCGCCCTTCCAACTCCAAAGCCAGTCCCGCCAGAGCCGAACTGTGCCCATCATGACCGCACTTGTGCGACACCCCAGGATTCTTAGAGGCGTAAGGCAAATCCAAATCTTCTGGAATGGGCAGTGCATCGTAATCTGCACGAAAACCGATGGAGGGCTGAGCGGGATCCGTTCCCGGAACCTTGACCCAAAACCAACTGCCTTCATCATGAATGACAAAGGAGGTATGTTCGGCTAAAAAGCTCATCAACCTGCGCTTAGTTTCAACTTCTTGCCCGGAGATTTCGGGGTGAGCATGCAGCTCATGGCGCAGCTCTGTCACCAGTTTCAAGTTGTTTTTCTGCATCGTTCTAAGGTTCCTCTTGTCCGCTAACACGCTCAGCCACGGTATTGATTGGCGAGCCTCACTGCTAGTTTAGTCAGGATAAGCTGCGAAGTTGCGGTTCTGGGAAAGTTATCCCAATCCTGCGATAGAGAGCAGGAGTTCGTGAAGTGCTTGGGCTGATTCTTCGTCACGACAAATAATCAGGACGGTGTTGTCCCCCGCTATCGTGCCCAGGACTCCATCAAGGTTTTCCTTGTCGACTATGGACGCCAGAGGGGAGGCCGCCGCCGGGTGGGTGCGCAAAATGACTTGATTGCAAACACAGGTTGATTTCAGCAAAAACTGTTTCACCCAATAGTCCAGACTGCCGTTTAGCGGTTTCGCGCCCTCCGCCGCACCCTCGGTGGGAACCAGGGAATAATGCAGGTTTCCGTCACGGTCACGAATTTTTGTGGCTGATAGTTCTTCCAAATCTCGCGAGAGAGTGGCCTGCGTCACGTTGAAGCCCAGGACGTTGAGGTGATTCTGCAAAGCCCGTTGGGAGCGAATCACGTTTTCTTGCAGCAGCCGGGAAATCACGGCGTGACGGGTCGCTTTCGAGGGGACGACTCGGGGCAAAGTGTCGTCGGTCATAGGCAAATCAACCCCCAATAAAACTGGAACTCGCTCTCTGTAACCTCTAACCTACACCGTGTTGGTGGGGTTCTCTAGTTGGGTGGGTGTTTAAACGGGTTTCGCCCCCCAGGGGTGGGGG
>NZ_CAUPIY010000018.1:0-21781 GCF_963511525.1 uncultured Mobiluncus sp. | reverse complement strand
AAACGCGTAAACAAAAAACAAAACGCTATCGAGATCAAAACCAACAAACCCACTCGCGCGAAGTCCCCCTCGCACCGGGGAACCCGATTTCAGAGCACAGAAATCCCTCAGCGGTTCATTCCGTAGCTTTGCCATCAGGCCCGATTTGCCGCCCTACCGACTTAGTCAGTCGCAAGAGCAACGGATATATAACTTAGTAGGTTTCCTATGCAGTGTCAAATCGAAGTTAATCGTCCGCGTTTTCCCTCAGTTTTCAACTGTTTACGACACTGCTTCTCGGCGCAGGGCATCCTTCAGTTTCAGGCGCTCTCCGGTGGCGAGGATTCCTCTGCGGTACAGCCGCGCTCCCAGCCATACCAAAATCGGCAAAATCGCCAGGTTTATCACCATAGAGAGCCAGGGCTCCCACCACTCCACGGTGGAGGAGGCAAGCTGACGTGCCGGCATCGCGTAGCAGTTAAGGAACGGAATCAGAGAGACCACTTTGATGAACACGCTTCCGGGAGTGAGTACCGAGAAAATGGCGGAGTAAAACCCGCCCAACTGCAGCAAAATGAGCGGAAGCGTGGACTGTCCAACATCTTCTTGACGCGATGCCAGCGCTCCCGCCCCGGCGAATAGCACCATATAGGTCGCTAAGCCCAAGATAAACCACACTATGTACCAGCCGGAGAAACTGGCCAGGTCGATTCGGATTCCGCTGGTCAGACCCGAAATTAACAAGGCTACCAGTCCCGCTGAGCCCATGATTAAGAGTTGCAGGGCTCCCAATAATGTGATGCCCAGAATCTTGCCGATGAGGAGCTGCTTTGGGGTCACCGTAGAAACCAGAATTTCCACTATTCGCGAGGATTTTTCTTCAACAACGCCGTTAGCAACCAGCTGTCCCGACGCCATGACGACAATAAATAGCAAGGTAATCAGCACCATTACCACCAGGTAAGCCGCGAAGTTAAAGTCATCCCCGCTATCCCCGGACTCTGAGATGTCTCTCACCTCGACCTGCATTTGCTGCATTTTCTGGCCGATTTCCTGGAAACTGCCGCCCAGATTCCCAATATACGAACTCAACATGACGCTTTGCGCGGTGGCATTAATCATCAACATCGCCGTGGGAGAAGCCGGTCCATCGCTAAACACCACCGGCTTGTCAGCAGTGCCGCCAATCCCCAGGCTAATCTCCTTGTTTTGTACCGCCTGTTCCAATTCCTGGTCGTCGGCATATCCCTTGACCTTGTACATCGGCCCCATCGGGGAAGCCGTATTCAGAAAGGGATTCGCCTCAGACTCAAAGGCCGGTGCGTAACTTTGGGTTTGGGTGGTTACGCCGATTTTCTCGGTGTCTGCCTCGGAGAGATGAAAGTAATTCGCCAATCCCCCCGCTATTAGCACCACCAGCACCACCACGATAGTGGAGATAATGGCGGATTTGGATTTCATCCGCACCGAGAACTCGCGCCCGGCAATAATCATAATTTGTTTCATTGCTGACCACCTTTCACATCCGCGGTCTCGGTGCTGACCATCGCGGTGGCCCCGGTTTTTGGTTCGTTTTCCTCTACGGCGCTGCGGAAGATTTCCGCAAGCGTGGGGATTACCGGGACGAATTCTGTGACATTCCCCGTCTCAACCGCGGCTTGCAGTATGGCGTGAGCTGTAGGGCTGTCTGAGAGAACTGGCACCAGCAAACCGCCGGGAAAAAACTGTACCGATTGGTTTAATTTGCGGGCGGCTTCTGTCCCCGCCGCCACGGCAGCTTCGTCGCCACACAACCTGACCACCGGTGTCCCGGCCTCACGCCGCAGCTTTTCAACCTCGCCCGAAGCAACTATGGAGCCTCCCGAAAGAATCGACACGTGCGTACACAGCGACTCCACCAGGGACAGCTGATGAGACGAAAAAATGACCGGCACCCCTTGTGCCGCGTACTCCTGCAAAACCCCACTCATGACATCTACGGCCAACGGATCCAATCCGGAAAATGGTTCGTCGAGAATCAGCATCACTGGATTGTGAACCAGCGCCGCCGCTAGCTGCACGCGCTGCTGGTTGCCGAGGGAAAGTTTTTCCACGTTGTCTTTCAATCGCTCTGACACTCCCAAACGCTGTACCCAGCGCTGGGTTGATTCGCGTGCGGTGCTTCGATTCTGACCGTGCAATCTGGCGAAGTATTCCAGTTGCTCCCCGACTTTCATCTTTGGATACAGGCCGCGTTCTTCTGGCATATAGCCGATGGAGGCCCGGACCGGGGCGTCAATAGGTTCGCCCCCGAAAGTCACCCGTCCCCGATTTGCGTCGATGATGCCCATCACGATACGCATGGTTGTGGTTTTCCCAGATCCGTTCGCGCCCACAAAACCCATGACCTGGCCAGGCTCCACGTTCATGGAAACACCTCGCAAAACTTCGCAAGTCCCAAAAGATTTGTACAAGCCCTCTATACGCAGAGCTCTACTGTTTTGTTGCAAGATTTCCCCTCACGCCAATATCTTTAACCCAAAAATCAGGATACAACAATCCCCCCAGCTTCCGGTTCTGTTTGTCCAGGTTTCCGGTGTGGCGTATAGGATAAAACCCATGTCATGGTGGGAAGCGCTAATCCTCGGTATCGTCGAGGGCATTACTGAATACTTACCGGTCTCTTCAACGGGACACCTCACAATTACTGAATACCTGATGGGCAAACAGATTGATGACGTGGGAATGGTCGCTTTCACAGCGGTCATTCAAATCGGAGCCATCGCGGCGGCAGTACTGTACTTTTGGAGTGACATTTGGCGCATCATCAAGGCTTGGGTGACGGGTCTGTTTCACAAGTCCGCCCGGCACAATCCCGATTATCGCTTCGGCTGGGCCATCATCATAGGGTCGGTGCCGATTGCTGTGGTGGGATTGCTGTTTAAGGACTTTATCGAGACGGGCTTGCGTTCCATGTGGTTCGTAGCAGCCGGATTAGTGGTGTGGTCAGCAGTGCTGTTCGCTGCCGACCACTATGCGGCGCGACTGGCAGCGAAAACACCAACTCCCGGTTCGCCCAAAGCGACTATAGCAGACAATGAAACCACTGTGATTCAGGCGCTCCTCATTGGTTTGATGCAATGCGTATCGCTCATTCCCGGGGTTTCACGATCCGGAGCCACGATTTCCGCGGGCCTGTTCCTGGGCTTTGACCGGGTCTTGGCGACCCGCCTGTCTTTCTTCCTGGGGATTCCGGCTTTGGTTGCTGCGGGCACTCTCGAAGGCGTGAGCAACTTCGACACTATCGGGGAAACAGTAGGCTGGGCACCCACCATTTTGGGGCTGGCTATGTCATTTATCATCGGATACGCATCTATTGCCTGGTTACTGAAATTTGTTTCAAAACACAGTTTTAACTCCTTCATCATCTATCGCCTGTGCATTGGCGGACTCATCGCGGTGCTGCTGATTGCTGGCATTATTCCAGCAAACTGATTTCGGGTATCGTGGAATCCATGAACGCTGAGCTTGGGTTGTTTATTTCCACATTCACCACCTTGTTTGTGATCATCGACCCCTTTGGGAACCTCCCCGTATTCATGTCTCTGACTAAGGACCTCCCCAAGAAACAGAGTCAAACAGTTGCTTGGCAGGCTAACCTGTTGGCGATTGCCATTCTGTTCGTATTCGGGTTTTTTGGCTTTCAGCTGTTCGGCCTGCTGGGAATCAGCCCCGCTGCTCTACAGATTTCCGGAGGATTGCTGCTGCTGATTGTGGCTCTGCAGCTGTTGACCGGTGCAGAAGGAACTGTCGGCGAGGAGGGGGGCTCTTTGAATATCGCCGCCGTTCCATTGGGTACACCTCTGTTAGCGGGACCGGGGGCGATAGTGGCTCTGATGGTAGCTATGGGACACGCGGGGCATCATCCCCTCGCCGTCATAGCGGTGACCAGTGGAACTATCGCGGTCATGTTTACCTCGTGGCTCGCTATGCATTTTGCTACGCCTATCATCCGTTTCCTAGGAAATTCCGGTGTTGCGGTGATGACTCGACTGGCGGGTATGCTGCTCGCCGCCATCGCTGTAGAGCTGATGATTACCGGTGTTATTTCAGTCGTTCAGGACGTAGCGAAAACCATTTAGAAATTAATCAAAATAATTTATACCTGGATTTTGTATCCTAATTTTTCCAATGAATATGGGCTCTCCTCGGATGAATACTGCTCGGAAAATATAAAATTGAACTAAGCTGGAACAGCAACACATTAAGGCGATGCCTCGCAATCACGCAACGCCACGGCTTCGCCAAAATCTGAGGAGAAGTGCAATGACGCAAGTAAAAGCCTATGCGATGGATGGACCCGATCAACCCTTTCACCCGACAATCTTGGAACGCCGCGAGCCCGGCCCTACCGAGGTGTATTTCGAGGTGAAATTTGCCGGAGTCTGCCACTCCGACATTCACACCGGCCGCGGTGAATGGGGGTCAGTTATCTACCCACTGACACCAGGCCATGAGATTGCGGGTATTGTTACCAAGATTGGAACGAACGTTACAAAGTTTAAGGTCGGCGATCGCGTGGGCGTGGGCTGCTTCGTGGATTCCTGCGGTCACTGCGAGGCTTGCGAAGCCGGTAGCGAACAGTTCTGCCGGAATGAAGGCGGGACCATCTGGACTTACAACTGTGTGGGACGCGATGGACTGCCCACGGCGGGGGGCTACTCGCAGGGAATTACCGTTGAACAAGACTATCTCTGCCGCATCCCGGATTCCATTCCGCTGGATAAAGCCGCTCCGATTATGTGTGCGGGCATCACCTTGTACTCTCCTTTGACTCGCTGGGGCGCCGGACCCGGCAAGAAGGTTGCTATCGTGGGGATGGGCGGTCTGGGGCACATGGGGGTCCAGATTTCCGCCGCTCTGGGTGCCGAGACTCACGTCATCTCGCGCACGCGCTCCAAAGAGGCTGACGCTCGCCGGTTTGGAGCCGTAGAACTTCACCCCACTTCTGAGCCGGGCACCTGGGAGTCGATGGCAGGACAGTTTGATCTGCTGGTTTCTACGCTGAGCGATGTAGTGGAACTTGACGACCTGGTTGCTTGCGTGAAGCCTGAAGGCGTGGTGGCTGTAGTCGGACTGCCCGAACATAGGCAAGATTTTTTGATGCGCAATGTCGTCAATGATCAAAAGATTATTGCTGGTTCCAGCATCGGAGGCATCGCCAAGACTCAAGAAGTCCTGGACTTTTGTGCCGAGCATGACATCGCACCCCAGATTGAAATCATCAGCGGGGATAAAATCAACGAAGCCTGGGATAACGTGGTGAATTCCAAGGTGCGCTACCGCTACGTGATTGACACGTCAACTTTCTGATTCACGCGAATCCAAAAAAATTTTCCGCGTCACAAAGTTCCACACCGCGACAACCACGGTGGCGAGGATTTTTGTGATGAGAGGGTCGATGCGAAACACGACATCGCCGACGTAGAGCATGATTTCGTTGATGCCTAAGCCGATGACGGCACCGACGAAGAACAGGATGACTTCGCGTCGGCGAGTCATGTCGCTCTTGTGCCTGAAAACATAGCGCATAGATGCCGCATAGTTGAAGGCTAGAGAAACGCAGAAAGAGATAGCCGCCGCGATGAGGTAGTGAATTCCTATGATTTTGTACAGGAAGGCGAAAAGCGTGTAGTCGATAAAGAATGCCAGTAGTCCGACAATCCCGAAGCCAATAATCTGCTTGCATAGATGCCGCAGATTCTTCCAGAGACGAGACGATTGAGGTGCTGTGGCCATTTCCTTATGTTTGACTGTTGCTTGCGATATCGAAAAGTCGGAACCGGATTCATCCGATTCCGACTTCCAACCTGTGGAGCATAGGGGATTCGAACCCCTGACCTCAACATTGCGAACGTTGCGCGCTACCAACTGCGCCAATGCCCCGGTTCGTATAGATTGTAGCGGTTGCAGGAGCTAACTTCCAATTTTCCCGACCCCTCGGCTGTCGGCAAAAGTGCACCGGCGATTGAACCGAAATTCAGTCCCCGCTGGCGCGACGGCGTTCCAGGATACTTTCCAAGTCCACCGGAGCTGCACTGACGTCTTCTGCAGCCAAAGCCTCACCGGCAGGCAGAATCTGAGCGGTCTGGGGCCGCATGGGTACCGGGGCGTATTGCCAATCGGCACGAAAATCTTGCTCCACAACCACTTGGCGTATGGCACCAGTCTTAAGCGTGTAGGACGGGGTCGGTAAATCAGCGGGATTCCACTTTACGGTGACTTCCGGTGCAGTCTCAACGGGGTTCTGAACGGTCTCAGCACCGGGCGTCGTCTCGGGTTTTGCCTTTTTGTCAAGGCTCGAGTCTGCCGTTACCGCCGTTGTTTGAGCTTCAGCATCGGTGTTATTTTGTATCGGACGTTCCACATCGATTAGGCGGTTCGCTTCTTCGGCCAGGCTCACCGCCGTGGCGGGCGCAGCTTCATTAGCTATCTGCACCGCTTGAGCCAGAGTACCGGGCACCGTTTTTCCTCCCGCTAGCGATGCCGCGGCAACCCTAGCCCACTGCTTGGCTCCGCGCATCTCTACCGACTGCAATGCCGCTCGCCCGGCGGGACTTTGCGCCAAACGCTTTTCGAGAACCCGGATAGACTGCTGGAATTGACGGTCTTGCTCGCGACCGCGCTTCGCCGCTACCGCCCCCCACCAGATAGTTGCCACGATGCCCATTACGGGGGCAGCCAAGACCCACCAGGCTAGGAAACCGGTGGCCGCAAAGGCGCTGACCACCGCTAAAGCAAACACCATGCCACCCAACAGACCAGCGCGACGACGAGCCGAAGTGACCCGGTTGGAAGCTGCCGCCGCACGGTTAGCCTTCGTCTCTGTGTAGGTTCTCAAATCCTGAGCCATCTTAATGGGACGAGTCGCCGTTCGTCCAAGTTGACCTTGGTTTTTATGCAGAGCGACCTCTACGGAATGGGGTTGTTGCACCTGTTGGTCGAGTTCCAAGAGGCGCACTCCGTCCGAGAATCGGTCATCATTTCGGGCTTGACCCATCAGACGCCGGGATTTGGCCACCTGAGGTAAAAGCACCCCGGTGACTACCAGCGTCAGGCCTAAAAGAATCCATGCAGAGATACCCACAAACCCAAAATAACGACCGGGCGGTACAAAAGGGTCACGCCACTCCGTAACTCCCTCGGAATACCGCAGTTTGACCAGCTGCGGAATCCTCACCAGTTAACAACTACCACATTGCTAACAATATTCACACTGACTCGCGAACTATTTTGGACCGGCGGCTAGCCGCGTGGACGCGCCATCTCCAACCTGGACACCATGTCACCGGGATGCCATTCTTCCGTAGTAATTGCGAAGGAACTGTGGTCACGCCACGCCCCGTCAATGTAGAGAAAACGTTGACGCAATCCCTCATAGCGCAGACCTAGCTTTTCCATGACCCGCAGCGAGGGGCTATTCTCTGGCCGAATATTCACTTCAAAACGGTGCAGACCGTAGGACGATAAACCCCAATCAATGACCATAGCTAGGGCCAGCGGGGTCAGACCCCGACCAGCGAAATGGGAGTTAATCCAATAGCCCAGGGCAGCGCTCATCTCGGCTCCACGCTGCACCGAACTAAGGGAAATTTGGCCAGCTAGGCGGCCTTCGGCAACGATTCCGAAGTACATCCCCTGCCCTAAGCGCGCGGTGCGAGCGGCGTCCTTCACGAACTCATCCATGCTGACCGGGTGGCCCAACCCCGGCGGCGCTCCGGCCTCCCAAGGCGCCAACCAAGTCCGATCCCCCATGCGCAACTTCTCGATGGCGAAAAAATCGCGCCCCTTCAGCTGGCGCACTTCCAGCCAATCGAACTCCGTCTGCAGACCCCGTTCTATCAGGTTTTCTTCCCGGATGATGACCCGCCGAAATGCCCCCGGGTAAACCGTCTCACCTCGCAGATTACGCATTATGTAACGCTCATTCCAAAACCATACAGTGTAAGGTTTGCAGCGGTTGGACTTTCGTAACATCCTCCGGAACCACCGCGAAGGCATTGGCCTGAGCCAGAGCCGCCAGTCTAGCCTGCGGATGCGAACCCAACACTTCTGCGCGGTATTCTCCCGGTTTTCCAGTCAAAACCACGGGAACAAACTCGCGGCGCTCCGCAGGAGAAACCCAACCTCGTGACATTTTTGCCGGCACGGAAGCACGGTACAGGTTCGACCAGCCCGCCATCTTTCGCAAAGCCGGGCGCACAAAAGTTTCAAAAGCGACTTGGGCAGCCACCGGGTTACCCGGCAGACAATAAATCGGAACCTCACCCAACTTGCCGACCCCTAATTGGCGACCCGGAGCAATGGCCACATTGTCAAAGCGTAGGGAACCCAAAGGCGTAAGCACGTCCTTGACAGTATCTGCCGGACCGTAGGATAAACCTCCCGTGGTAACAATCACATCAGCACGCACCAGCTGGTCTTCAATAGTTTCCCGCAACCGCGAGCGCTCATCTGTGACCATAACCCGAAAAGTTTTCGCGTCAACTTCTTCGGCCGCCGCGGCCAGGCTATGACCATTCGCATCATTAACCTGACCCGGTTCACGATGAGCTCCCGGCTCTACAAGTTCATCACCAATGCTCAAAATCACAACTCGGACGCGGGGATGCACCCGTACCCGTCCCTTGCCCAGAGCTGCTAATAACGCGATTTTTTGCGCATCCAGACGTTGGCCAGCACGCAGTACGGTTGTCTCGCCGGGGACATCAATACCGCTGGGAATGACCATAGCGGAGGTTCCCAAAGAGACCGGCTTGGTGACTGTGACCTGGGAAATACCCATATCTGTTGACTCTACCGGCACCACCGCATCCGCTCCAGGAGGCAGCGGAGCTCCCGAAGCAATCCGGATGGCACTGCCCGGCACCAATCGAGTCCACACGGTATCACCCGCTTGAATATCCGCGGTAACTGGTAAGATTGCGGGAACGCGAGCCACGTCCTGCGCACGCACCGCATAGCCGTCCCCACCAGCCAAGTTAGTTGCGGGCAGGCTGGATTCGGCAACAATATCCGCCGATAACACGCAGCCCACAGCGTCTTCCAGGGGCACTGCCAGTTCCGGCAGCGGTTCAGCGGCCAGCAGACACAGATTCAGATGTTCTCCAACGGAACGCATCAGCAAGCGCCTGCCTTTCCGCCCCGACCATCGGTACTTTCAGTGCAAGTTTGGGCTGCTGCCGGTTCGTCAGGCGAACCGACTAGACCTCGCATATATTCTCGAAGCTGCGCGCCGAAATCAGGATTTTCCAGGGAAAGTTCCATTTGTGCCTGCAAATATCCGGTCAAATTGCCGGTATCGAAGTGGCGCCCACGCGAAACGACCCCCCAGACGCCGCCTCCCTCCGCAACAGGAATTTCAGCAAAGGCCGCCAGCGCATCCGTAAGCTGAATCTCGTTATTACGCCCCGGACTTGTCCGTTCCAAGATTTCAAAAATACGTGGGCTCAGCACGTAGCGTCCCATCAAGGCATAGGGCGAACGGACCTGATCCGGGTCCGGTTTCTCAATGATGTCAGCGAGCTTGAACACTGCGTGCCCCGCGGCTGCCGCACCCAAGTCAACTGGCTCGACCCGGGCGGAACTGTAAAGTTTCGCCTCCGCCACGCTGACTTCCATCAGGGCTACCACGCACCCCCCGGTCACCGAATGCACGTCCAACATAGTTTGCAACAGAGGATCTTCGGGGTGATACAAATCATCCGGAAGCTGCACGACAAAAGGCTGTTCCCCCACGGAATCACGAGCCTGCAGGACGGCGTGCCCCAATCCCCGGGCCTGTTCCTGTATCACCAAATCAACTTGGGGCAACGGCAAGTCTTGCGAATTTGATTCGCAGTCTTCGTGGGTAAAAAAATCTCTCAGAGCGGGCTTTCGAGGGCTGGTCACCACGTGAAACTGCTCAATACCACAGCGAATGGCTTCCTCAATCACCGTCATAATTACCGGTCGATCCACCAGGGGAAACAGCTCTTTGGGCACCGATTTGGTCAGAGGATACATCCGGGTTCCCTTCCCAGCGGCGGGGATAACGGAGCACCTAACTTCTAAACTCATGAATCAAGCCTAATCTATCCCGATGTAATAACAAGATAAATTAACGTAAATAAGGCACAATGTTAAGGTGCATGAGATGGAGCTAAACTTACCTGATTTGCGTGGGCAGGAACCCGAAGATGCTAAGCAGCAGTTAAGACAACTCATTCGCGGATTTAGAGAACGACTCAGTGATAGCCAGGTTTCCCAGGCCGGTCAGGAAATTAGGGATCGAGTGCTCGAGTTCGCTACCGACTTTCACACCATTGCCTGCTACGTCTCAGTTAAGAAAGAACCTCCCACCTTGGATTTAATCGAGGCGCTCTACCAGCAGGGCAAGCGGTTATTGGTGCCAAAGCTAGGTTCCAAGCTCAATCGTGACTGGGCTTTTTATGCAGGTCGCGACGATTTAGCCAACCGCTCGCCGAACCGGCCGATGGAGCCCAGCGGGGACGCTTTAGATTCTTCCGCCTTAGCGGCCGTGGACCTGGTAATCACCCCCGCTCTGGCCGTAGATCGGCACGGAAATCGCCTCGGCCAGGGGGGAGGCTGGTATGACCGCGCTCTGCCCTACGTTAAGAAACAGACCCCTATCTATGCGCTGTGCTACACACACGAGTTGCAGCGGGAGCTAATCCTTCCCACGGACCAGTACGACATTCCGGTAACTGGCGTGTTGACGCCCTCGTGCTGTTTCAAGTTGGCAGGCTCCGAGTTTCAAAAGTCCGGAATTTTGCCCGCTTAATTCGCTCCCATAGGCCCTTTGCACTGCTGTTTTACTCAATCACAGGAGGTTTTCCACAAGGGCGGTGAAAATCGGGTTTTCCACAGGTAGACAACCACGGTGGTGGCGCGTTGTCCGTCGTCTTTCTAGCGTGGACTCATGAGTATAAATCGTTTTTGGAATTGGCGTTACCCCCTCGCCGCGGGTTTGGCTATCTTGGCCGTGTTCGTTGTGGTAACGCTCTTTTTACCTGAAAAATCTGGCACCACCGTAGTGGTGGTCAAGCACGAAGTGTGTGCCGGCTGTGAAATTACCGCGAAAGACGTGGGGCTTTCCACTCTGGCTCCCTCCGGCGTTCCCCGAGACCACTATCAAAAAAATGACCGCGTCATCGGGAAAACCGCCGCGGTGAAAATGTCTGCCGGAACCGTGCTGCAACCTGCATTGTTGGTGGAAAACACGGTGGAGGATCTGCGGACAGGAGAGGTCGCCTTCGCTGTTGAAGTCAGCGACCCCGCGGTGGCAGGGTTCTCCAAGACCGGGCAGCCGGTAGAAATTTGGTGCTCCGGGGGGAATGTGGATGGGGAACTGTTAGCTTCCAATGCCCGCGTTGTCGGGGTAAAAGCCGTCTCAGAAAGTTTTTTGGGCACGGGAAACTCTGCCTCTATCGCTTACTTGGCGGCTCCTGAGGATGAAGCTCGCCGAGTCATCGCCGCCAAAGCCGACTACGACCTCAGTTTCGTGGTGCGCAGGTAGTAAATCCCAGACTACAGCTTTCCGAAATGTGGGGGAATGTCCGCTTTCAGCCGTTTGTCATTGGATTCGTCGATTTCTTCTGGCGTTTCCGGAGTCGTCTCAAGTTTTCCTGGGCCGGGAATCGCGAATGGGTTGTCTTTGCCTTCGTCCTGCTGGGAGATATAGGTAGCGCGACGGTGGCTGCGAATTCGCCGACGTTGTCGTTTCGGTTCAGGCTGAGCCTTTTGAGCGGCAAAAATGTCGAGCGGGGTAGGTTTGTTCTGTTCCATCGTTTTCCTCACAAGGCAGCGTTGCGCCGGCGTACCACGTGACGCAGCACGGCGTCGACTTGGGCGCCGCGACGCGATAGCTCTAAGGTTTGCCGCAGTTCGTTCACCTGCTGGTCCTCGTTTCGTGCCACCCCATCAGATTGAATCCACTCCAGCAGCTCGTCCAACTGGTCGTCTCCATAGGCTGCCAGGGGCAACCCTTTGGCGACCGGGGGACGTGGGCCCCGGGCAGTGCCGACCACGCGAAGGTTCGGGGCGGCAGGACTTTCCGCAGAAGTCTCCTCTTCGGAGGCTGTCTTGACGATGTCTTCAGCAGGGGTTTCCTCAGAGTCCTGCGGCGCGGCGGAGGCCGATGCAGACATATCTGTACCGTTTAGTACAGAACTTGGATTATCCGGTTCCTCGGGAAGTTCGATTTGGGGAGCTGCGATGAGAGGAACCGAAAGGACGTCTTGACGACTGGCCAAAGCCTTTCCCACCGCTTTGCGAACCTTTGCCGCCTGTGCCGCGGGGTTGGCAAAAACTTCCATGGTGTAACAGGTAATGACCTTCCAACCCGCCGCTTCCAAGCGGGCGGGCCACAGTCTCTCCCGCCTGCGCAAGGAAGGTTCCTTCACGTAAGTGTCATCATCGGTCAGCACCGCCACCAGCAGTTCACTTGGTAGCTCCGCGGATCCGATGGCCAGGGGAATCTGAATCCCATCGTTTAATCCGAAGCGAGGTACCACCGTCAGCCCCGCGCGCCACAGACGCTCCGCCAAATCCACCAGCAGACGATCCGGTTCCGACTCGAAGGATTCCGGGGTAGTTAGAGCCCGCTCCATACCTTCGGGGTTGTCGGCGGAGTCCAGCAAATCCACCAGCATTCGAGCCCCCGGCTCGCTAATCTTGGACGCATCGACCTCATTGGCTCTAAACGCGCTGACAATTTCGAGCCGTTGGCGCACGACTTCCAGACAACCCACCACGTGAGCGACCCCGGAAGGGCCAGAAACCGGGCCAAAGTTCAACTGCACCCGCCCGCGCGGGGTCTTGGACATCCCCAAACTCATAATCACCACGTCGCGGCGCAACCCGCCAGCCGTGGCGGAATCGACCACAACGAAAGGCTCCCGCGCGTTTCCACTTTGAAAGAAAGCCTGAGCCTGTGGCACTTTTACCAAGGCATCGCTCAGGGCGGAACGAATCCGCGCTACTCCCCCGGGGTTCAAACATACTACCGCCAGAGACTGGGAGGCTCGGTTCAGGGCGTGATCCAAAACCAACTCCACCACTCGTGAAATTTCTACCCGAGAGATTACGGGCGATCCATCCCGCGCTAGAGGGGCCTCCGAACCGGTCAGCACGTGGAGTTTCACCAGCGAAGCCGGGCGCGGAGACGGTACGGGCGCTACGGATTCGCCGTAACCGTGACTCGCCAGGAACAGCGCAACCTGCTCGGAAAGCTCACCCAAATCTGAACGCAGGGACACTACCGGCAGGACTTTCGCTGCAACCTGGGTAAATCCAGTCCACCCTCGCCGGGAATCACCGAGCACCACCAGCTGCTTTGCCCGCGCAATGAGCGGAATTACCTGAGACAAACTCATGAAATCCAGATGATCCAAAACCAGAACCTCGATTGTGGAACTTCCATAAATCTGGGCCAGCAGGTAAGGCGAAAGCGCCCAGACGGGACGCAGTTGGCGAACGAGGGGGGCAAAACTTTGGAAGTCAGACAACGCCGCCGTGTCCCCAGTCTCTAACACAGATTGCAAAGCCTCGGCGGTCGGAGCCTGAGCCTGGCGCGCTTGATCCGCCAGTTCGTGCATGGCTCGCGCCACGGGGAAAGGTAGCGATTCGATTTGTGCCAAATCCAAGGAACGCAACGTATCCGCCAACTCGTGCATGGCGGCCCCGTCAACACCGGCCAAGACCGGGTCGCTTTGCATAATCTTTAGCAAGATAGCTGACCACCAAGCCAAATCCAGCTCTGCCAGTGCTAAATCAGCAGGTACTCGCCGGGTCCGTAAATCATCGAGAAGCGGCCCTAACCCGGAATCTTTCAGTTCCTTTAGCAGTTGTACCTGCCGGGGCAGACGCAAAGCTTGGTCGGTGGTTTCATCTAGGGATTTCACTAAATTCAGAAGGTCGGACAAAGGCACTTCCTCAGGTTTCGCCCCTTCCGGGGTGGTGACTTGACTGAGGGTGGGGGCAAGCGCCGCGATTTCGGCAAAAACTTGCGCCGAAAGTTCCTGTACCGCCTCAAAATCTTGCGGAATTCGCGGCCAAGCTCCCGGCAGCGCATGGCGGCGCCACAGGTCACGGAAACTTTGGACCCGCACCAGTTCATCGTGCAAATCCCGGGGCACCACTCCCGGACGCAGCGAATCCTTGGCTTGCTTTACCAGACTGCGCTTATCCCTGCCTTTCATCGGTAAGGAGCGTTCCTGACGCCATTTGCGGCTGGCGGTAGCGATGACCATATCTGCGGCCGAATGTTCAAAAATTTCGGGTTGGAAAATATCTAGAGATTGCGCCACTCCCTTTAACATTCCCAACTGTTCTTTCCAGGCGTTCAGCGTGGGGGCGAGAACCAATCCAGTTTCTTCGCTGACCCGCTCCAGTTCCTGATGCAGAGTAGCTAGGCGACCATCCGCCAGGGCATGAATCTTTTCGATGGCATCCTGGGCATCCGCTTCAGTGGAAAGAACCACGCCTTTCCAGGGGGATTCTTGTAGCTCCGGCCCTAACAGGCCAGCATCTTGGGCTCGGGTCAGCAGTTCACGAGCTCGTTTACGTCCTTCTTTGCTGGAGTGTTCGTCATCGGCAAGTTCCAGTTTCACTTTCGTGCGCGGTCCCGGCTTTGCGCTTGTTAGGTCCGCGAGAGCCTGCAGGGCAGCATAGGCGGAAACTCCCCACGGCTCACGCACCACGTGCAAACGCTGCGTATAGGCACTGAGTTTGTCTCGAGTTTGGCGCAGTCTCTCGTGAGCTTCGCCCAACTCCGTGACCGGCACGGGCGGCTGCGGATTCGCTGTGTCCCCACTCAAAAGTTGGTCTCGTAAAGCGCTACGCCACTCACTAGCCCCGGTCAGATCCAACACGAAACGGCCCAATCCGGTCTTTTGCAAACCTTCCACCGTGGCCTTACCAATTCGGCGCACTCCCGGTACGTAGCAAACGTGTTTCCCACTGGCGCCACAATCAGCCAAAATCGCTTGGACAGTGGGTGAACCGGGAGCCCCCGGAGGAACCTCGACAAAAATGGAACGTCCACTGGCGACCAGTTCCACAACTCGTGCCTGGTTCACATCCAAGTCGCCGATACCGCGTTCCAAATCCGGATCCCGATCCGCCGGGCTGGTTTCGGGCAGTGGCTCCAAAAGCTCAGCAGCTGCTGACTTGTCTCCCGCAAACGCTTTGACCAGCCGATTTTCACCAGCCACCGGGAGGATGGTGTCCCAATCCGAACTGAGTACCGCGCTGGCGACCCCCAGATTAGCAACCATAAGGTTTTCTTTGAGATCAAACCCCGGTATGAAGTCCTGTCCCGCCCGACGAATCGCCTCGAGAGCTGAGGTCACGTTCAAGCGGCCATCCTCTAAGCTCGAAGCAATTATGGCTTCAGGATTGCAATCTATCTGACGATCTCGAAAAACTTTCACCAGGACCGGGTTCATCACTACCGATCCGCCCATTTTCAAGGTGTAGTCCCCATCAACCGCTTCCAGTTCCAGCGGACGCATCAGCACCGGCAGGTTGAATCTCTCCAATTTGAAATGGCTCAGTTCAGGGCGCGTTCCCCGTTCAGATTCCTTGAATGGGGGCAGTTGAGTCCAGTTCGCGACCCCAATCACCAGATTGGTGGGGTACAACCCACAGCGAGCCACTGAAGATTTCTTTTCGGCGTCAAGTTTCCTCATTACCGCTCGGGCGGCACCCAAGGCGGCACTGTCACGCAGCAACGAAGATAATTTCGTCAGCCGACCGCCATACAGCTGGGCTATTCCCGCGGGATGAGCCCCGGTCAAATCCAGAAGGTTCTCGAGCGCGTCGATGTCGCGTATCCCCTGGGCTCCTGGTGAGGCCGATGCTTCCTCAGCCCACAGCGCCAGACGCTCCTGAACCGGATTGACTGCTACAGACTGCAAAACCTCGGTGGCAGCGTCACTCTGATCAGAGGAAGCGGGGGCGGGATTTTCCGCGCTTTCCCCGGGGCTTTGTACCGGCTGTTCCAAATCTTCTTCCACATATCCACGATATGTGAAATATGGCACAATTCCGCGATGGCACGCCAAAAGTGGGCGAATCTAAGGGAGGAAATGCACAACTTGTGGTCAGGATTACCCCACCGTTTCCAGCTGCCCCAACAGACGCTGAATCACCGTTCCCAGCACTGCAATCAAATCCTCGCGGCTCATGGAGGCCAGGGGCTCCAGCTTTACCACGTAACGGGACAGCAGAACCCCCAACATTGCGCTCATCATCAGCTCGATGGGCAAATCCAAATCCGTCCCGATGTATTCCCTGATACTGGAAATAATTTCGTTTTGCACATAATTCGCAAAGGTCTGCTGGGTTGCCGAATCTTGCAACAGCAGGTTGAACAGCGTCTCCAAGGTTCCGGCGGTAGCGGCTTGTTCCCAAGTGTTCAGAATGGTGGCAGCCAAACGGTGTCCGGTTTCTTCGGGGGGGCCATCCACCAGCGCCGCTGTCATCAACTGTTTAGGGTCTTCCGGCAAAGCCAATGATTCCCGCAGCAGCTGAGCCTTGGACTGAAAGTAATACGCGATGAGAGCCGGGTCGACTGCGGCACGGCGGGCAATTTCGCGGTAAGTAGCATGTTTATAGTCCAATTCGGTAAAAGCCGCATTGGCGGCGGCGAGGATTCTTTCTCGGGTTTCCCCCCGCGGTCCCGTAGGTCCTCTCCGGGCTGAGTTATCGCTCTTAATCAATTTAGTTAGCCTTACGTTACGTAATTATTTTTCCAAGTTTCAATAATATTTCTCCAGGCTTCCCAGTGGTTTTCCCGGTAAACCCAAGGATTCTGCGTTCTATATTATTCTAATTTCAACACGTTAAAATTTCTCAGTTTTCTGGGTATGTTCCTAGAAAACACGGCAAGGAAATGAATTGAGGCCAATCGTATGACTGTTAGTGCCGCGAACATCATCCGCCTCGGAGTTGATGTGGGCTCCACCACCGTAAAAGCGGTGGCCCTCAACACTCAAGGACAAAAAGTCTTTGCCGATTATCGCCGTCACAAGGCAGATGTTCGTCGCGAGCTAACCCAACTTTTGGAAGATGTCCTCACCGATTTGGGCAACGTTACTGTCCAAACCGCCGTCACCGGCTCGGGCGGTCTCCAAGTCGCCAACTCTATGCGAGTACCCTTCGTCCAGGAAGTCATTGCTGAAACCGAAGCTGTCCGTAAACATAGTCCTCAGACTGACGTCATCATCGAACTGGGCGGAGAGGACGCGAAACTGACCTATCTGCATCCGACTCCCGAACAGCGTATGAACGGATCTTGTGCAGGAGGAACCGGAGCCTTCATCGACCAGATGGCGACCCTGCTAGACACCGATGCCGAGGGGATGAACACTCTCGCGGCACAAGCGCAAACGATTTACCCCATCGCTTCACGCTGCGGCGTTTTTGCTAAATCTGACATTCAACCATTGCTGAACCAAGGTGCCGCCCACGCGGACATTGCCGCCTCTGTATTTATGGCGGTAGCCACGCAAACCATTGCGGGTCTGGCCAACGGCCGTCCTCTCCGCGGCAATGTCATGTTCCTTGGCGGCCCGCTGCACTTCCTGCCGGAACTACGCCAGGCTTATGAAAAACTGCTGCCCAAAGTGGAAAACTTTTACACGCCACCCGACGCGCAGCTCTTTGTGGCTCTGGGCACCGCCCTGCTGGCCGACGGAGGGCGTGCAGGCGGTAAAGCTGCCACCCCGGAGAGCCTGGAAGTCCTGATTGAACGCCTGAAACAGGCCGAAGTCGTCCACGAATCGACCCGGATGCGCCCGCTGTTCAAAAACGACGCGGAACTCAACGAGTTTCGTCAGCGCCACCAACGCGATTGCATCCAGTCTCTGAACCCGACGGAAGCAAAGGGACGCTGTTGGCTAGGGATTGACGCCGGCTCCACCACCATCAAAGCCGTGGTCATCGACGAGTCAGACCGCATTGTTTTTTCTCACTACGCCACGAATGAAGGCAATCCTCTGCGGGCAGCCATCGACATTGTGCGCCGGATTCGCCAGGAGCTTCCGGCAGGCACCACTATCGGGCGCGCTTGTTCTACCGGCTACGGCGAAGGCCTGATAAAGGCCGGGATGACCCTGGACGAAGGAGTCGTGGAAACCATGGCTCACTACCGGGCGGCCAACCATATCGCTCCGGGGGTGACTTCGGTGGTGGACATCGGCGGCCAGGACATGAAATTCATCAAGATTAAGGACGGCAGCGTCGACTCGATTTCAGTCAACGAGGCGTGTTCTTCCGGCTGCGGTTCGTTCCTGCAAACGTTTGCCGCCACAATGAGCACCACAGTGCAGGAATTTGCCGCCGCCGCGGTGCAGAGCCCCGATCCGATAGACCTGGGTACCCGGTGTACCGTGTTCATGAATTCCTCGGTCAAGCAAGCCCAGAAGGAAGGCGCCGATACCGGGGCTATCGCCGCGGGTCTGTCTTATTCGGTGGTGCGCAATGCTCTGTATAAAGTCATCAAACTTAAGGATCCTTCAGATTTGGGCGACAAGGTCGTGGTGCAGGGAGGTACTTTCCTGAACGATGCCGTCTTGCGGGCTTTCGAGTTACTGACGAAACGAGAGGTGATTCGACCTAATATCGCCGGGCTGATGGGAGCCTACGGGGCGGCCTTGAGCGCCAAAATGCACGACGACCCCACCACGCAGTCCACGTTAGCCAGCTTGGCGGATTTGGATGCCTTCGATGTCGAAACTACCCACAAAACCTGTAACTTTTGCCAAAACCACTGCCAGGTGACGATTTCTACCTTCGCTAATGGCTCCCGCCACGTCACCGGCAACCGTTGCGAACGCGGCGCCAGTTTGGAAAAACGACCTCAAAAGTCCCAGATTCCAAACCTTTATGACTGGAAATATCGCCGACTGTTCGCCTATCGTCGTCTGACTGAAGACAAAGCCACTCGCGGGGATATCGGCATTCCTCGCGTCTTGGGGATGTATGAGGATTACCCGCTGTGGTTCACAATTTTGAGCCAGCTCGGTTTTCGCGTCATGATTTCGGGGCGGTCCTCCCACGAACTGTTTGAACAGGGCATGGAGTCAATCCCCTCGGAAAATATCTGTTATCCGGCGAAACTGGCTCACGGGCATATCGAACAGCTGCTGGAAAAAGGGGTGAAAACGATTTTCTACCCCTGCGTGAACTACAACATGCCCCGCAATCTCAAAGCTGACAATAACTACAACTGTCCGGTCGTCGCTACCTATCCCGAGGCGTTGCGTCACAACATGGAAGGCCTCGATGCTCCCGGAGTGCGCTTCATCTCACCGTTCTTAAACATGGCAGACCCAGACTTTGTGGCGAAACGTCTGACTGAAGTATTTGCTGACTGGAACGTCACTCTCGAGGAGGCTACCGCTGCGGTTCACGCCGGCTATGCCGAGGATGCGCGGGTCAAAGACGAGATTCGTCAGCAGGGTCGTCTGGCTTTGGAATGGATGCGCGCACACGGCAAGCGCGGTGTGGTTTTGGCGGGTCGTCCCTACCACTTGGATCCGGAAATCAATCACGGAATTCCGGAGGCGATTATCAGCTTAGGTATGGCAGTGCTGACGGAGGACTCTATCGCCGATGGCCGTCTGGAACGCCCGCTGCGGGTGCGTGACCAGTGGACTTACCACTCTCGCTTGTACGAAGCAGCCGCCCGCGTTGCCGCGGAACCAGACTTGGAGCTGGTGCAGCTGACTTCCTTTGGCTGTGGCCTCGATGCCGTCACGGCAGAGCAGGTGCAAGAAATCCTGGAAGGCCAAAACGACATCTTTACCCAACTGAAGATTGACGAGGTCTCTAACTTGGGAGCGGCAACCATTCGGCTGCGTTCCCTGGCCGCGGCCGCCATTGAGCGTGAAGAGCGTACCAAACGCAACGAAAGCGCCATCAACGTCGCCGGCCTGACCGGCAGCGCTCACGTTGACAACACGGGCAGTGTCAATGTGAGCTTCCTGCCCAACACCTCTACCGACACTATTCCGGACAATCACAAGGTCGCTGGTGAAGCTCTCATGTCAGCGACCGTGGCTACTTTCCCGGCCAGCGCCACCCGCCCGGAGGGGGTGCCCAGTCCCCTGTCCGCGGTCTCTAGTGCCGGCAAGAACCCTGCGGGTCACGTCTACGAGGCGCACCCCTTCACGAAAGAGATGCGAGACGCAGGCTACACCATTCTGGTGCCGCAGATGGCGACCATCCAATTCCGTCTGGCTGAGCCGGTCCTGAAACGTAAGGGATACAACGTTCGACTGCTGGAGAATGTCGACGCCCAAACCATGGAAACCGGGCTCAAGTACATCAATAACGATGCTTGCTATCCCTCACTGGTGGTGCTGGGTCAACTCATCGACGAATTTGTTTCCGGACGGGCCGACCCGGATAAAACTGCCGTAGCCATGAGCCAGACCGGCGGTATGTGCCGGGCGACGAACTATGCTTCGCTACTGCGCAAAGGACTGCGAGATGCCGGATATCCGCAGGTCCCGGTCATTGCTATGTCTCTGCAGGGGCTGGAAGAAAATCCCGGATTTACGTTTACGATTCCGATTTATCATCGAATTATTCAAGCCTTGGTTATCGGAGACGCCATTCAAAAGATGCTGCTGCGGGTGAGACCCTACGAGGCGGCTCCCGGTTCCGCGATGGCTCTCTATGAGCGCTGGAACGAGTTGTGGCGCGAATGGTTTGCTTCGGACGGGAAAAATGTCGGTGGTTTTGGACGTGTCAGCTATTCCAAGCTCACCAAGATATGTGTGCGCGAGTTCGACGCCCTTCCGCTGCGGAACATCCCCCGCAAACCGCGGGTCGGGATTGTGGGAGAGATTCTGGTCAAGTTCCACCCCTACGCAAACAACCACGCGGTACAAACCATCGAGGATGAAGGCTGCGAAGCGGTCCTTCCTGGCCTGCTACAGTTCTTTGAGTACTCGCTCGCGGACGGAAAATGGGACTGGGAAAACCTAGGGATGAATCCGCAAGCCAGGTTTACGAAACCGCTGGCATTGTGGGTTTTGCGCCGCTACACCGCAACGGTGAACAAGGCGATGTCAGCCACCAACGGCAAATTCCTGCCCGGTCGCAACATTATGGATATGTATGAGCGTTCCAAAGACATTGCTTCCATGGGGAACCAGGCGGGAGAAGGCTGGTACTTGGTTTCTGAGATGGTGGACATGATTGAAGACGGCTGCCCGAATATCATTTGTGTGCAGCCCTTCGCCTGCCTGCCTAACCACATCGTTGGCAAAGGCATGTTCCGGCCTCTGCGTAACCGCTATCCCCAGGCAAATATTGTCGGGATTGATTATGACCCCGGAGCTTCGGCAGTGAACCAGCTGAATCGGATAAAGCTCATGATTTCGACTGCGAAAATCAATGAGGGACGCGATTTGGACTTCAGTCAGTTTGGTTCGGATTTGCCAGAGTTTGCAGCGGCTGAATCCGCTGTGGCTGGCTGTTGCTCCGACCCGGACGAGCCGGCGCTGCTGGGGATGCCGACCATGCCCGGCCAACAATAAACGAAAGCGCCCCCGAGCCGATTCGAACGGCCGACCTACCGCTTAGGAGGCGGTTGCTCTATCCACTGAGCTACGAGGGCAACGTTACCAAGTCTACTGTGTTTTCAGCGCGATTATAAATACTGAACGATAAAAACGAACAGTAATAAAAAGCGGGTTAAGTAACATTTTGTGTGTCTTTATTTCGGGTTTTTCTTTGCGGTGTAAGG
>NZ_CAUPIY010000017.1:0-29061 GCF_963511525.1 uncultured Mobiluncus sp. | reverse complement strand
CAAACTATATGAGGCACCACATCACCTACGCGCTCAAAATACATAAGGTACGCCGACCCCTGGTTTTCATTTGAACCGTAAGATAAAATATTGCTGAATTGTCGGTGTTCTGAAAGGGTTTCAACGATGAAAGCAAATTTGGTTCTTCAACGAATTGTTGCCATATTTCTCAGTCTCGTCGTCGTGGCTCACTCCGGGTTCGCACTGTGGCAGCTGTACCTGAGCGGCAAAACATTTTACCCCTCTGAACACACCACTATTTACTATGCGTCGATACCCCTTCCCTCCCAGCTGGCCGTGCTAGTCCTGGCGCTGGCTTCGTTTGGTTTCGTAGCAGCCTCCATTAAGCACGGGTTTTCTGTAGGGTGGCTCCTCCCCGCGCTGGTCCTTTCCACGCTTTGCCTTGTGGCGACCGGAATCGTAGGTCTGATTATGACCATGCTAACCCTAGCAACCGCCGCGGCCTACAGCTTGGCACGGTTTGCGCCCAAACTGGCTCGCGCCAAAACCCCGAACCCAAGGTCAGCTTAACTCCTAGGACGTAAAAACAGCGTGGGGCCGGTTGACAATCAACCAGCCCCACAACTTTGTTAGCTCCCTAGCCGTTGCTCTTTAAAGCGTTGAGCCGCGCTGCAACTTCCGCGTCTGCCGCGGACACATCCAGGGCGGCGAACTGTTCCTCCAGGGATTCGCTCTCTCCCGCCAGCTCGGCCTGACCGGCCGCCATGGCCTCGGCCCGGCGGACCTTTTCCTCAAAACGCCCCAGTTCGGAAGTCGGATCCATAATGTTAATCTTGGACACGGCCTGCTGCACCTGGGTTTGCGTGGCCGCGGTCTTCGAGCGAGCCACCAACGAGTCCCGCTTCGACTTCAACTCCTCCAGCTGCATCTTCATCGTGTTCAGCCCGGACTTGAGCTTATCCACCGTGGCGGTCTGAGAAGCAATAATCGGAGCCGCTTCCTCGACCTCCTTTTCAAAGCTAATCTGTTTCGTGATGGCGACCTTCGCCAGGTTGTCCATCTTGTCGGCTTCGGCCGCGTTGCCGGCAGCTCGCAGTTCATCGGCTTTTTTGGAAGCCGCCGCGGCTTTCGCCCCCCAATCGGTGGCGGCCTGCTGATCCTCATCGCGGTCGCGTTCCGCTAAACGCAGATTCCCAATCGTTTGCGCCACCGCCTGTTCAGCCTCCGCGATTTCATTGGTGTAATCACGTACCAGCTGGTCAAGCAGCTTTTCGGGGTCCTCTGCCTTGTCCAGCAGCGCGTTGATATTAGCCTTGGTAATTTGGGCAATACGTCCCAAAATAGATTGCTTTTCAGCCATTTTCTGTCCTTCCAGTCGAGCGGCTTGTGCGTTTTAACGCTATCGCACCCGCCGACGCGACCACTCACCCTTTGGGGTGATTTTTCGTCCCGAGAATCGTTCGCCAGACGGATTTGTTGGGGGTTGCATCTCACGTCACAAGGCCGGGTGGGCAGGTTTTCGGTTCTGGCGGTTTTCCGACTAAACTCTTGGGGTGATTACTGCCACTGACCTCACCTTGCGGATTGCGGACCGTGTCCTCATGGAACACGCTTCATTCCAGGTCAACAAAGGTATGCGGGTCGGCTTGGTGGGACGCAACGGCGCCGGCAAAACCACCCTGATGAGACTGCTGAGCGGTACCGGACTGCCCGACGCGATTCAGGTTGAGGGAACCGTGTCCCGGTCGAGCACCCCGGGTTACCTTCCCCAAGACCCTCGAGAAGTCGATCCTGACCAGATCGTGCGCGACCACATCTTGAGCGTGCGCGGACTCGATGTCATCGAAGCCAGAATCCGTAAGGCAGAGGAGGCGATGAGCCGCGAGACGGGCGAAAAACAGCAAAAGGCCATGGAAAAATATGTGCGCCTGGATCAGGAGTTTCATATGTCCGGCGGCTACGCGGCAGCTTCCGAGGCCGCACAAATCGCCGCTAACTTGGGGATTTCCAACGAAACGTTACGTCAGTCGTTAGGGACGCTCTCCGGGGGGCAACGCCGCCGGGTCGAACTGGCACGCGTGCTGTTTTCCGGGGCGGACACCCTGCTGTTGGACGAGCCCACCAACCACTTAGACCACGATTCCATAGTGTGGCTGCGCAGTTACCTGCGAACGTTTCCCGGCGGGGTCCTGATTATTTCGCACAACGTGAAACTTTTGGACGAAACCTTAAATCAGGTTTTGTACCTCGATGCGATGCGCGGCGCGTTGGACATGTACCACATGGGCTGGAAAGCGTATTTGCAAGCTCGCGCTGACGACGAGGCGCGGCGGAAACGGGAAAGGGCGGTAGCGGAAAAGAAAGCCGCGGCCCTGCAAGCCCAGGGTGAGCGTCTGCACGCGAAAGCCACCAAGGCCGTGGCGGCCCAACAGATGTTGCGCCGGGCGGCGCAGCTGCTGGAAAATACCCAGGCGGAGGGTCCGAAAGAAAAAGTGGCCAAACTGGATTTCCCGCAGCCCCAGCCTTGTGGGAAAGTTCCCCTAGCTGCTGAGGGGATTTCCAAAACCTACGGTTCCCTGGAAGTCTTTACCGACCTGACGCTGGCTATCGACCGCGGCTCAAAAGTAGTGGTGTTAGGGTTCAACGGTGCGGGGAAAACGACCATGTTGCGTATCTTGGCTGGTCTGGAGACCAGCGACACTGGACGGGTGGTTGCCGGTCACGGACTGAAGCTCGGCTATTACGCTCAGGAACACGAGACCCTGGACGATTCCCTGTCCGTGGTAGAGAATCTGCGCCAGGCTGCTCCAGAACTTGACGACACCCAGGTGCGTTCCCTGTTGGGACAGTTCCTGTTCTCCGGGGCGGACGCCGACAAACCCACCGCGGTACTGTCCGGTGGCGAAAAGACACGCCTAGCTTTGGCGACGTTGGTGGTGAGCGGGGCGAACGTGCTGCTGCTGGACGAACCGACCAATAACCTGGACCCCGCCTCACGGGAGGAAATCCTGAACTCCTTGGCCACTTATGAGGGTGCGGTTATCCTGGTCACCCACGATCCGGGCGCGGTGAAAGCGCTGGATCCGCAACGAGTCCTGCTGCTGCCCGATGGCGATGAGGACCTGTGGGATGAAACGTATTTGGAACTCGTTGAGGTGGATTGAGCCGTGGTCTTTGCACACCACACAAAACGGTAAACTGTTTGAGACAGACTAGAGAGGAAAACTGATGCGTTACCAAAAGACAGTCGCCAGCGTCCTGGGGGCAGCACTGCTTGCCGTAGCGTTGAGCGGATGTGCCGGCACGAAACAGACTCTGGACAACCCTGACAGCGCTTACATCAAGCAAAAGGATTCTCTGCCAACGATGGTGAAACAGTTTTCCGGCCCGAACCTCGCCATTATTTTAGGTGGGTTAAAGATTAAGGGCGACAGCTTGAAAGTGTATGACGAAGAAACGACCGCCTCGATGCGCTCCGCGGATCATCAAGCCTTGGATCTGTTGCGGGAAACCACGTTTAAACCCGAAATGTGCCAGCAAAAGCTCATCGCCTCCTATACCGACAAACCGGAAATCCCCGCAGCTTTTTCCCAAGCTAACCTCAACAATCACGCTACGGTAGTGCGCTCTCAACTGCGAGCCTACCCGTCCGTGGCGCAGGCCCAGAAAGCCATTCAAGTCCAGCGGGATTTGGCTCAAGCCTGTCCCACCTACGCGGTGACAGCTCCCGGAGGCGCCAGCTCCCAGCAAACCACCGCCGCGGCGGATTATCCGCTTGACGGAGCCCAAGACGGCTTGATGATGACTTACGGAACGGACCGCGGTGAAGGCCAGATTGCCCCCACCGAAGTCGGGGTGTTTCAGCGAGTCGGCAACTTGGAAATTCGGGTGTATTTTGATGGCAAAAATCCCGTCATGGATGCCAACGAGGCTCGCGCCGAATTGCAGGAATTCGTAACATATCTGGGCCAAGCTCTGATTGCGAAAGCAAAGTAACTCCCGAGGAAAGCCTCGTCCCGGTTCCAAAAGTTTCTGGTGGCGGTCCGCCTGGAGCCGGCGGCGTTAGCTGCGCGGAGTGCCACTAATGTACGGCTTGGGAATGGGGGCTTCGTCGCCCAAACGCGCCGCCCAGGCTAGGGGCAGCGACGGATCAGTCAGCAAAGGCCGGCCGACCTGGACCACGGAGGCTTGGCCGTTGACCAAAATCTGTTCAGCTTGTGCCGGTTCGGTAATCATGCCGACAGCCGAAACGGGCAAGGGCCCCCGGTCTTGAATCTCGGTGGCGTATTTCACCTGGTAACCCGGGGCCTGCGGAATCTCTACCCCGTCAATCAAACCGCCGGTGGACACGTCGATAAAGTCAACCCCGAAAGCGGCCAAATCCTGGACAATCCGACCCCAGTCCTCCAGAGTAACGTCGCGCTGTAGCCCGAATGCTCCGCTGGGAACCCAGTTCGTCGCCGAGATCCGCATCAAGAGCGGGAAATTTTCCCCCAGCTCCCCACGAATCGCCATGACCAGTTCACGCCAAAAACGGAAACGCCCCTGCAAATCCCCGCCATATTCATCGGTGCGTTGGTTAGTCAGCGGGGAAATGAACTGGCTCAACAGGTAACCGTGGGCGCCGTGAAGTTCCACAAAATCGAAACCGGCCGCCAAAGCGCGGCGAATGGCGGAAACGAAGTCCGCTTGCGTCTTGTGAATATCCGCGACACTCATTTCGCGGGGAATCTCATGGCGGGAGGTAAACGGAATCGGGCTGGGCGCAATGGTATGCCAGCCGATGCCTCCTAGGTCGGAGTCTTCGGGAGCCAGGGGCGTGCCGGAAGGGGACGTGGAGGCCTTCCTGCCGGCGTGAGAAATCTGGATGCCCGCAGCCGCGCCGCCTTCCTTGATGAGGGTGGCCAACCGGGCAAAAGCCGGGATTTTTTCATCCCGATCCAGCATTAAGTCAAAAGGGCTGATGCGTCCTTCCGGGCTCACCGCGGTCGCTTCCACAATGACGGCACCCACCCCGCCTGATGCCCTGGCCCCGTAGTGAACTTCGTGCCAATCGTTAGGCCAACCCGCGGACGGCCCCTCGGAAGAGGCGGTAAATTGGCACATCGGCGGCATCCACAAACGGTTCCGGGTATCGAGGTTTTTCAGCCGAAACGGCGTAAAAAGGTGGGACATGGGGTAATTCTAAGCGTTACGCTGGCCTGTTGCCTATCTTTCCACCGTTCAATAGTCGCCAGGTGACCAGTTGGCGGTGTTTCAGCGACTCCCCCTCCCCGGCAGAGCAGGTGGTAAACCGCTGTTTCGCCAGGTCTGAGCCGCGAACCAAACCGGCGCCGGACTGAAAATAGCGCCGCGCGCGCCTATTGAACCCTCGTAGCACGCTGCGCTACAATGGAGTCATGCAAGCCACACTAACCCAGCGGGAACTGCGCAACGAATCCGGACGGGTGATGCGAGAAGTCGCGTCCGGTGCAACATTTATTGTCACTTCCAACGGCCGGCCGGTCGCCGAACTCAGCCCCATACAGGACACCTGGTTTTCCAACACCGCCGTGGTTCTGTCCCGGTTCAGCGAAGCTCCCGCGGTGGATGGCGACACTTTCAAAACTGATATCGACGATTTCGTAGACATGGGTGTTTGATGTCCCGACTCGAATATGGATTACTGGACACCTCGATAATCATTGATATTACTGAGCTTCCCACCGACTCCCTGCCCTTGCACAGCGCTATCAGCGCCATCACCCTGGCTGAACTGGAGGCCGGGGTTTACGCCGCCAAATCTGAGATAGAACGCTCCGCCCGCCTGGATCGCTTGCAGCGCACCGAGGCAGCCTTCTCACCCATTCCTTTTGACGCCTCCGCCGCCCGTGCTTATGGCCGAATCTATGCGGCGGTTGTGGCTCTGGGCCGAAAACCACGGCGTCGCTTCGCCGACCTCCAGATTGCCGCCACCGCTCTGGCACACAATTTGCCCCTGTTCACCAGGAACCCGGACGACTTTTTCGGCTTGCACGAACTAGTCTCCGTGTATCCCCTCTGAGGGCAACACCCAACCGCCCCTCGGAAACGCAGCTTCGCCCAGAAACGCAGGTGGGGAACCTGGTGACCTCACACGTTGAAACCGAGGGCCCGCAGCTGCTCGCGGCCGTCCTCGGTGATTTTGTCCGGACCCCACGGCGGCAGCCACACCCAGTTGATAGACACGGTTTTCACCAAATCTTCCAGCACGAAACGGCACTGGCGCTCAATCATATCCGTCAGCGGACAGCCAGCAGAGGTCAGGGTCATGTCAATAACCAGGTCGTCTCCGTCCAGATGCAGTCCGTAAAGCAACCCCAAATCCACGATGTTGATGCCCAGTTCCGGGTCGATAACGTCTTTCAGCAGTTCCACGATTTCTTCCACCAAGGCACGCTGCTGTTCGGAGAGTTCCGCGCCGGGATTCGCCACGGCATCCGCCGCTATCCCGTCAACCAAGGTTGCCGCCCCTGCTGGTGCGGTGCTGACCTCTGATTCCACCGCCGCGCTGGCGTGCGGAGTGCCCAACTCTTCCAATAGCTCTTTACTCAAGGGTTCTTCACTCATGGGTTTACTCCTTTGTCGTTTGAGGGGTTTCAGGGTCAGAAGGCCGGTTCATCACTTTCGGGTCACAGTGCGGCGCTGCCTGCGTGCCGCCGCCGGTTCCATCAGTCGCCACAGCTTGGGCCAGCGCATCTTTCAAGGCCATCCACCCCAGCAGGGCGCATTTCACGCGGTTGACATAGCGGGAAACGCCTTCCAGGCTGGAGGCATCGCCCAGACGATCGAGCAAATCCTCATCCACGCCCCGGCCTCGTGAATGCATCATTTCGTTGAAATCCTGTTCCAGCCCGTGCACAGTTTCCAGGTCTTGGCCCTCAACCAGCTCCCACATCATCGACAGAGAGGCCTGCGAAATCGAGCAGCCGTGTCCGTCCCACACCAGGTTGCGCAACTTTCCGTCAGCCACTTCCACCTGCAGCGTAACCTCATCTCCGCAGGTCGGATTGACCTGATGAGAACTGGCAGCCCAGCCGGGAAGGGTGCCGGCTCCATGCCGAGCCTTGGACTGCTCCAAGATGAGCTGCTGATACAGGTTTTCCAGTTCGTTCACTTGTGTTCCTTCTGTCTATTCAACTATCCGCCGGGGTAACGCCAAAGAACTTTGCGGCCTGCGGAAGCGCTTGCAGCCAGCGGTCAATCTCATCAATAGTCGTGGTGGGGCTGAACGTGGCTCGCGTGGAGGCGTTCACCTCAAAGAAACGATGCAGCGGAATGGCGCAGTGATGCCCGACCCGCACCGCCACACCTTGAGAATCCAAGTATTGCCCCAGGTCATGAGGGTGAATCCCTTTCATTTCAAAGGACAATACCCCAGCGCGATGCGTCATGTCGGTGGGACCGAGCAGTTTCACGCCAGGAATCTCCACCAGCCTCGGCAGGGCGTAAGCGGTGAGGGCCTGTTCGTGTGCAGCGACCCGTTCCATCCCCAGTTCCTGCAGGTACTTGCACGCGGCGGCCCAACCCACAATCTGGGCGACCGGTTGGGTGCCAGCTTCGAAGCGGTAGGGTGCCGGCAGGAAAGTCGTTTCCTCCACCGTCACGTTTTCAATCATGGAACCGCCGCTGAGGAACACCGGCAGCTGTTCGAGCAACTCACGGCGCCCCCACAAGGCTCCCACCCCGGTGGGGCCGAGCATCTTGTGCGCGGAAAAACACGCGAAATCAACCCCGAGCTGATCGACTTCCAGCGGTAGGTGGGCACTGGATTGGCAGGTATCCATGACGACGATGGCACCGACCGCCCGGGCAGCGGCAATAATTGGCGCAATGTCCGTCACCGCCCCGGTCACGTTGGACAGGTGTGTGGACGCAACGACCCGCGTGCGCGGCGTAATGACGTCCTCTAGGCCGCTCACGTCCAAGCGCCCGTTGGGGGTCAGCTCGATGACTTTCGTAACGGCTCCGGTGCGTTTGGCCACCAGCTGCCACGGCACCAGATTGGCGTGATGCTCCGCCCTGGTGAACACGATTTCATCGCCCGGTTGCAAGGCAAAAGGTCCGCCCGCGCGTTCCCAAGTGGCAGCGGCGAACCCGTAAGCCACCAGGTTCAGCGCCTCAGTGGCTCCCGAGGTCCACACGATTTCTTCGGGGTCGCTCACTCCCAAGAAGTCCGCGACGTCCTGGCGGGCATCTTCAAACAAAGCCGTGGCTTCGTCGCCGAGCTGGTGAGTGCCCCGGTGTACCGCCCCGTTGTGGCGGCGGTAAAAATCGTCAATGGCATCCAACACGACCGCCGGCTTTTGTGAGGTTGCCCCCGAGTCCAGGTAGTCGATGGGCTGACCGTCGCGTCCCGAAACGCTGAGAATCGGAAAATCCGCGCGAATCCGAGCGAGTTCCGCTTCGCTAAAATCTGTCGCCGGGCCTGTTACCATGACAATTCTTTCCCTTCGCCGCTCACGCCGCCCTTAAGCAGCCGTCGAGGCTCCCAGGTACTTGTCGTAGCCCTCGGCTTCGAGTTCATCGGCCAGTTCCGGTCCGCCCTCTTTGCTGATGCGCCCGTCCACAAACACATGGACAAAAACGGGGTGAACGTAACGCAAAATCCGGGAATAGTGGGTAATCAGCAGGATTCCGGTATTGGCGGCCTCATGCACCCGGTTGATGCCCTCGGAAACAACCTTAAGAGCGTCAATGTCCAAGCCGGAATCTGTTTCGTCCAAAATCGCGAACTGCGGCGCCAGCAGCTGCATTTGCAGGATTTCCAGGCGTTTCTTTTCTCCGCCGGAAAAGCCCGCGTTCAGATCCCGGCTGGCAAATTCTTTCTCCATCTTAAAGTCGTCAAAAGCTCCGTTGACTTCTTTCATCCATTTACGCAGCGCCGGAGCCTGCCCCGCCACCGCAGTTTTAGCGGTGCGCAAGAAGTTCGACACGCTCACCCCGGGGACCTCGACCGGGTACTGCATCGCCAAGAACAGTCCCGCCCGAGCGCGCTCGTCCACACTCATCTCCAGAATGTTCTTGCCGTCCAGCCGGGCTTCACCATCGGTGACCTCATACTTCGGGTGTCCCGCCAGAACATAGCTCAAAGTCGATTTGCCTGAACCGTTGGGTCCCATAATGGCGTGTACTTCGCCGGAGTTGATGGTCAGGTTTACGCCTTTCAATATCTTTTTCGGCCCCTCCGGGGTCTCCACCTGGGCTTTGAGGTTCTTTACTTCCAACACTGACACTGTTTTCTCCTGTTTCCTTTTTTCATTCCAAGCTGTTCGGCACGTTTCGTGCTGAGATGGGCTTCGTTATGCTCTCACGTCCACTGCAATGAAACCGTCGGCAATTTGGACGGGGTAAATCTGAAGGGGGTCGTGGGCCGGCGACTGCGGCTCGCCGGTTTCCAAATCGAACTGCGCCCCGTGCGCGGCGCACTCGACGCAGCCATCCTCAATAATGCCGTCCACCATGGAGAACCCGGCGTGCGGACATTCCTTTGCCATCGCGTGGAAATCTCCCTCATCGCTGCGTAAAACCACGATTTCAACGCCTTCCACGGTAACTTCTTTGCCGGTTCCCGGCTCGATTTCATCGATACTGCCAACTTTGGTAAAACTCATTGCAAACTCCCTACACTCAGGTGACTATCTACGGTTTCCAACACGTAGTCAGTCAGTTCCGGTATTTCTAGCATATTCAATAGTTCCGCATAGAACGCGCGCACGACCAGTCGTTTCGCGTTGACTGCATCGATACCGCGGCTTTGCAGGTAGAACAGCTGTTCGTCGTCAAATCTGCCGGTCGCTGAAGCGTGTCCGGCACCTTCGATTTCACCGTTGTGAATCTCTAGGTTCGGCACGGAATCCACGCGAGGTCCCTTGCCCAGCACCAGGTTTCGGTTCAGTTCGTAGGAATCCGTCCCGAAAGCCTGCGGCCCGATACCGACGTCACCGACCCACACGGTGCGTGCCTCCTGGCCTTGCAAAGCACCCTTGTAGGTCACTCGGGACTTCGATTTTTGCCCCTTGTGCTCGATAAACAGCCGGTGTTCCTGATGTTTCCCCGCGTTGGTAAAGTACAGACCCAGCAGGTTTAGATTGCTGCGTTCTGCGGGCAGATTCACTCCCATCGCGATGCGTACTGAGTCCCCTCCCAAGGTGACGTTGGCGTGTTTCACGCTGGAGTTTTGCCCCAACGTCATCTGTTGGGTCGCCATATGCACCGCGGTATCGTCCCAGGCTTGCAGGCTGACCACGTTCAGTTTCGCGTCCGGCTCCGCTTTTACTTCCAAAGTCTCGTTCAGGGAGCCGCCGCCGCGATGACGCAGCACGATGGTAGCTTGGGACGCTTTTTCCGCGTATATCCGCACGTGACCGACGGTGTCTGGCCCCTCGGCGGTGACGTCAATCCAGACCGGTCGACTCACCGCACCCGTAACCGCTACATCGAGGGTCTGGGAAATATTATTCCAGCCAACCACTCCAGCACGGTCGAAAGGGGCTCCAGCCAGCGGCGACAACCCCGCCACTGCGGACAGTTTCAGGGTCAGATCCGCCTCGGGTTGGACTGGTTCGTCGGTACGCAAGGCCACACCGTCCACCGCAAACTTGGCGCTACCGCCCTGGAGAGATTCTTCCAGCAAACTGGAGAACCGCGATAACGGGGTGAAGCGCCAGGCTTCTTCCCGCCCGGTCGGCATCGGAAAATCCTCAACGGAAGTGGAAGTCAGTCGGGTTGGGGTCGGAGCGGCCAGCGCTCCGCCTGTTGGCACAGTTACTTCAGTCATTTAGCCCACCGACCCTTCCATCTGCAGTTCGATTAGTCGATTCAACTCCAAGGCGTATTCCATCGGAAGTTCCTTGGCGATAGGCTCAACGAAACCGCGTACGATGGTCGCCATCGCTTCCGTCTCGGTGAGCCCTCGGCTCATCAGGTAGAACAGTTGGTCCTCGGACACTTTGGAAACAGTTGCCTCGTGCCCCATTTCGACCTCGTCATTGCGCACATCCACATAAGGGTAGGTGTCGGAGCGGGAAATGGTGTCCACCAGCAGGGCGTCACACAGCACGTTGGACTTGGAACCGGTGGCGTTTTCGGCAATATCTACCAAACCCCGGTATGACGAACGCCCGCCTTGCCGGGAGATGGATTTGCTGACAATATGCGAGGACGTGTGCGGGGCCCGGTGCAGCATTTTTGAGCCGGTGTCCTGATGCTGCCCCTTGCCGGCAAAAGCGATGGACAGCGTCTCGCCGTGGGCGTGCTCGCCCAGCAGGTATACCGAGGGGTACTTCATGTTGATGCGCGAGCCGATGTTGCCGTCAATCCATTCCATCGTGGCGCCCTCCTCGCAAAAGGCGCGTTGGGTCACCAGGTTCAACACGTTATTCGACCAGTTTTGAATAGTCGTGTAACGCACCCGGGCGTTCTTTCTCACGAAGATTTCCACTATGGCGGCGTGCAGGGAATCCGACTGGTAAATCGGGGCGGTGCAGCCCTCTACGTAATGTACGTAAGAGCCCTCGTCAGCAATAATCAAAGTTCGTTCAAACTGTCCCATACTTTCGGTGTTGATGCGGAAGTAGGCCTGCAGGGGAACCGTACACTGCACTCCCTTGGGAACATAGATAAACGAACCGCCGGACCACACAGCCGTGTTCAGCGCGGCAAACTTGTTATCCCCCGCCGGCACGGCCCGCCCAAAGTACTCCTGGAAGATTTCGGGGTATTCTTTCAGTCCCGTGTCGGTGTCCAGGAAGATAACACCCTGTTTCTCAAGGTCCTCGCGGATTTGGTGATAGACAACTTCCGATTCGTACTGGGCGGCCACCCCGTCCACCAGGCGTTGACGCTCCGCTTCGGGAATTCCCAGACGGTCATAGGTCTGTTTGATGTCCTCGGGCAGGTCGTCCCAGGATTGAGCGACCTTATCGGCAGCCCGCACGAAGTACTTAAACTCGTCAAAGTCCAGGAACTGCAAATCGGGACCCCAGTTCGGAATGGGTTTGCGCTGAAAAATCTTGAGGGCTTTCAACCTCAGTTTCAGCATCCATTCCGGCTCATCTTTCATCTCGGAGATGTAGCGCACCACGTCCTCATCCAAGCCGCGTTTCGCGGCTTGTCCGGCGGCATCGGAGTCATGCCAGCCGAATTCGTACTTATCGGAAATAGACTCGATAATCTCATCATCCGCGCGCTTTTTCTGATCTGACTCAGTCAGAGCATCGCTCATCTCTATCCTTTCATTTGAGGTTTTCTCTAAGTCTAGTTAGCCCGGTCGGGGCTTGATATTTAGAAGTTGCCGGGAGACTGTCTAGCTGATTTATTCCCCCCGACTTCGCTTCCCTCCGTTCAACACATTAATGCTGCTCAGAGCCCCATTTTTGCGCAAGGTTAGCGGCACACAGGTGGTGCAGGCATGGTCCCCCTCAGCAAGGGTGGCGAGGCGCTGCACATGGGTATCGAGCAGTCGGGAGAAGGCTTGTGTTTCTGCCTCACACAGCTTTGGATAAGACTTGGCAACGTCCTGTACCGGGCAGGATCCTTGGCATAGCTGCAGTGCCAGCCCGTGGGCGGTTTGTCGGACGGTTGCCGCGTAACCGTCCTGTGCTAGCGCATCCGCCAAGGCCACGACCCGGGCTTGTGGGTCGTCTCCGGCGGCGTGAACTACCGGAGCGTAGCGGCGTTCGACCTCTCGCGAATGCCGATTGGCAAAGTCTTCGATAGCTTGGTCGCCGGCGACTTGCTGCAGGTAGTCCAGCGCCTTGTTTGCCATCTGCGAGTATCCATCCGGCAGCGTGGCGCGTCCGGCGTCAGTCGCCACATAGTGACGTGCCGGACGCCCGCGGCCGCGAATCTTGCCGGTCGATTCAAGGTTCTCAATCTGCCCGCTCTCCTCCAGATAGATGAGGTGGCGACGAACTGCCGCTGGGGTAAGTTTGAGGATATTAGCCAGGACAGAAGCAGTAATGGGACCCTTTTCAATGATTAGGTCCAGAACGACTTGACGGGTGCCCTGATCATCCACGATTGCTGGCATCCCGCTCCTCCTTCGTTAAAATCTTTACATCAACGATGACTTTCCTAAATCTAGCATATTTTCCCAAGCGAGTCATTGCTTAAAACCTGCCAAAATACGCCAAACTGCGGTTTTATTGGGAAAATTTGCGCAACATCAGTGTGCCAAAAATCAGTTTGCAGCCGGGCCGGTTCAGCGGCGGCCGGCTGAAACCCCAGCAACTTCTAAACGGGGCTGCGGGCGGGTCTAGTCCAAAGAGGTTTTCCGAAACCACGGGGCTGACACCGGACGCAAAGAAACCGGGGATAATCCGGGCGGATCCAGCGCCAGCGCAGTAGCCAGTACCCCGACGACCGCGGAAGGATTGTGCATCTGTCCCGCAAAAATCGCCGCCACCGCCTGCCGCAACCCTACCCAACGCCGCGCCATAAATGCTTCTTCGGCTTCACGCTGAAAACTGCGCTCCGAGGCAGGAATCAGGGTTAAATCGCGAGCCAAGTACACTCGCAGAGCTTCGGAAGACCCGCCCGGCGTGGTGAAATAATCCACCAGCACGTCCCAGCGAGTAGCTTTCAAGTCGGCTTCCTCCTCCAGCTCCCGCTGCGCCGCACGCAGTGGATCCTCTCCGGCAATGTCCAACAATCCCGCGGGAATCTCCCACAAGGTCGCGCCCACCGGGTGACGGTATTGATTGATTAACAGCACTTCCGGCTCACCCGAAGAGCTGGCCTCACCTTCCCGCAGCGGAACGATGGCGACCGCCCCCGGATGCTTCACAAAATCTCGTGTTGCCACCCCATCGCCATAGCGAACCCGTTCAGTGAGCATGGAAAAAACTTTGCCCCTAAACACTTCCAGAGAATCCACCACGGGAAATTCAGTTCGTTCATCCTCTGGTGGTTCCAAGCACAGTGGGGTATAGCTCATTTTTGTTCTCCTGTTTGTGGTATCTGGCTACTCTTGGTTGTCCGTTGGTTTTGCCCCGCCAGGGAGCGCCGGTAGAATCCCAGCCATTCGCTGGCGACCTGGTCAGTGGTCGGCCAGGTGGCGGCGCGATGCCGGGCAGACTCTTGTTTTTCGTACCAGATGCTGGGGTTGGCCAGTAGTTTCGTGATGGCTTGAGCTGTTGCCTCGGCATCGTCTGTATCCACCACGAGGCTGCCGATTCCGAGTTCCGGATCGTTGGACTGTCCCGCGGTTTGTTCCCCTCCGACCAGGTTTTCACCCTGTTGACTGTCCATCGCTACCCCTGCAGGCAGCAAAATGTCTCGCAATTTCCCGACCGGGGCAGCCACAATCGGCAGCCCCAAGCTCATGGCTTCTTGGGCAATGAAACCCCGCGATTCCCATTCAGAAGTAATGACCAATACACTCGCGGCTTGTAACCAGGTGTCCAGGGACTTGCGCCACCCCAGGAAAGAGACCTGCGCATCGCTACCGTAGGAGCGCAGACCCGCCAACAGCTGGGGATCTCCATCCCCGATAACCACCCCGGTGGCTGGATAAGTCACCCGCTGCATAGCGCGAACAAACCGGTCAAAACGTTTCTCTTGCTCAATCGGACCAATCCCCAGCACCAGTTGGCCACGGTTGCGCAGCCGTTCCGCGGCCGCCAGCTTGGCCCAGTTGCCCACCCGCTCCTTACGATTGAGCATTCCGGTTTGCAAGAGTTTCTCTACCCTGGGGCTGACCAGGAAAGATACCGCCGAGTCGGTATCCGCCGATGATTGCCGGTCAATCTTTGCGGTCAGGCGCAGCGAAGAGCCCGAAATGAGCGAAGCCCGGTTATCCATCCACCGAAAGAGCAGCTGGCGCCAGAACGTATCGCGGCGTTCGTCGTTCAGTTCGTACAGCGATACTAAAAGCGGCGGAGTATTGGGGATAAACATGGTCAGCACCAGGGCATACAATGCCGCTTTCAGCCCGTGAACGTGAATGACATCAGAGTTTTTCAGCACGTCTTGCGCCCGGCGCAACCGCCGCAGATTCGTACCCATCAGGAAAAGTCTGCGCGGTTTCACAATCCACAGCGGCAAAACATTCTTGAGACGATACAGCTTGGCGCTGGTGGGTTCGGCAATAATCTGAACATCGTGGCCTTTTGCCGCCAAAGTGCTCGATAGCGATGCTACGAAAGTTCCCATCGAGTGTGAGGCTTTGCCCATCACCATGGTTATTTTCACGATTCGCCTTCTTCCAAACGTTCTGTTTCAGGTTCTGCCGGGAGAGGATTCTGCGAGGGTGGATTTTTCCCAAGGTTCTCAGTTGTTTCAACAGTTTCGGGAGCGTGGCGGGCCGCGCGGGTTTGTTTCCAAAAGGGCGTAGCGATGATTTTCAATCCCGGCAAGGCACAGGCTACCGTCACCAGACCGGCCCCGAGAGTTGCCCACAGTACCCCCAGAGGCAAATCTAGGGCAGTGACTCCCGCATATGCTAGGCGTCCCAAGACTCCGCCCAAGACAGCTCCCGGAACGGCAATCAACAGGGCTTTCAACACCTGAATCGGGGAGCCGACCTGGAGGCGACCCCACACAATCAGCAGGTAGGCTCCGGCCGCGCTCATGCCCAAGGCATTGCCGACACCCAGAGCAATGAGCGTGGCGACGCCGTTACCGCGCGAAGACGCCAAGACGAGAATCAGCAGCCACCCGCTCACGGCGGCTATCCCCCACCCTAGCAGCGCTGCGAAAAAAGAATGCCGTGCCCGGTTGACGGCGATAAACACTCGTGACAGGTGATAGAGCAGGGCGTAGCCCACCAGGGCTGGAGCCATCGCCACGACCGCCATTTCCAGTCCCGGAATGGGACGGTTCCACGCAAAAATGGCTGCCATACCGGGCGCCACCGCAATTAGACCAGCGACTCCCAACAGAGACAGACCGGCAATCAACGCAGTGGAACTGGTGGCCAGCTCCCCCGCTTTTGCCGTCTGCCCGGCCGCAAAATGCCTTGTCATCAGGGGAAACACGACTGTCGCCACCGGGAAGGTGAACAGTGCATAGGGTAGCAGGTAGATAGCTTGGGAATACTGAAAAACGTTGATAGTGCCTTCCACCCCACCCCACCGGGTCAGGAACAGCGTGGCGAGCATATAACCTTGGGCAGCAAGCAGCGCTCCGATACCGTAGGCTCCCAAAGCGAGGGCCTGACGGAATTGCTCCCGCGGCATTCTCCACACGAGCTTGAGGCGCACCCCCACGTTCCAGACGGGAATAAAAAGCGGAACGCTCAGCACCAGCACCCCCGCGGTAGTTCCCCACGCCAGGGCGGCGATAGCGGTGTATTCGGTCGGGTTGGAGCCACTGAGAGCGCCGTAGGCAGCATAAGCGACGATGGTGACGATGGAGGAAAACGCCGGCATCAGGGCAGGCCACGCAAAGCGATGGTGGGCTTGCAGGATTCCCCCCAGCACCACGGCTATTCCGTAGAGCGGAATCTGCAGAGCAAAAACCCGCAGGAAATACGCGGTCAGCGCATTTTGGGTAGCGATGTCGGAGCCCACTGAAACGGGTAGCACAGCGGAGATGGGTTCGGCGGCCACGAAAACCAGCAAACCCAGTGGAACCAGCAGGGTCAATGTCCAGGTAAATAGCGCTGAGGCGAGACGGTTCACTTCGTCTTTCAGTGAGCCAGCAATGGCTTGAGCCAACAGGGGGATGGTGATGGAAGCCAAAGCGCCCCCGACCACGACTTCAAAAATCACGTTGGGGATTTGGTTCGCCGAAGCGTAGGCGTTGCCGACTGTACCCGCCCCGACCCAAGTGGCTTGGGCCAACCATCGGCCGAAACCGAAAATTCTGGAGATTAGCGTCATAACCGCTACTGTCCCGGCCGCCCCCGCTAAGGCCGCCACCGGGTTCGTGACAGTTTGCTCACGCTTGCTCAAATCGACTAACGCACCTTTCAAGCTGTTTTACGTAACGCGCCGTGTCTGCGCGGCCGCTATGCGGGCAGACGCCCCCAGTCGTCCCCGGCTTTCAATACCGGGTGGCTGTCGATGACTTTCGAGAAACTGATTTTTTCACTAGCCAGGGTTAGGGCGGCGATTACAGCCAAGGTCACGAGGTTGGTGCGGGTCGTTCTTCCTTGCGACCAGGTGGCTCCCAAGGCCGCTCCCAGCGCATTGGCGCCCGTGTCGCCCAGCATGGTGACTTCGCGGAGGTCTAAGGGCAAGGCCGCGGCGATAACGGCACAGTTCGTTGCCGCCATACGCCGACGCGCGCAGTAGCACCCGCTGCGAGCGGGCCAGAATCCAGCCGCACCCCCCAACAGCGCCACTTTGAGGGCTCGCCCCGGTCTGAGATCCAGCAGATTGACCAGGTTCGCGCTCCCGGCGATGACTCCGGCCTGAATCATCCAGCCCCAAATATCGCGGCGGGGTCGAGCTGCCACAGCTCCCGTAGCCATCAGGGCCAGCATTTTAACCAAGCCGGGGCTTAACCGGCCCTCTTTCAAAGCCCCAATATGACCGTGCAAACCTTTCGTAGATTTATTGGTGGTGTCACTGTCTGACATGTCGTCAAAGAACCCCGCTGCACCACTGCCAGCTGCGGCCACGGCGACCCGCAGCGCCGCACAATTACCCCGTCCCGAAATAATCTGAGCCACCGGCAACAGGATGCCAACCGCTGTCCCACCCCACAGGCTCACTTTCCGGCCGTGAAAATTCGTGCGCTGGAAGTTAATCTGCATAACTCGCCTTCCGGTTTAGTTCCTGGACTGCTTGACCTGTGCTCACTGCGGTGCCGGTGCGGCGGGCGCCTCAGCCGGGGCAGGTGGAGCGGGGACTTCCGTAAAGGGCGGCACCAACGCGGAGGCATTCTGTTCGCTCCCCCAGGCTCCAACGGTGCCATTCATGCGGGCCACCAAAGCAAAAGGCAGGGAAAGGAGCGAAGTTTTCGTACCGATGCTATCCACCGTGGGAACGGGGTTTCCGCCCGACCGCACCTTGGTCAACAGGTCATTCTCGCCCTGCGCCGAACCGTAAAGAACCACTCCCGAGGCGAACGTGTTGAGGGTTTGAGCGAACTCTATGAGGTTCTTGGTCCGTTTTTCCAAGGCCTTCAGCTGTTTCTCGTTCTGTGGCTCCAGCGGTCCGGGACCCACAATAATCGCGGCGCGAGCCGGCTGGGATGCCGGATTAGCGACTTGGATGAGGGGGGTTTCTTCCACCGTCAGGATTCCCGAAAGCGAATCGTTTTGGCCGTTGAAAATCAACTGACCGATAGCGGCGGCCAGGGTGGATTCCGGGGTGGTGGCGCGGGTGGTATCGCTCAGATACTGCCTAATTTGACCGGAAAGCGCCTCCCGGTAAGCCTGTTTTGCGGGGGCGAAAAAGTTTTCTTGCAGGTTAATCTGAGCGTTGATAGTGCCGCCCGCCGCGGTGACGATTTCGCTCACGGCTTTCACATCTTCGGCTTCAGCGTCGGGCAACACCACCAGGGCGACCTCCGTGCCTTGCAGGAATCCGTTGAATATCCGCGGCGCGAACTGTTCTACCGTCTGGTCTTGCACATTGATTTGAGACTGGGCCTGGGTCAGTTGCTCATTGAGTTGATTGCGATCTTCACGGAGCTTGTCGACCTGGCCAGTCAAAGTATCCCCGATGGGATCAGCCAGCGGCCCGGCGCCGAGGATAATCCCTACCGCGAGAGCCAAGAAAACCGCCACCAGGGAAACCAGGTGATACCGAAAATCAATCATAAGTTTTCTTCCAATCTAACTTTCACAAATTCGCCTTTAACCAATCAAGCCCCTCAGGCCATGCCACCAGGCATCCATATTCGCAGCTACCAACCCTATGAAGGTCTGTCCGCCGGTAGTTGAACCCAGTGCCGCCAGCATTGCCAGCAAACCGGCCACAACCAATAAGCCCATCTGCCAGTTCGTAATCCGGGGACGGTAAAGTTTGGAAACGCCCTTGGCATCGATGAGTTTGCTGCCGACTTTCAGGCGAGTCAAGAACGTTGAGGACATTCCAGCACGCCCTTTATCCAAAAATTCCACCAGGGTAGCGTGTGTCCCCAGGGCGACGATGAGTTCCGCGCCTTTCTCATCAGCTAACAGCATGGTGATGTCCTCGGACGTGCCCGCCGCAGGGAATACCACATGGTCCACCCCGAGTTCCTGCACCCTGGACAAGCCGGGAGCTTTCCCATTGGGATAGGCATGTACCACGATTTCGGCCCCGCAAGTCAATGCCTTATCGGTCACGGAGTCCATATCGCCCACCACCAGGTCGGGCTTCAAACCGTTCTCTAGCAGCGCATCCGCTCCGCCGTCCACCCCAATCAGGATGGGACGATACTCGCGAATGTAAGGCTTGAGCATCAGCAGGTCTTCTTTGTAGTTGTAACCGCGCACTACCATCAAAACCTGGCGTCCGGAAAAGTTCGTTCGTAAATCAGGCACACCCACAGAATCAAGAATCAAATCCCGTTCTTTTTTCAGGTATTCCATAGTGTTGGCGGTGAAAGCCTCAATCTGGACTCCCAGAGAAGCCTTCGCCGCCTCCATATTGGCGGCGTTCGTTTCTTCGGTTTGCCGCACCCCTTCCGCAACGAGTTTCCCGCCACAAAATACCTGGTTGTCCCGGATTTCGACCCGTTGGCCTTCCTTCAGGCTCATAATGTCGGAACCCAAATCGTCAATGAGGGGAATCCCCGCCTCGATGAGGACTTTTGGTCCTTGATTGGGGTAACGTCCAGAGGTGGACTTTTCCGCGTTCAGTACTGCGGCAGGTTCGATTGCTTTCAGCGACTCTGCCGCGACCCAGTCCAAATCCTGGTGCGAGATAACGGCGACTTCCCCGGCACCCAGACGTTTTGTCAGGTTTTTGGTACGCGTATCGATGCGCACCAGACCGCCCAGGCTGGCTCCTGTCTTTTGATTACGTTTTCGGCGAAACACTGCCATCATGACTCCGATTGTCCCACACGAGCCAGTTCGATTAACTCATCGGCGTGCGCAAGCGCCGTTTTTGTGAGCTTCGTCCCGGAAATCATCCGCGCCAGCTCCTCACGCCGTGATTCCTGATCCAAAACTGTAATCTGGCTCTGCCCGCCGCTCTTAGTAATCTGTACCTGGCAGTCTCCAAATGCCGCTACCTGCGCCAGGTGGGTTACCACAATGACCTGGTAGTCCTGAGCCAGACGCGACAGCCGCCGCCCAACCTCGATGCCAGCTTGCCCGCCAATCCCCGCATCAACTTCGTCGAACACGAAAGTGCCGCGCGCCTCGGTGCTTTGCGAGTTCTGGAGGGTTTGGCCGGCTTGAGATAACCGGGAGCCTCTGCCCGCCAGGGTCACTTCCAGAGCCAGCATGATACGGGAAAGTTCCCCACCGGAGGCCGCGCTGGATAAGGCCAGCACGGGGGCTTTCGGGTGGGGACGCAGCATGAACTCAATGCGGTCGGCTCCGTGGGCACCCGGCTCCCCCTGACGAACTTCCACGGTTACCCGCGTGTCCTTCATATCCAAATCCACCAGTTCCGCATTAATCGCCTTGCTGAGCGCACGCGCTGTCTTTTCGCGAGCCTCATGCAGTTTTGCCCCCGCCTGTTCTACGGCATGCGCCGCAGACTCCATCTCGAGGCGCAGTTGCTCTAAATGCTCTGTACCACCCTGCAAACCCTGCAACTCCGTAGCGGTATCTCGCCAGGCCGTGCCCAAGCGTTCCGGTTCCACCCCCAAGCGCAAACTCAAATCGGTAAATGCGGCCCGTCGGCTTAACGCCTCTTGGAGCGCCTCTGGGTCAGCGTTCAAATCTTGCAGATAAACCCCCAGTTCGCGGGCCGCATCATCGAGAGCATAACCGGCCCCGCTCACGCTTTGCGCGACCTCTTGCAAGCTCGGGTCCTCTTCCATCGCCCGCTGTAGAGCCCGGGTGGCCACGGCGACCAAATCGGTGGCTGCCGGGGTGGAATCCGCTTCAATAGCCGCCAGCGCCGCCGCGACGTTTTCACGTAAACTTTCCACGTTAGAAAGTTTCGCGACGCTGGCACTAAGTTCCGTGAATTCGCCGTCCTCAGGCCTCAGACTGTCGAACTCTTCACAAAATCGTTCCAGCACTTCGCGGCGGTGTTCGCGCTTTTCAGCGCTGGTTTCCCACTCGGTAAAAGCCTTTTGGGCGAGGCTCAAAACCTCCCAATCCTGAAGATATTGTTCCAAAGCCCGCTGATGGGCGGCATCTCCATAAGCGTCCAAAGCATCGCGCTGGGCTCGCTCGGTGCGCAGCCGGCCCTGCGCGGCTTGACCATGAACCGACACCAAGCTGGAACCAAACTCCCCCAAAATAGCGGCAGGAACCGTGCGTCCTCCCAGGTGAGCCTTGGAACGTGAAGCTAGGGGCACCACTCTTGACACCTCGGCAACGCCGTCCTCAACCACCCCGCCGGCTTCTTCCACGACCGCCCCGGCCGCACCATCTACCAGGAAACTGCCTTCCACCACGGCTTTTTGGGCCCCGTGAGAAACTAGCGCAGGCTCGACTTTCGCCCCCAGCAACCAGTCCAGCGAGGTCAGCAGCATGGTCTTACCGGCCCCGGTCTCGCCGGTAATGACGGTAAACCCCGGACCAAACTCCAAGGCAACGGAGCTAATCGTCCCCAAATTCTCAATCCGCAGCGATTCCAGCATTAGCGACCTCGCCACCCTCCCACGGGCAAACCAAACTTTTTCACCAACCGAGCCGAGAACGGCAGGGATACTAACCGCGCCAGCTGCATATCGGTAGCGGATTTGGTGACCCGAATAGAGGAACCCAATGGCGCGGGCAAAATACGTCTCCCATCAGCCCAGACTTCGCAGTCTTGCACCTGTTGAGGCAGAACTTGAATCTCTAGCACCGATGACGGTCCCAGCACCAGGGAACGGGTAAACAAACCGTGGGCGGCCAGCGGGGACAGCACCAAGGCTTGCACATCAGGCCACACCACAGGTCCGCCAACCGAAAAGTTATAGGCGGTAGATCCGGTGGGAGTCGACACAATCAAACCGTCCGCGCCGTACTCGGAAACCGCTTCCCCGTCGACACCAAAAGCCAAAAGTGCGGGGTGGCCTTTATCGGTGCTCAACACCGCGATGTCATTGGCCGCCCATTCTGATTGCACCGAACCGTCAGGGTGACGCACTTCCACGTCAATACACATTCGGCGTTCTACCTGGTAGTCGCCGCGCACCACCCGCTCGCAAAGTTCATCAAGTTCTTCTTCCTCTGCTTCGGCGAGGAACCCGACGTGGCCCAAATTCACCCCGATGACCGGGACACCTTGACGATGGGCGATATTCGCGGCCTCCAAAATGGTTCCGTCCCCACCCAGCACGATGATGAGGTCGATTGGTTCCGAACTCGTGCGGTCCACTACGGTGATTCCGGCATTTTCCAGGTATCCGCGGACACTGGCCGCCGCCACAATAGCGGGCTGGCGGTAATGGTGGTGAAACACCATAATGGTTCGTTTTTTATTCACCGGACTGGGCCTTTCGTGCATATTTCTGGACCAACTGCGGGCTGGGAGGTTGGTATTCACAAGTGGGCGCGGCCTCGCTGGCCCCGCAGCAATCCGCGTATCCCCCCATGTCCTGACACGTGTCATCCCAGTTTTGCGGCTGCTCCGGCGACTCGCCACCCGGCTTGCCCCGAACTTCCTGTTCCATAACTTTCCCTTCTGTTTACTTAATTTTCTCACACCACCAGGACATTAGGACCCAGACGTCTATGGCTGAGGCCCTCTGGCAATAGCTTCCCCAACGGCGGTGTCCAACGATTTCCCCTCCAAGTCTGGCAGGTTTTGTTGCCGGGCCGTAGACTGCGCGGTGAGGTAAAGGAAGTATTCAACATTACCGCTGGGACCGGCCAGCCCGGCAGGAGCCACGTTCAGCACCGCCAGTCCGGCCTCGTGAGCCTGGCGCGCAACGTTCTTAACAGTCTGTCCGCGATCGTCTGGATTCCTGACCACACCCCCGCGCCCCAAGTTGTCACGGCCGATTTCAAACTGGGGTTTCACCATCAGCAGGTACTGCGCCTGCGGGTTGGCGGCACGTTGCAGCGCCGGCAGAACCAAACCGAGTGAGATAAAGGATAAATCCCCCACGACCAGGTCTGCGGGCGGGTCGATGAGGGCGGAATCCAGCGTGCGCACGTTGGTTCGTTCGAGATTCACGACCCTGATGTCGCTGCGCAAGTTCCACGCCAGTTGGCCGTACCCCACATCGACCGCAAACACTTTGGCGGCACCGCGGCGCAGTAAGACGTCCGTAAATCCTCCCGTGGAGGCACCCGCGTCGAGACACACCGCACCTTCTATCACCGGGGTTGATGGGCCATAAAGTTCCAGGTAGTCCAGCGCCCCCAACAATTTGTGAGCACCCCGAGACGCGTAGTGGACCGTTTCAGGGTCACGCAGCACGATAGCGGAACTCAACTCCACCTGTCGGGCGGGTTTCAGGGCCTCCTGACCGTCCACCAGCACCTGACCGGCGGTAATCATCTGTGCCGCTTGGGTACGGCTGGGCGCCAGGCGGCGACGCACCAGCTCCGTGTCCAACCTCGCGCGTTTAACCATGATTTGCTGACTGCGCCTCATCCCCGTTTAAGACGGTCTGCAGGTCGGCGGCTACCTTTTGCAGCAGTTCCAACTGTGATTCCAAGGGCGCCTCATGGGCGGCTTCTATTTCTTCCCGGTAATCATGCAGGTCTTGAGCGTTCAACGTGGCAGGAGTGGGAACCTGATTATTCATCATCTGCCGTCCTCTGTTCCACTGCCGGTGCGGAATCGTCACGGCGTGAATCCACTTCGTCGAGGTCTAGGTCGTCCCCCTCGCCATAGTCGCGTTCGACTTCACGAACCACGCTAAACTCGGGGCAATCCACCCGATTACCTTGCTCCCTGGCATACCAGACGGCTGCCAGAATAGCGCGAAACTCCCCTAGGGATACGACCGTGCCGTCCTCGCTCAACACCCCCAGGCCGCGGACTTCAATATCGTGGCCGTTCACGCGAGCCCGCGTGTTTTCGGTGTACCACCAGCCGCGATTACGCAGTTCCGGGCGTTCAATCGGTACTGTCAGGTCGGTCAAATCCAACCCCACAAAAGTGGGCCTTTGGGCTGGCGGAGCCATCACTAGGTCGCGAGGCTGCGTGAGTCCGGTCAGTACCACGCAAGACGCCACTTGGGCGTTGTTTGCCCCGACGATATCTGTAGCCAGCTGATCACCGATGGCCAGCGCGTGTCGCTTCAAAATCCGGTGTTTGCGTTCTGCCGCTTTCACCCGGTCGAATTCTTTTTCTTTCGCCAGGTCCGCTTCGCTGAGAACTACGGGTTCGCTATCCGGATCCGCTTTCGCTTCACGAGCCTGCCTGGCTTGCTCTCGCGCAGCAGCAGCGGCTTCTTCGTTGGCTTTAACTTCCGCGGCGATTTCCTCATTGTTCATCAGGTAGTCCTGACAGCGGTTAATCGCTAAATCGTAGATGGAGGTTTCCGGTTTACCGCACACTATCGGTTCGCTCTTGGTGGCCCGACGCACCGCTTCCACCAGAGAACCGTTGCCGATACCGCGGCCTTTTTCGGTCGGCAGGGCATAATCCATGTTCGTGGCCACCCACTTGGCACCATTCGCGATGGCGTAGCAGGCCTCGGACAGCTCAGCCCAGCCCACCTCAAAACCGAGTCCCTGCAAGACCCCGGCAGGCTCCTGATCCGCCGTGGACACGACTTCAAAGCCCGCCGCCTGTACAGCTTGCGGCACGCCCTCGCCGCCCACGCACAGCACTTTCGCCCCCGGTTCCAGCAGTTCGCTGAGCTTCGCAGCCCCATCTTGAGCCGAGGTCACGATGTCATCAGGACTGGCCTCTACCCCGGCAGCAGCCAATTTCGCCACCACGTCCTGCGGCACGCGCGCCGCATTATTGGTCAGGAACACGAACTTTCCGCCCAATTCGCGCCCTGCAGAAATACTTTGCCCCACCCCGTCTACCGGCTGAGACCCGTTCCAGGTCACCCCATCCAAATCGGTAAGCAGCAGCGGGTACAGCTGAGCCAGCGGCACGTTCGCCCCTTGCAGGGTAGTCGGGTTAGCCCGTTGTTCGGCTTCTTCAGCTTCTTGAATATCCAGGATTTCGACATCCTCCGGCTCTCGCGGAATGAGTGCCTGCGCGGCATCAGCTTCCTCATCCCGGCCCAGTTCACGCAGCCGGTCAGCCTTCACACTGAGCAGTCGCCCATATTCGAACCTCTCGGACTCGGGATCCACCTGGGCCAAGGCCGCTTCAATAACAGCCAGTCCGGTCTCATATTCACCCAAATCTGCCCGTGCGGAGGACTCCACCAGAGCGAGTTCAAAATGTTCCGTTCGGTCCAGGTCTCCTGGCTTGACAGCTTTAATGATTTCCAACGCTTTTTCGGGACGTCCCAGACCGCGTTCCGAATCCGCTTCCACCGATTTCAACACTTCGACACCGCTCATCCGCCGGGCAGTTTTCACTTCGCGCAGCGCTTCGCTGTACTTGCCACAGGCATAGGCGGTCAAAGCAACAGCTTCGCGAACCACGTCGATACGCCAAGCCATTTTCAGGGCCGCCCGGGCATATTCATAAGCGAGTTCGGGCTGCGTGTCGAAAAGCTCCGCGGACATGACCAAGTGCCGAGCCACGTTTTCCGCGGTTTCTTTCGGTAGCGGACTGAGCCGGGACCAAGCCTCTTTATCCAACATATCCCAAGTAATCGAGGCCGGGATCTCCAGGTATCGAGAGCGTCCCGTAGTGCCGTGACCGCGTTTATCCGATCCGGCATGACTGCGGTTGTACCCCCGATCATCGTAGCGGGATCGTTGTGAGCCAGAGGAACGGAAGCCCGAACGACCCGAGTCGCGTCGCTCCCCACCTCGTTCAAAGTTACGTTTGCCGCCGCGATCATCACGCCGCCAGTCATCGCGACCGGCGCGTCCCCCCCGGTCGTCGCGGTCATTATCGCGACGAGGGCGCCCCGAGTAGCCACCGCGTTTTCCGCCGCGATCATCACGGCCGTACTTGCCGCCTGACTTGTATCCACCCTTACGGTCGCCTTTGAAACCCCCGCGGCCTTTGCGTTCATTATCTCGTTTATCGCCGCGTGACTCGCGGCCTGCCTCTTCGTTCTCGCGAGACTCGCCTTTGCGCTCGCGCCAATTTTCGTTCGGTTCCTCTGCCAAGTTTTCCCAAGGGCGAGGATTGTCTGAAGCTGTCACTTTCTATTCCTTTACAATCGATCCACTATTCTGTTTTCACCATTAAGTCTACACGTACCCAGGGTAGTTAAAATCCTCAGCCTGTTCGGCAGCGGGCAAGCCTCAGTGTCGTTTTCAAACTGTTTCCCCTTAGGATGGGGAGCATGGAAATCACAGTGGCGGCGGATGGTTCTGCCTTGGGCAACCCCGGACCAGCCGGATGGGCATGGTACGTTGACGAAAATTGTTGGGCGGCAGGGGGCTGGGCCAAGTCCACTAACAACCGCGGCGAACTGATGGCAGTGGTGGATTTTTTGGAGCAAACCTCTGGCATTCCTAATCTGACCATTCATTTCCTATGTGATTCTCAATACGTCATCAACTCGGTAACCAAGTGGATGCCGGGATGGAAACGCCGGGGCTGGCGCAAGGCTGACGGCAAAGCGGTGTTGAACGATGACCTGATGAAACGTTTAGATCAGGGTCTGGCAGGGCGAACGGTAGACTTCCGCTGGGTGAAAGGCCACGCCGGACACACCCTGAACGAGAAAGTTGACCAACTGGCTCGTGGAGCTGCCACCGCCTATCAGCAGGGACTTTCCCCCCACACCGGTCCGGGTTTAAGCCCCGAGCTGCGCAACTTATCCACCCGCCCCCAGCCTGCGGTGAACACGGCTCCTCCCAGCCCCGCTGCATCCGCTACACCGCTAGATACTCGGGGCACGGGTATCCAAGGAACCTTGTTCTAACCGCCCCTCGACAAACTGCCCCCTCGCGAGAAATTGTGCTCATCGCGATAGATTGGTTATATGCAGAAACTACCCCAAGACACCGATGCCCTGCTGGATGCCGTATTGGCCCTACCGGAACGGCATATTGAGTGGACGATTGCTCGGTTACTGGATAAACACCCGGGCATTTCCACGCTCGCGCTGATGAACCTGGTGACACGGCGCTACGTGCGGGTATCCCAAACCGCTTCCGCAGGAGTGGGAGCGGGAGCCGCGGTTCCCGGCTCCGGGCTGGCTATTGGGGCCGCTTTAACCGGGGTGGAGCTGAGCGTATTTGCCGCCAACACGGCGCTTTACGTGTTGACGATGGCGCGGCTTTCGGGCATTCCCACCCAAAACTTGGAAGCCCGCAAGACTTTGGTTCTCTCGGCGATACTTGGGGATGAGGCCAGCAAGTTGGTCTATGACCAGGCCGGATTCGGTATCTGGAACTGGGCGCGTGCGCAAGTTGCCGATAACGCGTCCGCGACCTTGAGCTCGGTCAATAAGGCCTTAGCGCAGTTTGCCGGGAAAAAGATTTCTAAAAAACTTTCGGGACACGTTGTAGGGCGTTTTATCCCCCTGGGTATCGGCGGCGCTATCGGGTTTTTCTCGGGGCGCAAACTCGCCTTGGACACAGTCAAGGGCGTCAATGCCCAGATTGCCCTGCTGGCAGGCCCGCAATCGGCGCCCGATTGGAGGCCGCCACTTTCAGCGCATGCCCCGGACTGGGACACCATCGAAAACTAGTGAAACTGCTCCAGCCAGGCGTGTTGCTTTAACAGGTGGTGCAGGTTGGGGTCGTCGTGTTCGTTAAAGGGATACACTTCCATGCTTTTATCCCCGCTCCACTCGTTGAAAATTGAGTAGGTGCAGGCGGGTGGCACGTACTCATCGCTAAGTGACACTGAGAAATAGGCCGGGCGCGTGGCATGGCGCGCAAAATTGACGGCATCAAAATACGACAGGGTGGTTTCGACCTGGTCGTATCGGTCCGGGTAGGCTCGCAGATAACGCTGCACCTCCCGGTATGGCATATGGTCATTGTGACCAACCCCATACATCACGTTGCCCAAAGCCAAATCCGACAGTACCGCCCTCACGCCCTCGTGCCGCGCTCCGACACAGGCCGCCAAGGTTCCGCCTTGGGACGCTCCAGCCACAAAAACTCGCCGCGGGTCGATGAAGTTTAGCGTCAAGGCAGCGTCAATGGCTCGGTAAGCGTCAGTAATGAGACGGCGAAAGTAATAAGTTTCGCGGTTTTCGACGCCCAGGGTAAAGAATCCGAAGGCGTGTGGAGGAGCGGGGTGCGGGTCTGGGGTGGCTCCCCCGGTGCCGCAGTCTCCGCCTTGACCGCGGCTATCCATAATCAGATGCACGTAACCGGCAGAAGGCCAAAACATGCGTTCTCCGGGGACCCCGCGTCCCACCCCGTAGCCGAGGTATTCCACGATAAGGGGTTGGTTCTCGCGTTTCGTAAATCCAGGTACCCCCGCCAGCCAGCCTTTGATGCTTTCACCGGCAAATCCAGGGAAAGTCACATCGTAGAACTCGAGGGTTTCTATCGGGCTATCGACCCGCTGCATTTGAGCAAGTGCTGGAATCTGGCGCGATTCCTGTAGCGTGTTACTCCAGAAACTCACGAAATCTGCGGGCATCTGGACCTGTGGCCTAAACGTCTCGAGTGCGTTTTTCTCCATGTCGGTTAGCATCGTCCTCCCATGCTCGCCAAAAATACGGCTGACCAAAACCATTATGCCCCCGGCTTGATTCTCGAGGAACATCCCGGACATCGCGGCGCAAAACATTTTGAAATTCCCCGATTTAAGGCGTTTACGGGGGCGTATTTGCCCGCGATTGTCTCCGGTGACCGGTCAGCTGCTTTGAGGCCTAGCCGCTCCCGCCATGATGAGGTCTGGCTGTAAAAATGATTCGCGGGGAAGCTCCTCGCTTCCCCGCGAACACATCATCTACAGAATGCCGGAATACGTTGATTGAACGTAGTCCCGAAAGGCAATAGAGCTATCGCTCTACATTTACAATTTCTTGTAGCTGTGCTGGTTGATGTCATCGGGTCCACCGTAGTTCCCACCTGGG
>NZ_CAUPIY010000016.1:0-30334 GCF_963511525.1 uncultured Mobiluncus sp. | reverse complement strand
CCCCCACCCCTGGGGGGCGAAACCCGTTTAAACACCCACCCAACTAGAGAACCCCGTAAACACGGCTTCGTACCGAGTTGCTCGGCGTAGGATGGAAACGTGAGCAACCTCGACAATCTTGATGAAATGACACGCCAACAGCTGGAAACTTTGGCGGGATGGATGAGAGGGAAAAAGACGGTGCTGGTCACGGGGGCTGGCATGTCTACCGACACCGGCATTCCCGATTATCGTGGTAAAGGTAACACCGAGATTCCCTCGGTGGAATACGACCAGTTTGTGAGTGACCCGGTGTGGCAGCGCTGGGTCTGGGCTCGCAACCACCAGACTTGGCAAACCATGTTGTCCCTTGACCCTGCTCCAGCACATCTAGCGCAAGCGAGACTGGAACGTGCCGGGCTGTTGACCGGCATCGCTACCCAAAACGTTGACGGCCTGGATCTGAAAGCCGGGTGTAAGGAAGTCTATGAGATGCACGGTTCTTTCGTGCGAGTGGAGTGCGTGGATTGTGGGGAAGTGACCGACAGGCAAGCGCTGCACGAACGGCTCACTGAGGCAAACCCGGATTATCCACTTGACCTGAATCCTGCGCACGTCGCTATCCTGGCGGTGGCGGACCGGAAAGCCGCTGAGGCCTGCACGTTCAAAACCGTGCCTTGTGAGCGTTGCGGCGGATTGCTGAAACCCGCTGTCGTGTTTTTTGGACAATTGCTGCCCACAGAGGTGATGTCTCGGGCATATGCAGCCGCGGCAAAGGCAGACGTAGTGGTGGTAGTCGGTTCTTCGCTGGTGGTGGGGACAGCGACTTATGTGATGCAGGCCGGCTTAGCAAAAGGAGCTCCATTAGCCATCATCAATCGGGGGCGCACCATGTACGACCGGGCGGCGGACCTGCGTATCGAAGGCGGAGCTTCCCAATGCTTGACGGCCTTGGCGGATTTACTGGGAGCCTGACGGAAGGATAACTCAGCGCCGCTCAGTGGTCCAAAGCCGCGCGCATATCATCAGCTATATCAGTAAAAATCCCATCGACTCCCCAACTGGCGAGTTCTCGAGCGCGGGAAGGATCGTTGACGGTCCACACGTTTATCTGTAGCCCCGCGTCCTTGAGACGCCGAGTTATTTCGGCGGTGAGTCCGCTGTCCTCGGGATGAATCGCGGTGGCGCCGACCTGTTCGCAGCGGCTAATCGCGTCATACCACAGACATTCTTTAGTAAATAGGCAGGCCAGCTGTAGATCGGGACGTTGCTGGTGAATCTGGTACAGAAATACGTGATTGAACGAGCTGATGAACAAATCTTCAGGCCGTACGTCTCGGATTTCGCGTAAAACAGTGTCAATCAACAGACGAGACATAGCGCCGCCAGCTTCGTTAGATTTCACTTCCAGATTGCACTTCATATGGCTTTCTCTGAGGAATGCCAAAAGGTCGGTGAGCAGGGGAATTCTTTCGTGGCGGTAACTGGTGCCGTCACCGAATTTTGCTCCCGCAGAAATCTCAGAGAGATCCGAGAACTTCAGGTTATACATTGAACCGCTGTGGTCTGTGGTACGGTCCAACGTGGAATCATGCAGGATAACAGCGGTGCCGTCTCCCAGAATATCGACGTCAGTTTCCATCCATTCCACACCGGCTTCGTGAGCCAGCCGGAAGGCGGTCATCGTGTTTTCCGGTGCTTTCCGGTTCAGACCTCGGTGCGCAAAAATTTTCATGGTTTCAGTCTAAGGTTGATTTATGGGTGATGGGTTTGAAACTACTGACATGAAAAGTCGAGACCGAGTCGCAAAGTGGTGGACTTTGCGTGAGGACGGCCGAATTCGCTGCGACTTATGCCCCCGTGCCTGTACGCTGCGCGATGGACAAAGAGGATTTTGTTATACCCGGATGGCTCAAGGTCAAAAAATGGTGCTGGATACCTACGGGCGCTGTTCCGGTTTGGGGCTCGATCCCATCGAAAAAAAGCCGCTGTACCATTTCCTGCCAGGTTCTCAGGTGCTGTCTTTCGGAACGGCAGGATGTAACCTGAACTGCCAGTTTTGCCAAAACTGGGACATCTCCAAAGCCCGGGAAAACGACCGTTTAACCACGGCTGTCAGCCCTGGGGAAATCGCGGATTTGGCGGTGCACTACGGGGCACAATCGGTTGCTTTCACCTATAACGATCCCACGATTTTTGCCGAATATGCCATAGACACCGCGAGAGCCTGCCACACTGAGAAACTGCGGACAGTAGCGGTGAGTGCCGGGTATATCTGTGCCGAACCGCGGCGCGAGATGTATGCGGAAATGGACGCAGCCAACCTCGATCTAAAGGGGTTTACTGACGATTTCTATTGGCATTTGACCGGCGCTCATTTGCGCGATGTATTGGAAACTATTGCTTACGTATGCAACGAAACCGAGTGCTGGGTAGAACTGACCACGCTGCTGATTCCCGGTCATAACGATTCTGACACGGAAATTCGGAACCTTGCGAAGTGGATAGTCGAAAATGTTGGACCGGACGTTCCACTGCATTTCTCGGCTTTCCATCCTGATTGGAAGATGCGTGATGTGCCGCGAACCCCGGCAAAAACGTTGCAGCGAGCGCGAGAAATTGCACAAGGTGAAGGAATTCGTTTCGTCTATATCGGCAACGTGCGCGACCGTGAGGGGGGAAGCACGTTTTGTCCCGGGTGCGGAGCTTCACTCATCGTGCGAGACTGGTTCAACGTTTGCGAAAACACGGTTGGGGAGTCGGGACAATGTCCCCGCTGCGCAACTGTCATCCCTGGAGTCTGGACTTAGTCGCTTTTTCCCTCAAGATAAGAGGAAAAAAGTTCATTAGCGGAGCCGCCGAACCAGGTCGCAATGAGCTTAGCCGCTGCTTTTGTCTTCACCCCATTGTGTACCAGCTGTTCCATTTTTTCCAGGTGCTGTGTTGGGGATTCAGCCTGACCCCCGGCGGGTGCTCCTTGGACGACGATAACAATTTCGCCTAACACCTCGGGACGTGAGCGCAATTCGAGATGTACAGATTCCAAGGTACCCCTGATAAATTCTTCATGGGTTTTCGTCAGTTCTCGCGCCAGTGCAGCCGTTCGAGCGGGGCCGAAAACCTGAACCATAGCGTCCAGCGTCTCGATGGTTCGGCGGGGCGACTCCAAGAAAATCAGGGACTCGCTGCGAGCCGAGAGAGATTGTAACGTCTGGTACAAAGCAGCGGGCTTCCGCGGCAAGAACCCCACGAAAGTGAAAGAATCTGTAGGCAAACCCGAACCCACCAAAGCCAGCAGCGGAGCGGAAGGACCAGGGAGAACCGTAAACGGTATTCCAGCCTGTGCGGCAGCTTGGCTCAGTCGAAACCCCGGGTCTGAAATTCCTGGCATTCCTGCATCTGAAACCTGCAGAACCCGTTTGCCGTCGCGGGCTAGGCTCAACAATTCCGGGGTCATCGCGGCTTCATTATGCTCATGATAAGCCAACAGGCGGGCGGACATTTCAATTCCCAGGCGGCGGGCTAAATCTCGGGTCCGACGGGTATCTTCGCAAGCCACGACCTCGGCGGTGCGAAGCGCCTCGCGTAAACGGGGTGAGCCGTCGCCGACATTTCCGATTGGGGTTCCGGCCAGAACTAGGTTTACTTCCTCAAACACCGGGGGATAATCCATGCTCACCGTTCCATTCTTCCATTAAACTTGAGGCGTGAATATCCCACCTCGACCCGCACCTACGGAGTACCGAAACGCTCCCGCATCCGGCCTGGCCCTGCTGCTGCATCCGGGTAGGCCGGCCTTCGTGGGAAGCGCTTTCCGAGCACGGCCCCAACGCGGGGAGCGGGAATACCTCTGGGGATGGCTGGGACCTCTGGTGGTGGCCTTTCTGGTGTTTTTGACTCGGGTGGTGCGTCTGGGGGCAATCAAAACCCTGATTTTTGACGAAACGTATTATGTCAAAGATGCCTACGGCCTAATCAAACGCGGCTACGAAGTGCAGTGGCCTAAAGATTACGACCCCACGTTTATCTCCGGGAGTTTCAAAACCCCGCTGGAAGGTTCTTTCGTGGTGCATCCCACCGTGGGAAAATGGCTGATTGGGCTGGGAATCAAACTGTTCGGCAATCAACCTTTTGGGTGGCGTATCGCGGTCTGCGTGGCGGGCGCGGTAGCGGTCTACCTGGTGGGGCGTATCGTGTGGGAGTTGTTTGGCAACGCCAAAATGGCCACCCTCGCCTCCGTTCTGATGGGTTTGGACGGCGTACAAATCGCCCTGTCCCGCACCGCCATCCTCGACATTATCCTGGAAATGTTTATCCTTCTGGGGGTGCTGTACGTTATTCGCGATCAACTCAGCTATCGCCCCCGGCTAATCGCTGCCCTCCAAGACATCGATGCGGCCAGACACACCGAAAAGCTGCGTCAACGTTTTCGGCGTGCGGGCAGCGAGAGTGCGGAAACCTTGCCCGGCAGCAAGCGCCAGACAACCAACTCCAGCAGAGCCCCTGACTATTCTCGCTTTGCGCTTTCTTGGGGGCCAAGCTATTGGTGGCGGCCCTGGCTTTTCGCGGCGGGCATCGCCTTTGGCCTGGCCATGAGCGTGAAATGGTCGGGGCTCTATGTGGTGGCGGTCTTTGGGATTTTTGTGTTTATTCGAGAGCTATCTGCCAGGTGGCGCACCGAGCCGCGCTGGATTGGGTCGTCAGTCCTGACCGGAGGGCTTCCTGCTTTCGTAAACCTGGTGCCGATTGCCTTCCTGACCTACGTGGTTTCCTGGATGGGATGGTTTACCCATTCACAAGCGTGGGGTCACACCAATCGCGGTTTGGTGGCGGATTGGCTCGATTATCATCGCCAGATTTTTGTTTTCCACACTAACCTGGACGCTACCCACCCCTACATGGCTAATCCGTGGGGCTGGCTTTTGCAGCTGCGTCCCACCTCGTTTTATTACGAAGAAGTGCCGGGAGACTGCGGAGCCAGCAGATGTATTGAGGCGGTCAACTCGTTGGGTAACCCGGTTCTATGGTGGGTCGGATTTGTGGCGTTCATACTGGTTATTGTGGCGGCTTTCGGGTTCCTCGACTGGCGTGCCGGGTTAATCTTCACCGGATATATGGCTACTTGGCTGCCCTGGCTGGTGTATTCCAATCGAACCATATTTACTTTTTACACGGTGGTTATCTCGCCGTTCATGATTATGGCGGTGGTGTATCTGTTGGGTTTGCTGATGGGGGCTTGGCGAATCACCAAAGACCGAAATTGGACCAGTCGATACAATCTGGTGCCTGACTTGAGCCAAGTTTCCCGAGGCGAGTTCATCACTGCCCTGGTAATCGTAGTGTTCATTTTCATGGCGGCAGTGTTCTTTTTCCCCATCTGGACCGGTATGCCTATGCCCGAAGACCACTACGGGTGGCGAATGTGGCTGAATAATCCCAACACGAAGTGGGCATACTGGATTTAGGGAACTTACCGGCGGCGTTAGGATAGAGTCATGACTCATATACTCTCTGCCGTCGCTTGGCCCTATGCTAATGGCCCGCGTCACATCGGGCACGTTGCTGGTTTCGGAATTCCCTCGGATGTTTTTTCCCGCTATATGCGGATGCGGGGCCACGATGTGCTGATGGTGTCCGGCACGGACGAGCACGGCACGCCAATTCTGGTCGCGGCCGAGGCTGCTGGGCTGACCCCGCGAGAATTGGCGAACCAAAACAACCGGGCAATCGTGGAGGATTTGTGTCAGCTGGGCCTGTCTTACGATTTGTTTACCCGCACCACCACGGGCAATCACTATGAGACTGTTCGCGCCATGTTCAAAGTGGTGCGAGATAACGGCTACATGAAGGTGCAGACCACCCGGGGCGCGATTTCTCCTTCCACCGGACGCACCCTTCCAGACCGCTATATTGAGGGGACTTGCCCCATCTGCGGGGCGGAAGGAGCCCGGGGAGACCAGTGCGATGCTTGCGGCAACCAGCTCGACCCCACCGACCTAATTCGCCCGCGTTCCAAGATCAACGGCGAGACCCCGGAATTTGTGGAAACCGACCACTATTTCTTAGATTTACCGGCTCTCGCCAAAGCCTTGAATGAGTGGCTCGACGACCGGGAAAAGAACGGTAATTGGCGCCCCAACGTCATCAAGTTCTCCAAGAACTTCTTAAAAGACATTAAACCGCGGGCTATGACTCGCGATATTGACTGGGGTATCCCCATTCCCGGGTGGGAGGATCAGCCCAAGCGTCTCTATGTTTGGTTTGATGCGGTAATCGGTTACCTCTCGGCTTCCATTGAGTGGGCGCGTCGTTTTGGCAAGTCCCCAGAGGATTGGCGGCAGTGGTGGAATGACCCCGAAGCCCTGTCCTATTACTTCATGGGCAAGGACAATATCGTGTTTCACTCCCAGATTTGGCCCGCCGAAATTCTGGGCTACAACGGGCGCGGAGACTTGGGTGGTCAGCCTGGCGACTTAGGTGTCCTGAACTTGCCCACCGAGGTAGTTTCCTCAGAATTCTTGACCATGGAAGGCAAGAAATTTGCCTCCTCACGCGGAATTGTGATTTATGTGCGCGATATGCTGTCTCGCTACCAAGTCGATGCGCTGCGGTATTTCATCTCTGCGGCGGGGCCGGAAAACCAGGATTCTGATTTTACCTGGAGCGAGTTCGTGCGGCGCACGAACTCCGAGTTGGTGGCTGCCTGGGGCAACCTGGTCAACCGCACGGCCTCCATGATTTCAAAGAAATTTGGCGAGATTCCTCCGGCCGGCGATTTCACGGCTGAGGATCAGGCACTATTGGATGCTGTCGGTGCCGGATTCGAAACCGTGGGTGGCCTCATCGAAAGCCATCACCAAAAGGCTGCTCTAGCAGAGATTATGCGCCTGGTGGGGGAGGCTAACCGCTACGTGACCACCACGGAGCCTTTCAAACTGAAAGACGAGTCGCAGCGCGAGAGGCTCGGAACAATCCTGCACGTCCTAGCCCAGGTGGTGACGGATTTGAACCTGATGATGTCGCCATTCTTGCCGACTTCGTCCAACGCTATTGACAAGGTTCTGGGCGGGACTGGGAATGTGGCGCCCCTGCCGCGAATCGAAGAAGTCGTCGACTTGGACGTGAAAAACGAGGATGGAAGCGACCGCACTTACCCGATTATCACCGGAGATTACCGCAACGCCCCGACATGGGAGCGTCATCCGGTACAGGTGGGGCAAGCGGTGGCGAAACCAGCTCCGGTATTCCAGAAGCTGGACGAGTCTGTCGTTGAGGAAGAACACGAACGGTACGCGAACCTGCTGCATAAGTAACACGAAGTTGCGAGGACGCTGGTGAGTAAACGTAAGTCAAAGCCTAAGGTGTGGCCGCCCGTACCGGTGAGCGGCCAGCCTTTTGACGGCGGGGAAAGACCGTTTGGTACCGGCAGGTTGTTTGACAATCACACGCATCTGCCTTTGCTTCCGGGGGACTATGTCAGCGATTCCGCCGGAGTGCGGCTCAGCGCGGAAGAACAAATGGAACGGGCGGTACAATCCGGAGTGCAACGAGTCGTTGTCTCTCTGTGCAGCCTTCCGGAAGTTCGGGTGCTGGGTTCCGACCGCGAGCGTTTTTCCGGCTCCGCTTTTGAAATGGTGCGGTTTGCGGTGGCCATTCATCCTAACGATGCTCCGCGTCACTTGGGGATTTTGGATACGGCGCCGGATAACGTGGTGCAGACGCGTGAACCCTGGCAGGAAACGTCCCTCGATGATGCTTTGGCGGCGGTGGAGCGGACAGCTCGTGATTTTCCAGAGGCAGTGGTGGCTATCGGAGAAACCGGTTTGGACTATTTTCGCACTGCCGAAACGGGTAAGGAAGCGCAAAAGCAAGCATTTGCGGCACATATCGAGTTGGCGAAGGCCTTGGATTTACCCCTGCAGATTCATGACCGTGACGCCCATCAGGATTGCGTAGAAATGTTGCGGCGCTGCGGGGCACCTCGAAAAACGGTTTTTCACTGTTTTTCGGGGGACGCTGAGCTGGCCGAAATTTTGGCAGAAAATGGCTGGTACGCGTCTTTTGCGGGAAACGTCACCTACCACGCCAACCAAGATATCCAAGCTGGAGCCCTAGCAATGCCGGCACATCTGCGCCTCATTGAAACAGATGCTCCATATCTGACACCTCAGCCCTATCGAGGCCAGCCCAACGCCTCCTATCTGGTTGGACATACCGCGGACTTCTTGGCGGAACTAACCCAGGTTACGAGCGAGGAACTGCGCGAACAGACTTATCGCAATGCCACTGCCGTCTATGAGTTTTAGGATTTATCCTGGTCTGCACCAGAATGTTAGCAAAAGTTAAAAATGTGAAAGTAGTGGTTTTTGTTAACTAAAGATGTACAATAGATAACGAGCTGGACAAAAATATAACGATTCAGTAACATTTTCGTTGATGGAAGAGACTACTACGGACATGAGCGTATCCCCCAAACGAGCCCCGCGCCACCTTCAAACCAAGCCGGTTCGAGGCTCACGAAAGTTTTTTGTACCTCTCGTTGGCGCTCTGGCAGCTACTTTGGTGTTGGGCACCGGCATCGGCACCGCCTTTGCGATGGCGCATAAGACTGCCACCGTGGTTGCGGACGGCAAAGTCCAGGAATTCGGCGGCTGGGGGGCTACAGTATCCGACCTCTTGGCTGAAAACGGCGTGAGTTTCAGCCCTAAAGACTCCATCATCCCCGGACCCAAAACCCCCGTCAAGAGCGGGATGAAGATTACTATTGAAAGCTCTCGGGGGTTAACCGTCACGGTTAACGGCGCCAGGAAAGATGTCGACACGACCGAAAACTCCGCTAGCTCGGCGATTAAAGCACTCTGGGAAGGTCAGGCAGTGCAATTTGTGGGCACCAGCGGCAAGGATTTGCAAGGCGTGCCGTTGGCACTTTTTGCGCCGGGCGAGGTTTACCAGCTGGTCCACGATGGGGCTACCGCGCAGATGAAAGCCGCGAAGTCCGATATCACCCCGGAGGACATCCTTGCTCATAACAAAGTGAAGCTGACCGGCTTGGATACCGTCCAAGTGCTGTTTAACCCCGGTGCGGCGCCTATCGTGCAGGTGCAGCGCATCACGGAAGAAAACGTTACGGCCAGCGAATCGATTCAGTTCGAAACCGAAACTACCACCGATGATTCGAAGTTCACTGACGAAAAGGTCGTGACGCAGAAGGGTGTTGCCGGAGCAAAGGAAATCACCAAGAAGGTGCGCAGCATCGACGGTGTGGTTTCCTCCGAAGAAATCTTGAGTGAAAAGGTTGTTACCCAACCGATCAACGAAAAAGTTACGGTCGGCACGAAGAAACGTCCTGCCTCTCAACCTATTGCCGCAACCGGTGACGTTTGGAGCAAACTGGCATTTTGCGAAGCCGGTGGGCGTCCCGATACGAATACGGGCAATGGTTTTTACGGAATGTACCAGTTCACGTTACCGACTTGGCGGGCAGTAGGGGGTTCCGGTCTGCCTTCTGAGGCTTCGGCAGAGGAACAGACTCACCGGGCTCAGATTCTGCAAGCTCGCTCAGGCTGGGGACAGTGGCCGGCGTGCTCCCGGAAGCTCGGTTTGCGCTAAAATTCTGACGTGTTTTTGTTGGGTGCCCGTGACATCTTTGAGCTTTGTGCTGCCCTAGAGGTTTCTCCGAGCAAGAAAAAGGGTCAAAATTTCGTTACCGACCCCGGAACGGTGCGGCGCATTGCGGCCACGGCGGGCGTTTCTCCAGGTGACACCGTGGTGGAAATTGGCCCGGGGCTGGGTTCGTTGACTCTAGCCTTGTTGGAACAGGGCTGCAAAGTTATCGCTATCGAGATTGACCAGCGCCTCGCGGCCGCCCTGCCGGTGACGGTGAGTCAACATGGCGCGAACAGTGCAGACTTGTGCGTCATGACGCAAGACGCTCTCGAAATTAGGGGGGTCTCCGACCTAGATATCCCCGCAGGGTGGGCTACACCGCGCCAGTTGGTAGCAAACTTGCCCTACAATGTGGCCACCCCCCTGCTGTTGCATTTCTTGGAAGTTTTGCCAGGCCTGGAGGGCGCGCTGGTCATGGTGCAAGCCGAAGTGGCTGACCGTTGGGTGGCCGGAGTCGCTGACGCGGCATACGGGGCGCCGAGTGTGAAACTGGCCTGGTGGGGCAGAGCCAAACGTGCTTTTAAAGTGGGGCGAAATGTGTTTTATCCCGCCCCGAATGTGGACTCGACCGTAGTGGATTTTCGGCGTTTAGAGGTACGTCAGAGACTGCTGGAGGACCTGAAAGTTAGCCCCGAAGGCTTGACAGATGAGGCAGTCGAAACGTTAAGGAAGGAAGTATTCGCAGCGGTGAACGCGGCATTTTCTCAGCGCCGCAAGACCTTGCGGCAATCTTTGGCTGGGTATGCCGGCTCCCCTGATGAGGCTGTTGCTTTGCTTGAAGCAGCTGGTATTGCGCCGGGCCTACGTGCCGAACGTCTCAGCGTCACAGACTTCACAAAAATCGCGGCCGCGAAACTTTATGGAACGAGCGATACAAAATGAGCGGAGTGAGAATTCTCGAAAACCAATCGGGGCGGCGCCTTAAAGTGTTTGCTCCCGGAAAGGTCAACCTGCTGCTCCGCGTGGGGACGCGACCCCCCGGACAGCCCCGCCACGAACTATTGACGGTATTTCAGTGCCTAGACCTCGGGGAATACTTGACTGTGGAGCCCCATGATACAGGCGAAACCGATGTGGTGCACACCGTGCTGGCGCCGGGATTGACCGGACCAAAGAATCTGGATGGACCGGAAAATCTGGCTCTCAAAGCACTGGAGGCCTTGCGGGATACCGGTGCCGAAGTGCCTTTCACTAGCATCACGATTGAGAAAAATATTCCGGTGGCGGGCGGTATGGCTGGCGGGTCAGCCGATGCCGCTGGAGTGCTCTACGCGGCGAACCTTCTGTACCAACTGGGATTCACCCTCGCTGAGCTGCAGTCTCTGGGGGCGAAACTGGGCGCGGACGTGCCTTTCGGCCTAACCGGGGGAAACGCGTTGGGGCTCGGCTTCGGTGACAATATGCATAGTTTACCGGGCGGTACAAAATGTTATTGGGTCCTAGCTGTTTCCCACCGTGGACTGTCCACACCAAAAGTCTTTGAGGCTTTCGACGGGCTGGTTCCCCATCCGCAGCCGCTGCCCGCTGGGCTCTCACCAGACTTTTTGGCAGCTCTGGACGGGGACATCGCCGAGCTGGCCGGATACCTTCACAACGATCTGCAGGCCGGTGCCCTGAACATTTTCCCTGAACTATCCCAGATCATCGCCGCCGCAGAACAGGCCGGGGCTTTGAAAGCTATCGTTTCTGGCTCTGGTCCGACCATCGCCGCCCTGTGCCCGGACGCACCCTCCCAAGAAAAAGTGGCGCAGAGGCTTGGCACCCACCCTTTGGTAGCACGAGTTTTCAGTGCTGTTGGACCGGTAAACGGCGAATATCAGGGCTCCTCATCCGCAAGATTTAACTAGTGAAAAGGGGAACTTACACAGTCTTAACAATTTAAGCAGGTAAGTCCTAACGCGAGTTTCCTAACCTAGAGACGCTAATACAGTTTCAGGAAAGGAAAACCCTTGAACAAGAAATTTTCTCTGATGGCAGGCGCCGCTATCCTGGTCAGCGCCTCATTGGGATTGACAGCTTGTGGCGGCAGCGCGGTAAACGCGGAAAACACCGCAGACAAGACCAAGTATCAGGCAGCTGCTTCCATTGATGACTTTGGGGGAATGGAAGGGCTGGAAAAAGCGGCTAAGGCAGAGGGTCAGTTGAACCTCATTGCGCTGCCCCACGACTGGTCAAACTGGGGGGGAGTGATTGAGGCGTTCAAAAAGAAATATCCCGAAATCACCGTAAACGAACAGAGCCCCAATGCGTCTTCGAAAGAAGAAATTGATGCCATTAAGACGAACGCCGGGACGGATAAAGCTCCGGACACCGTTGATGTTGGTTTAGCCGTAGCCGTGGATTCCACCCAGTATTTCGCGACGTATGAAACTCAAGGGGCAGCAAAGATTGATCCGAAACTTAAGAATAAAGACAAGCTGTACACCCCTGATTACACCGGTGTGATGTCTCTGGGCTGGAATAAGACCAAGTACGGTGATGTCAAGTCCATTGAGGACTTGAAAGACCCGAAGTTTGCTGGCGTCGTCTCGCTCAACGGCAAACCCGCGGAAGCCGGGGCGGCATTCAATGGCTTTATTATGGCGAATCTGGCCAATGGTGGGGATTTGCAAAACCTCCAGCCGGGTCTGGATTTCTTTAAGGAACTCAAGAGCCTCGGCAACTTGAACACCATTGATGTAACCTCGGCCACCATCGATTCCGGTCAGACCGCCGCGGTGTTCGACTGGTCCTACAACCAAATTTCGACTCGTGACCGCTTAAAGGGTCAAGGAGTTGAATGGGGAGTAATCGTGTTTCCTGGCACCGAGGTCGGCAGCTATTACCAGCAGGCCATCAACAAGGAAGCTCCCCACCCGGCCGCGGCACGTTTGTGGCAGGAGTTCCTCTATACTCCAGAAGCTCAGAACCTCTGGATGAAGGGCGGGGCAATGCCGGTGCTGATGGAACAGATGGAAACGGACGGCACCATTGATGCTGACGCCAAAGCCACCTTGATCGAAACCTCTAAGCCTCCGTTGACCTACAGCCCGGATGATTCGGCTCGAATCACCACTTGGTTGCAGCAGAATTGGGACAAGGCTATTGGTAACTAAGCCTGTTCAAGAAGATACACGGCCAGGGAGCTCGGATACTGATCCGGGCTCCCGGCTCGTGCCTACAGACGTAAAACCAGAGGTCAATAAACGAACTGGTTGGCGCGGACAGTTACTAGCCGAGTCAAAGACCTGGTACCCCTCGTCGGGGCGGCGGCGCAAGTCCACGAACCTGGTCACTATCCCGTTTTTCCTCTATGTGGCAATATTCTTGCTCACCCCCACTGCAATCGTGATTGCGGGAGCCTTCACCAGCGCGACGGGGGGATTTACCTTGACAAACTTGGCGCGTCTGGGTGAAAAGAACACTCTAGAATCGCTGGGTACCTCAGTTTTTGTCTCCATCGCTTCGGCTTTGATTGGGGCCGTAGTGGGGGCACTGGCCTGTTATGCCCTGGTGGCTCGTTCCAGCCAAACCGGTTTGCTGCGCCGCCTAATCAATGCCGTATCTTCCGTATTGGCGCAGTTTGGCGGGGTCATGCTGGCTTTTGCATTCATCGCCACCATCGGGATTAACGGTATCGGCACTCAGATTCTGTTCGCGACCACCGGAATTCAGCTGGATCCTAACTGGCTGGCCTCCCTGCCGGGGCTGGTGCTGGTGTATTGCTACTTCCAGATTCCCCTGATGATTATCGTGTTCTTACCGGCGATGGACTCGCTGCGTCCCCAGTGGAAGGAAGCGACCGTGAACTTGGGGGGCTCGACTTGGGACTATTGGTTCCGGGTGGCGGGTCCGATTCTGTGGCCGCGATTCCTCGGTGCCTTTTTGCTGTTATTTTCAAACGCTTTTTCTGCTTACGCCACCGCGGCAGCACTGTTTACGCAACGCTCCATCCTGGTGCCGCTGATGATTCAAAGCGCACTGCGTAACGAGCAAGACATCGGGCAAAACGGGTTCGCGCAGTCCCTCGCCCTGTTGATGGTGGTCGTAGTGGCTGTGGTGATGACAGCTTACGCACAACTGCAAAAGAGGACGGCGAAATGGGAGTAAACCTCACGAATTCCGTAAATTCTAAAGCGGAGACCCTGCTGGCAGCCCCTTCAACCGAGGTCACGTCACACCGGGCAAGCCGTAAGTGGCAGACGCCCCTGGGCGTAGCAATTTACCAGTGGGTAATCCTCGTCGCCGTACTGCTGTTTTTATTTATACCACTGCTGGGTATGTTAATTTTTTCGGTGCGGTTTCCCCTCACCGGGGCATGGTCAGGCGGGGCTTGGCAATCCATCTTTAGCTTGTCGGGGACCACCGCTTCCGGGGCAGATATGTCGATTCTGTGGGACGGTGTGTTGAATTCCTTGGGATTGAGCGTGTTTACGGTGGTGCTGATGCTGGCTTTGTTGTTGCCAACCATGCTGGCGCTAAAAATCCGCCCTTCCAAACTGTCTCGCGTGGTGGAGTTTATTTGCCTGCTTCCCCTCGCGATTCCCGCCATCGTGTTGGTGGTCGGTCTAGGGCCGATATATCGATTTATTTCGATTAACCTGTTGAACACGCATCCAATCTGGCTAGCTTTTGCCTACACCATCTTGGCGCTACCCTTCGCGTACCGGGCGCTCGATGCCGGGTTCTCGACGATTCCGGTAAAGACCCTGGTTGAAGCCGCGCGTTCCCTAGGGGCACCGTGGTCTACGGTCATGTTCAAAGTCATTATTCCCAACCTTCGCGGAGCCATTGGGGCCGCATCCTTTATCACTATTTCTGTAGTGCTGGGAGAGTTCACCATTGCGTCGCTGTTGAATCGCAACAATCTGCAGGTCGCTATTTTCCAGTTGGGTCAAGACGACTCTATGACGGCAACCGCGCTGGCTCTGCTGACCATGGTGTTTGGCATCGTGGTGTTGATGATGTTGGAAATCGTGAGCTACGAATTGAAAAAGAAGAGAGAGAAAAATGCCAAATGAGGCTGTTGGTGCCGAGGTTGAGCTTCGGGATCTGAACAAACAATACGGACGCACCCAGGCGCTGGATCATTTCAACTGTGAATTCCACAGTGGGGAACTCGTTGTGCTGCTGGGGCCCTCAGGATGCGGGAAAACGACCGCGTTACGGGCTCTGACAGGCTTAATGCAGGTCGACTCGGGCCACATTGTGGTCAACGGGCGAGACATCACCCACACCTCCGCGGCAAAGCGGAATATGGCGATGGTGTTTCAACAGTATTCCCTGTTTCCCAATATGACAGTACGCCAAAACGTAGAGTTCGGGCTGACGGTGCGCAAGGTCGACTCTAAACGTCGCGTCCATCAGGCTATGGAAGCCCTGGAGATGGTGGGTCTGGCTAACCAAGCTGATAAGTACACCCACCAGATGTCCGGGGGTCAGCAGCAGCGGGTTGCCCTGGCACGAGCTTTGGTGTTGCGACCCGCGGTGTTGGCTCTCGATGAGCCGCTCTCGGCTTTGGATGCCAAAGTGCGGGTACAGTTGCGCGGAGAAATCCGCCGACTTCAGCTGCAATCTGGGTTGACGACCCTGTTCGTGACGCACGACCAGGAGGAGGCTTTGGCTGTGGCCGACCGGGTCGGTGTGATGAAAGACGGCAAGCTGCAGCAAATTGCCGAGCCTTGGGAGTTATATAACGAGCCCGCAAATGAGTTTGTGGCGACTTTTATCGGTGAATCGAGCCGTATTCCCGCTTTGATTCGGGATGGTTCGGCTTTTGTAGGGGACCAAGAAATTCCGATTCTGAAAGCCTCGACGAAACGAACCAACGGTGAGGCCACAATTTTGGTGCGTCCCGAATCCGTGCAGCTGGAGATGGTGCAGCCCAACGCCCCCCGATTAGCCAATCAAGGCGTGGTGAAAAACCTGACTTTCCTGGGATCTACCGCGAAAGTCGAGGTAGAGATGCCTTCGGGAATCACGTTGACATCTCAGATAACGCCTTCGGAATCCATGATGGTCACGAAGGGGCAACGTGTGGCGCTGCGGATTGAGCCGAAAGCTGTATTGGCGGTGTCTCCTGACGACGTCCCCCAGGCGGACCCTATCAAAGTGGTGACGAAGGTCGAGGACAGACAACCCTCTCAGGTTTCCTAGCGAGATTGGGCATCGAAGGGGAGCAGCACCGCCCGCAACAGCCGAGCCAATTCGTTTACGTCCGCTTCGGATAGATCGCCTAACCAATCCCGTTCCGTAGCCATCAGCTTGGTTATCGCCGCATCAGCGTGCCTCTTGCCGTCTTCGGTGAGTTCCACCAAAATGGCGCGGCGATCCTCCGGATGGGCGCAGCGACGAACCAATCCGCGTTCTTCCAAACGGTCGATACGATTCGTCATAGTCCCCGAGGACACCAGCGATTGCTGCATAAGTACGCCTGGGGTCAAGGAAAAGGGCTCTCCTGCCCGGCGCAGGGCGGAAAGCACATCGAAAGCCCAGGGCTCCAAGTCTACTGAAGAGAATGCTTCACGACGTGCCTGGTCGAGGTGACGGGCGAGGCGGGAGACTCGGGAGAACACTGAAAGCGGAGTTAAATCAGCACGGGGCAGCAGGGAGCGCCAAGCCTTGAGAATGCCGTCGACTTCGTCACCATCGGGTAAAGCGGAGGGGGGAACCATAGCACCGTCCTATTGCGGGAAAAAACTTCTTTAATAATACTTGAGGTCGAGAATCTTTGTCGCGGAGAAAATCTTTGTGGCCCCGAAATACTTTCCTGGGGACTATTGGAAGTCTTTAGAGGGGTGCTTGCAAAGTATAAAAATATTGCGAGTACTGCACGTACTTGCGATGCTAGCGACATACGGGAAAGTTAAGCAGCCTCGACTTTCTAAAAAAGTTGAAAAATGGCAAAATAGACGGGCGCTGTTTCCGACCGCAGTTGGCGGCGCATTCCGCCCTGGTGTAATGGCAGCACAGAGGTTTTTGGTACCTTTAGTCTGGGTTCGAATCCTGGGGGCGGAACTTTTTGCTTTTTAGGGACGGGCAAGGCGTTAGGATAGGAACATGACCAACGTCAGCACCATCGTTATCTTGGCGGCAGGCCAAGGCACTCGTATGAAGTCAAAGAAAGCCAAGGTTCTGCACTCTTTCGCGGGGCGCACCCTGCTTTCCCACGCTATCCATACCGCTATGGAAGTCGAACCGGAACGCATCGTGGTGGTAGTTCGTCACCAGGCCGAGGCCGTGGCTGCCGAAGCTCAGGCGGTTAATCCCGACATCGTGATTGCCCATCAGGACGATGTGCCCGGCACCGGTCGGGCCGTGTGGTGCGCCTTGCAAAAGCTAGAGGAACTGGGGGCTGCGACAGGGACTTTGGTGGTGACTTCCGCCGATGTGCCCCTGCTTGATTCCTCCACGATCCTGTCCCTCGCGGAAACTCGCGAGGACGAAGGGGCGGCCTTGTGCTTGCTGACTACGGAGATAGCCAACCCCTTCGGTTACGGCAGAATTCAGCGGGTAGCGGGACACGTCGCCGGTATCGTTGAGGAACGCGACGCGACTTACGCTCAGAAGCAAATCAAAGAAGTCAACGCGGGGATTTATGCTTTCGACGCCGAATTCTTAAATCGCTGCTTACCGACCCTGTCGACAAACAACGACCAAGGGGAAATCTATTTGACCGACACCATCAAAGCGGCTCGAAACGAAGGTCTCAGGGTCTCTTCGGTGTTGCTGTCAGACACGGCGCAAGCGGAAGGTTGCAACGACCGGGCACAGCTGGCCGAACTGCGGGCCGAATACAATCGCCGCCGCACTCGGTATTGGATGCTGCAGGGCGTCACCATTATCGATCCAGCCACGACATGGATTGATGCCGACGTGACCATCGGACAGGACACCACGATTTACCCCAATACGCAGCTGCGCCGCCACACCAGCATTGGCGAGGACTGCCGTATCGGACCGGACTCGACCCTTATCGACATGAAAGTCGGAGACGACGCGGAAGTCTTTCGGGTACACGGGCTGTCCTCTGAAATCGGAGCCCATTCCTACATCGGTCCCTTCACCTATCTGCGTCCGGGAACCATCCTGTCGGAAAGCACAAAGGTCGGAGGCTTTTGCGAAACGAAAAACATCCAAGTCGGGCGAGGCACCAAGATTCCCCACCTGTCTTATGTGGGGGACGCCACCATTGGGGAAGGCACCAACATCGGCGCCGCCACTATCTTTGCAAACTACGATGGGGTACATAAGCATCACTCCAATGTCGGGTCGCACTGCCGGACCGGCGCTAATAACGTGTTCATTGCCCCGGTCAATATCGGAGACGGTGTTTATACCGGCGGAGGAACCATCGTCCGTCAAGACATCCCGGAGGGGAACTTAGCGGTCAATGACTTTCAGATGCGCCAAATTCCCGGCTGGGTCGCAAAGAATCGTCCTGAAACTATCGCCGCCATCGAAGCGATGCGGGCTGAGCAAGCCGGAGGGAATCCCCCAGACAAGACGGATGGTGCGAAATAGTTCCGGTGGACGAAAGGGACGATAAAAGCCATGATTAATACCTTTGCAGCAACAGAAAAACTCCGATAAAAGAAGGGCACACGAATGGCAGAGTTGTTTGATACCCCGCGCAAGCGTTTGGTGATTGTGTCGGGTCGATCGCACCCCGAACTGGCTGAACAGGTTGCCAAAGAACTTGACGTGGAGGTGCTGCCGACTACGATTTACGACTTTGCCTCCGGCGAAATCTATGTGCGGTACAACGAGTCGGTCCGCGGCTGCGATGTGTTTTGTATCCAGTCGGTTTCCGGCAATGTCTCTAAGTGGTTGATGGAACACTTCATCATGATTGATGCCCTGAAACGAGCCAGCGCCAAGCGCATCACTGTGGTTGCTCCGCTGTACCCTTATGCCCGTCAAGATAAGAAACACCAGGGACGCGAACCGATTTCGGCGCGTCTGATTTCGGATTTGTACAAGACTGCCGGAGCGTCCCGTTTGATGAGTATCGATATGCACGCCTCACAGGAACAGGGTTTCTTTACCGGCCCGGTGGATCACCTCCAGGCGATGCCGGTGCTGATTGACTATGTCCGCACCCGCGTGGATTTGAACAATGTGACCGTGGTGTCCCCGGATGCGGGCCGGATTCGCGTGGCTGAAAAGTGGGCGAACCGCTTGGGCGGATACCCTCTGGCTTTCGTGCACAAGACTCGTGACACCTCCCGTCCCAATGTGGCCGTGGCCAACCGGGTGGTGGGTGATGTTGAAGGGCGCACCTGCGTGCTGGTCGATGACTTGATTGACACCGGTGGGACGATTGCGGAAGCCGTGGGAGTTTTGAAGCACGCCGGAGCCAAGGATGTGCTGGTAGCGGCGACGCACGCGGTGTTTTCTGATCCAGCGGCAAAGCGCCTGAGCGAATGCGGAGCCCGCGAAGTTATCGTTACGGATACGGTGCCGATTCCACCGGATAAGTGTTTCCCGCAGCTCAAGGTTTTGCCGATTGCGCCGTTGCTGGCTCGGGCAATTCGTCAGGTCTTTGAGGAAGGCTCCGTGACCGCCCTGTTCGAGTAAAACGGGCGTGAGTCCCCGGAGTCTAGGGGTGCATGAGGAATCCCTGTGATTCGATGTCATCCAGGATGGAGGCGCGGCGGTTGCGTACCTTGCCGAGTTTCTGGAAGATTTGATTCGTAAACTTGTCCTCACGCCTGCCTTATTGCGCAGGTCATAGTATTCGCGCATCTGCGCGTCGTAATCCTTGAGTGCTTCCAGGTAGGAATCCGGACGCACATAAGTGTCGGTCATGACCCGGAACTCTTTGGGCATCCGCGGTTTCGGTTGCGGTTCTTCGCCGGGGTATCCCAAGGTTAGGCCCAGTACCGGGAAAGTATAGGGAGGCAGTCCGATAGCCTCGATTACCCCCTTGGGCTCGTTCAAGATATTGCCTAAAATATTTGCTCCCAACCCCAGAGACTCGGCCGCCACTACCACGTTTTGAACCATGAGAACCGCATCGGTGAAGGCTTCCTGGAACGTATCTATCGTGGCAGCCGATTGGGGGTATAAGCCCATTTCCTCCAGAATAGCTGCGCCCCGGGCTAAATCCGCGATAAACAGCAGATACTCCGGAGCGCGGGCAACATATTCCTGACCACCGATTTCAGCCAGCTTTTCGCGTTTTCCTTGATCCTTAATCCGAATAATTGAGGCACTCTGAATCCCGCGGGACGTAGGGGTGTGCATGGCTACGTCCATAAGGGTTTGGAAAGTGTCCTCGGGGATGGGATCCGATTTGAACTCGCGGATGGTGCGATGTTCTAGCTGGACATCGATGGTCTCATTCATGAAATCATTGTTTCATACTTTACCTTTAGGTATACCCAAATAATGAATCTAGTCAGATTAATATTTGCACAGCGAGAGACGCAGGAGGTTACCGTTTGTGCAAATTAGTAAAATTGCGGTGTTTTCGCTATCATTGAGGGGTTGCCTCGGCGAGGGGGAGCGCGGCGGTAAAACCGCGGCGTGAACCGTTATCGACGCGGCCCGGTAACTTTGCTGGATGCCCTTCGCCCGCTTTTGCTTTTTGAGCAGAGCGGGTTTTTCTGTCTTATGGCAGGAACGGAGTCGTCTGCTCACCCGTGAGGGGAACAACGAGACTTTGGAAAGGTTAGCCCGCAACAGAATTCCGCGGTCCTCCCGGGAAAACGCAAACTGATTACATATTTTGGAGGATACAAACATGGCTGATAACCCCACTTTGCAAGTTGAAGAGCGCACGGATTTCGGTAAGGGCTTTGCTCGCCGCGCTCGAGTTGCTGACAAGATTCCGGCAGTACTCTACGGTCACGGCACGGATCCGGTGCACCTGTTGCTGCCCTACCACGACACTTTCCTGCTGGTTAAGGACAACGCTAACGCCGTTATTTCCCTGAAGGGACTGAAAGACCCGGCGATGGTCCTGGTCAAGGACATTCAGCGCCACCCGGTAAAGCGCCAGATTATGCACATGGACCTGTTGCTGGTGAAGGCCGACGAAAAGGTGGACGTGGAAGTGCCTATCGAGATCATCGGCGAACCCAAGTCCGGTTTGGTCGCCAACCAAGACCTGTTGAACATGGAAATTTTTGCTCCGGTTATTGCTATTCCGGAAAAGATCGAGGTCAGCGTGGATGGCTTGGAAGATGGCGTGGTGTTGAGCGTTGCCGACATCAAGCTGCCTGAGGGTGTGGAAGCCAAGAGCGATCCGGAAGCGATCGTTTTGAGCGTTACCACTCCGCAGGAAGTTGACATTCCCGAAGCCCCGACGGCGGAAGAAGAAACTACCGAGGCTGAAACTGAGGAAGAAACCGAAGAATCTGCTGAGTAATAGCGGTTTTCTGACACTTACTTGGATTGCTGATGAGCCCCACTCACGAACCACGTTTGGATCCCTCTCGTCTGGTGGACAAGGAGGGAACCTGGCTCGTGGTGGGGCTCGGCAATCCCGGTGAAAAATATGCCGGAACCCGGCACAACTGTGGGTATATGGTCACGGATCGCTTTGTGGGGCAGTCTGGTCAGGCGTATCGGAATCAGTCCCTGGCGCGTGCGGGAGTGGTGGCGCGCGTGGCGACAGTACGTTTGGGATACGGGGTTGACGCGCCCAAAATTATCGTGGCTCATACCGGCTCGTTCATGAACGAATCCGGTCCGGGGGTGAAAGAACTGCTGGACTATTACCGGCTTGGCCCAGAGCGCCTACTGGTGGTCCATGATGAGTTAGACCTCGAAATGGGCTACGCCAAGCTAAAAGTTGGCGGCAGCGATGGCGGGCATAACGGGCTGAAATCCATCCAAAAGACTTTGGGCACGAAAGACTTTGCGCGTTTACGCATCGGGATTGGCCGTCCAGTCAAAATGCCCGGTGGGGGGTTTGACGTCATTAACTGGGTTTTGGGACGTATCCCGAAGTCTCAGCAAGGTATTCTTGATGAGGTTTTGGACCGAGCGGTACAATGCGTGACGGATATTGCGGAAAACGGTCTGGCAAAAGCTCAAGCCAGGTTACATTTGGGCAACCCCAAATAAAGGGGCGGCGCATTGAGGATTCTGGTCTGAGCTGAGGGGGTCAGGTTCATTCATGAGCTTGCACGGTTTGCTGAAGGCGACCGGGGCTGCTTTGGCAGGTCTGGAGCCAAACGCGGCGGAGTCGGGGTGTGAATATGTAGCACCCCCCGGTTTTTATGCCCCGCTCATCGCGGGTTTGCCCGGTGGCGGCAAAGAGCTAACCGTGGTCCTCGCGCCGAGCACCCGTGCCGCTACCCAATTAGCTCGTGAACTGGGAGCCTACCATGCCGGAGTGGAGTTGTTTCCCGACTGGGAAACGCTGCCTCACGAAAGACTTTCCCCCAGGGCCGACACGATGGCGCGCCGGATTTGGGCTTTACATCGGGTGACGCATCCCGACCCGCAAGATGCGGTGCATTTTTTGGTCATGCCCATGCGAGCCGCACTAGCCCCGGTGAACGCCCATATCGCCGACTATCCTCTGTTTATGGTGCAGGTGGGAGACACTTATGACCGTGACACTATGGCTGCGGATTTGTTGCGTTTGGGCTACGAACGGGTTGATATGGTCGGGGCGCGCGGTCAGTTTGCCGTGCGTGGGGGTCTGATTGACGTCTTTTCACCCACAGCTGCCCATCCGGTGCGGATTGAACTGTTTGGCGACGAGGTAGACACCATTCGGGCGTTTACGGCAACGGATCAGCGAACTTTCGGCGGCGATATCCGGGAGCTGCACGCCCCGGCCTGCCGCGAGCTACTCCTCGACGATGCGGCGCGGGAACGGGCCGCCAGTCTGGCTGACCAAATGCCCCAAGCTGGCGAAATACTGAATCTGGCGGCCGAGGGAAAGTACGGCGAAGGCTTGGAATCCTTGAGCCCGCTGCTGGGTGCGGAAATGGTGCCTCTGTTTTCCCTGCTGCCGCCCGGAGCCCGTCTGGTGGCGACCGATCGTCCCCGTTTGGAGGCGCGCGCGAAAGAACTGGTGGAAACGACCCAAGAGTTTCTGGCAGCTTCTTGGTCGGCGGCCGCGGGTGGCGGGGAAGTACCCCTGGAGATTGAACAGGCTTCGTTTTTGACCTTGGAACAGCTCCATGCCGCTGCCCAAGAGGCGCGCATGGACACCGTGTTCGTCTCTCCTTTTGCGGTGGGCGAGAACGCTCAGAACGTGGGGGCGCAAATCGTGATGGAGCCTCCCGCCGGAGAAACTGGACTGATTGGTACAATCGGCGATTTGGTGTCAGAAAATTGGAACGTAGTGATCACTACGACCGGTAGGGGAATGGCGAGCCGTCTGCGGGATGTCCTTGGTGAGGCGGATGTCCCGGCGAAAGTAGTTGCGGACGCTATGTCGCCAAGCAGCGGCGCGGTACAGATCACGGTGGCCCCCCTGGACGAGGGCTACCAGGTTCCCGCAGCGCAACTGTTGGTGGTGAGCGAGGCACAGGTCTTGGGCAAAAAGAAGTCCCGCCACGCCACTGACAAGGCCAACCTTCCCGCCAGACGACGCAAAGCGATTGACCCTCTCACGTTGAACCGGGGCGACTACGTAGTTCACCTGCACCACGGCATCGGGCGTTTCGTAAAACTGGCGAAGCGCACCATGGGGCGGGGCCGGGAGACCACCTCGAAAGAATACGTGGTGTTGGAATACGCCCCCAGCAAACGCAACGGTCCCGCCGATCAGCTGTGGGTGCCTACTGATTCCCTGGACTTACTCTCGAAGTATGTGGGTGGAGAATCCCCGGCACTGTCAAAGATGGGCGGGGCTGATTGGGCAAAAACCAAGTCCAGAGCCCGGAAAGCGGTGAAAGAAATCGCTCGTGAACTGGTGCGTCTCTATGCCATTCGCCAAGCCTCCAAAGGGTATGCTTTCAGCCCGGATACCCCCTGGCAACGCGAACTCGAAGACAGTTTCGAGTTTGTGGAAACTCCCGACCAGCTCACGGTTATTGATGAAGTCAAGCATGACATGGAACAAACCGTTCCGATGGATAGGCTCATCTGTGGTGATGTGGGTTACGGAAAAACCGAGATAGCGGTTCGCGCGGCCTTTAAAGCCGTCCAGGACGGCAAGCAGGTGGCGATTTTAGCTCCGACGACCCTGCTGGTCAGCCAGCACGCCGAAACGTTTACGAACCGTTTTGCGGGGTTCCCGGTAACTGTAGCTGCGCTGTCGCGCTTTACCACAGCTAAGGATGCCACCCGGATTAAAGCCGGGTTGAAAGACGGCTCCATCGAAGTGGTAATCGGAACCCATGCCCTACTGTCGGGAAATGTCCGGTTCAAAGACCTGGGCCTGGTGGTGATTGACGAGGAACAGCGTTTCGGGGTGGAACACAAGGAAGCTCTCAAGGCTCTACGTGCTGACGTTGACGTTTTGACGATGAGCGCCACCCCGATTCCACGCACCCTCGAGATGGCCATCACCGGGATTCGTGGCATGAGCACCCTCACCACCCCGCCGGAGGACCGCCACCCGGTCTTGACCTACGTGGGAGCCTACTCGGATAAGCAGGTCGCGGCCGCTATCCGGCGCGAACTGTTGCGTGACGGGCAAGTATTTTTCGTACATAACCGGGTGCAATCCATCAATAGGATTGCCGCTCACCTCGCCGAGCTGGTGCCCGAAGCACGGATTCGGGTGGGTCACGGGCAGATGTCGGAAAAACAGCTGGAATCGGTGATGGTGGATTTCTGGAACCAAGAATTCGATGTGCTGGTTTCCACGACTATTGTCGAAAACGGGTTGGATGTGACCAGCGCCAACACAATCATCGTGGACCATGCGGACCGCTTTGGCCTGTCCCAGCTGCATCAGCTGCGCGGACGAGTCGGCCGCGGGCGGGAACGTGGCTACGCTTACTTCCTCTATCCGCCCGGCACCACTATGAATGAAACGGCTTTTGAGAGGCTGAAAACGATTGGAACCAACACTGGGCTGGGATCCGGGATGGCCATCGCTACGAAAGACCTGGAGATTCGCGGGGCCGGTAACCTGTTGGGCGGCGAACAGTCCGGACACATCGCTGGAGTAGGTTTTGACCTGTATGTGCGCATGGTGGGCGAAGCGGTGGCGACCTATAAGGGTCAGGAAGCCCCCGAAGACACCAGTGTGTCCATTGAGCTGCCCATAGATGCCTACATTCCCGAGGACTATCTGGATGTGCAGTCGCTACGACTCGATGCCTACACGCGTCTGTCCTCGGCCACCACGGATACGGAAATCGACCAGTTACTGGAGGAAATGACCGACCGCTACGGACGCCCTCCGCAACCGTTGGAACGCTTGGGGGCAGTCGCGAAACTGCGGAACCTGGCGCGGACCCAAAAGGTGCAAGAGATTAAGGTGATGGGCAAATTCATTCGCTTTAAGCCCGTAGAACTGGCTGATTCGCAGATGGCGCGTCTGCAGCGCTTGTATCCGGGGGCGCGGGTGAAACTGACGACGCGCGAATTATTTATACCCGCCCCAACCAGGAAAAATGGGTTGAGCGAAACTCCCATTGTGGACCGAGAGCTCATGGAATGGGTAGAGAAAGTCATTCGAGGCGTCATTAAACCCCTAGTTTAAAATTCCCTCCCCGGTCAAAGAAAAGCTAAGATGGGAACGTTGGGCCGGACTATTGAAGGGAAAAACGATGGCGGAACAGTCCCTCGTGACCAAAACCACTAAAGCAGCAACCAAGCTGATGACGGGCGTTGCCGCGTTGGCGCTCGCGGGAGGGCTGCTGAGCGGATGCGAAGCAAAACCAGGAGTAGCCGCCTATGGTGATGGATGGGTCGTCACCGAAGCTCAGATCGGAACAGTCACCAAAGAACTAGCCGAAGCGGGAATAAACCTCAACGACACGCCAGATTTGCAGACCGCACGCATTTATGCTCTGCGCTACCTGCGGACTCTCAATGAAGGTGGCAAGGATTTGCTCTCGCAGTGCCCGCAGCTTGACGAGGTTAAAACCGACCTGTTCAAGGTGAACCCCGCAGAGATGTCCCCGGAAACTCGAGATGTCATGCAACTGTTGCTGTGTGCCACCGCCACTGATCCGAAGGTCGCTGAAGAGCTGGGTGTGCCACCAGTAGATTCGCAGTTAGCGGCCCAGATTGAACGTGTCTATCAGGCTGGTTTTGACCTTAACAACACGAAGCTGTCGAATCGGATGAATCAATCTATCCAGATAATCCAGCAGCGTGCCGCGCAGATGCAGATGATGGGTCAAGCGCAGCAGTAGGCGAAAACTGCGGCGAGAGCTGGAAAGCTAATTCGAGAATAATTTTGTTTGTCCGGGGAGAAATCCCCGGACAAATGCGCATTTTTACGAAAGAATAGTAGTGGCTGCCTGCGCCCTATTCGGGGTGGAGCGGCGAAACATTATCAACCTTTCACATAAGGAGACTCAGTTGGCAATCATCGAAAGCATTTACGGTCGCGAAATTCTTGATTCCCGCGGTAACCCCACGGTTGAAGTAGAACTTGAGTACGAAGGGGGTATGGTTCGCGCTGCGGTTCCTTCCGGTGCATCGACCGGCCAGTTCGAAGCGGTGGAACTCCGTGATGGTGATAAAGGACGTTACCAGGGCAAAGGGGTACTAAAGGCAGTCAAGGCCGTGAACGATATTATTGCCCCCGAACTGGTGGGGTTTGATACCGTCGAACAGCGCTCAATTGACGCGGCAATGATGGACCTGGACGGTACCCCCAATAAGGGCAAGCTGGGGGCGAATGCGATTCTGGGCGTGTCCCTGGCAGCAGCGAAAGCCTCAGCCGAGGACGCCGGTTTGGAACTGTTTGAATACCTCGGCGGTCCCAACGCTCACGTCTTGCCGGTGCCGATGATGAATATTTTGAACGGCGGTTCCCACGCGGATTCCAACGTGGACATTCAAGAGTTCATGATTGCGCCGATTGGTGCCGAAACGTTCGCCGAAGCGCTACGGATGGGCGCTGAGGTGTATCACTGCTTGAAGTCCGTTCTCAAGGATAAGGGTCTGGCCACCGGCTTGGGTGATGAAGGCGGGTTTGCGCCGAACCTGGAGTCTAACGCGGAAGCGCTGGATTTGATTCTGGTTGCTATCGAAAAGGCCGGTTACAAGCCCGGCAAGGACGTCGCGCTGGCTTTGGACGTGGCCTCTTCCGAATTCTACGAAAACGGCAAGTATAACTTTGAGGGCGAAGCCCGTGACGCGGCTTACCTCGAGAAATACTACGAGGAATTGATCGACAAGTATCCGATTGTTTCCATCGAGGATCCGCTGAACGAAGAAGCCTGGGAGGACTGGCAGAAACTCACCGCCGCCATTGGCGACAAGGTGCAGCTGGTGGGCGACGACCTGTTCGTCACGAATCCCGAGCGCCTAGAGCGCGGTATTAAGGAAGGCGTGGCAAACGCCCTGCTGGTAAAGGTCAACCAGATTGGTTCCCTGACCGAAACCCTTGAGGCCATCGAGATGGCTCACCGGGCGGGATTCCACACCATGACGTCGCACCGTTCGGGCGAAACCGAGGACACCACGATTGCGCACTTGGCGGTGGCGTCCAACGCTGGCCAAATCAAGACCGGCGCGCCAGCCCGTAGCGAACGTGTCGCCAAGTACAACGAGCTGCTGCGTATCGAGGATATGCTCGGCGATGCCGCCGTTTACGCCGGCAAGTCCGCATTCCCGCGCTTCCGCGGCTAAGTTCATTCCGTTTTCACAAGGTTCCCAGGCTGGTGGCATCATCAGCCTGGGAACCTTTTCCCTGCCAAGGCTCGCTAGCCCTCCCGGCGGGCTGATATCGCGAGTCCGGGGGTTATTGAGTGGCTTTGACGGGGCGCAAATCGTAGATGACCGCCCGGTGATCCGAGATGGGCAGGCGCAAAGCTCGCGGTTCGCTCACTAACTCCCAACCGTTTCCCAGCAGCTGATCTAAGGCAATCCACGGCTTATCAGCCGGATATGACGGGATAGCCCCGTGCAGCTGCGGGTGTTGTTCCGCAGGTAAAGGCTGCAGTACCTTGTCGATATGGTAATCACGCAGATTGAAATCCCCCATCAGCAGGCATGATTCAGGTCGCAGGTGGTAGAGAGAACGCCAGGCGCGCCGCAGCTGAGAAGCAGCCGTGGGACGGTGAATTTCCAGGTGGGTCGTGCCTAGCGCTACGGTCCCCAGCGGAGTAGCCAGCCGGGCCGCCAACAGCACTCGCATCTGACCAAACCGAATCCCGGTCCCTTTTGCAGCATCGGGAAGGTCACGTAACCCCTCGAGAAAGCCGTGAGAAAAACCCTTCCACGGGTCGCTGCCCCACACTATGCGTGCCCGAACTCTTCCGAGCCGTTTGAAATGCCAAGATTTCACCGGCCAGCGTGAGAGCAGGGCGATACCGTACCCGCTTTCCGCCTTTAGCTCGCTGTCCAAAGGGCGGCGGTGCAGGACTTGGGACTGGCCCGCGTAAGACGCCCCGATACGCCAATAGGGCAGGTGTAAAGATTCCGCCAGCACGCGTGCTTGGCGGACGTAACCGGAACGTCGCTGTCCTTTGTCAACTTCCTGCAACGCCAAAATATCCGGTTTTAATTTCTGGAGAACCCGGGCAGTCTGCCGAAAATTTTCCTCGGTCAGCTGGGTGCGGGTATTAACCGAACCCGATTTGAACAGGCTGCGGCACCGTTCCCCCAAGCCCCGGATAAATGCTTCTACCCGCGAATTTGCCTTTTGGACATCGGGCCATCCCTCCGCTGGGGTACCCCACTGCAAATTACAGGTAATAACCCGCAGGAAATCCGGATTCTGCAAAGTTTTGGGGGTCGAGCGGGTGGGGGCAGAAGTGGCTTTTCGAGAGCGCTTATTTCGGCTCATTTCTGAGCCTCCTCACCAGGTGGGGTGGCGTCTTTACGTGCGGTGTCGCTATCAGCATTCGGTTTGGGTTCATGTTGCTTCGGCCCCGTGACAAGTTTGCGGCGTTCCTCTGCGTCAGGAGTTCCGGAATAGAGCCGGTCACAAGTCATCGTGGCGGTGGTGCTCATCAACTTGGTATCTTGCAGGGCATCTTGGGAGGGGAGAAGCTGTCCGGGCGTTTCGCTCATGCTTTCGTCCAGACGCCGTGCCTTAGAGCGCCAGGAGCGGCGTTTTTCCTGGATTTTGCGGGCATACTGGTCTAAAAGCGGCTCTCCGTAAGGGTTAGTCGGGACAGCTTCGTGCTCTTGTTTCGCGGCGGCTGCGGCGTGACGATCCCCATTCGCTTCCCGGATTGTGGCGATAGCCAGTTCACGAGCCTGTTTTTCAATCTCGATTTCATCGACAGGCAGATGCACTTCCGTCACGGTTTCAGTTTCCACGCGGCGACGCGGCAAGGCATAGGGGGCTTCGCTTTGAATCCACTCAATCAGGCGTTCTCGTAGGAAGCACTTGAGATCCCACAAATCCCCGGAGTTCGCGGCGCTCGCCACCAAACGCACCAGCATGGTTTCTTCGGAACTGTCTGTGACCTGCACGCTGGCGGTGCGCCCATCCCACAAGTCCGTCTCGGACAACAACCGGTCCACTTCGTTGCGGAATGCCGCCAACGGCATACGCCAATCCACACGTAGCTCCACTACCCCCAACAAATTGGTGTCCCGTTTGGTCCAGTTTTCGAAAGGTTCCTCGGTAAATTTCTTGGACGGCAGGATGAGGCGGCGTTCATCCCACAGATGAATGACAATATACGTCAGCGTGATTTCTTCAACCGTGCCTTGCTGACCTTGGAAAACGACCACATCACCCACCCGAATCGGGTCGGAGAAAGCAATCTGGAGCCCGGCGAACATATTGGCCAACACCCCTTGTGCCGCAATACCAGCAATCAGGGAGATAATGCCCGCAGAAGCCAGCACCGACCCCATGGCCGCACGCGCTTCTGGGAACGTCAGCGCTATCGCGATAGCCCCGAAAACCCCAAAGAAAACTTGTGAAACTCGGTGCATGACTTGGGCCTGCGTCACCAGACGATTTGGCTTCGTCCCGCCCTCGAGGTGTGTCCGGGTCATGTCCTCCAGGACGGCGCACAGTTCAATCATCCACACCGTCACGGCAATAATCATGAAAATCAACAAGCCGTGTGAAATCGCGTCGTAACCAGGAACGTTGGGGTTGCGTACAGTCCATTGCCACCCAATCGTTGCCCCTAAGGCGATGCAGGTCAACGACCCGCCGACACGGGAACGACGTTCCAGATATTTAACCAGTCTGTGCTTGCGTCCCCAGCGACGTAACAAAAATCCGATAACTTGAGCAGCCACTAGTAAAGCCACGATACAGACCATACTGGCAGCCAGAACTGCCATAACGTCCAGGGACGTCTCCAAGACTTCCTTAACGGGGGTATCCGGGGTTGGATTGGGCTCCGGGGTCTGGCTGAACACAAAACTCATGTCTCTAGCATAGGTTATCGAGCTCGGGCTGACCGGGGGAAGCGAGGTTTTGCACTCGTGGCTTTTTTCACCTAAACTATTTCAAGTCCTTAGCCCCCTGGGCTTAGGCGACGCTCCTATCGTCTAGCGGCCTAGGACTCCGCCCTTTCACGGCGGCAACACGGGTTCAAATCCCGTTGGGAGTACAAGTAAGCCTTCGGGCTTGCGGTTTGAATGGCCCTGTAGCGCAGTTGGTTAGCGCGCCGCCCTGTCACGGCGGAGGTCGCGG
>NZ_CAUPIY010000015.1:0-53036 GCF_963511525.1 uncultured Mobiluncus sp. | reverse complement strand
AAACGCGTAAACAAAAAACAAAACGCTATCGAGATCAAAACCAACAAACCCACTCACCGATCCACCCCAGTTTTCACCGAGATTTCAACAATCGGGGCGTTGCTCACCGCAAAAGTGCGCAACAGATAAAACTATACACGTCACTTTCGGAGGATGCAAATCTGAGTACCTATTCGCACATCCCGGGCGTGTCGGAAAATAACATATCATATATGTTCGCGCAGATAGAGCCACTTGCCTTGCAGCACCGGCTGCACCAAGAATGTTGGCACGCAGGACAGTACAGTTATTAAACAGCTGCGGCCCCGCCGGATACGACGGGACCGCAGCCAAATCTACATAGAGTAGGGTCTCGGTCTAGCAGGCCAAAATCCTAAACTAAAGGACTACTTCACAGAGTTAACCGCTTCCAGCTTTGTGGGCTCGTCCTTGTAAACTTCCGCAGCGTTGTCCTTCGTTGCCACCACCGGAGGCAACAGGAAGGCCGGGACGACCTTCTTAGTGTTGTCGTACTGCTTGTCATCCACTGCGATACCGTTAAGGTCCTTCACGTCCTTTTCGCCCTTCAAGAGCTTCTGAGCCAAAGCCACAACGCTTTCCACCAGCGGCTTGGTCGGCTTGGAAATGGTGGAGTACTGCTTACCCTGCATGATCCACTTCAGAGACTCAATCTCGGAGTCCTGACCGGTCACGACCGGGAGGGTCTTGCCAGCCTGTTCGCAAGAGGACAAGACAGCGCGAGCCAGAGTGTCATTCGGGGAGAGGATACCGTCCGGAACCTTGTCGCCGGGGTAATTCTGAGCCAGGATGGCGTCCATACGGCTCTGCGCGTTCTTGGGATCCCAGCCTTGGGTAGCAGCCTGGGCCTGTGTGTTCTGACCAGAACCAATCGTCACCTTACCGGCATCAATTTCCGGCTGCAATACGGACATGGCTCCGTCAAAGAACTTGGCCGAGTTCGAGTCATCGTTAGAACCCGCTACCACTTCGATGGTCCACGGGCCGCCAGGCTTCTTGGCTTCCAAGCCTTTCAGCAAAGCCTCGCCCTGCTTCACGCCCACGCCAAAGTTATCGTAAGCAACGTAGTAGTCGACGTTCTCAGTTGCCATCAACAGGCGGTCGTAAGCAATGACGGGCACGCCAGCATCAGCAGCCTTCTGCACCTGATTACCTAAGGAGGTGCCGTCAATAGCGCCAATGATTAGAGCCTTCGCTCCATTGGTGAGCATCGTATCAATCTGGTTTTGCTGTTCAGAAACACCATTGTTCGCGAATTGAACCGAGCACTTCAGGCCCTCGCTCTTGCACAGGTCGTTGAAGTACTTCTCGGCTTCTACCCAGTTCTCAGAGGTCTTTTGAGGCATAGAGATGCCCAAATCCAGACCAGTCGAGCTGCTTGCCCCGGCGTCGTCTCCCGACTTATCAGCGTTGCCGGCATTGCCTGCGCAGCCTGACAGTGCGAACGCCAATGCGCCAGCGGCGCCAAGAACGGCGATTCTCTTGATTATTTGCATGGTTACCTCACTTTTGTGTCGAGTCCTGGTGCCCCAGGTTTGGGCAGTTGCCCAAGTTCTTTGTGACTAATTAGGCCTTCGCTTCCTGCTCAGGCGATTCTTTTTTCGAGTCATTTTCAGGCACAAGCGCCGTGTCGGACGATGCTTGGTTACGTTTGCGAGTGGCACTGAATAGGCCAATAATCGAAGGTTTGCCCTGTTTCTTGGACAGTACGTCAAAGGCTACGGCAAGAAGCAGCACCAGACCTTTAATCATCTGAGTCCAGTCTGTGCCCACGCCAAGCAGCTGCAAACCGTTGTTCAGGAAAGCCATCACCAAAGCACCCACCATAGTGCCACCCAAAGTACCAATACCGCCCCAGACTGAAGCGCCACCGATAAATACGGAGGCGATGGCATCAAGCTCCCATAAGTTGCCATCAAACGGTGTAGATGCTCCGGAACGTCCCACGAAGCACACCGCCGCGATAGCTGCCAGGACCGAGGAGTTGAACATTACAAAGAAGTTCACTTTCCTCACCGAGATACCGGTTAATGCCGCGGCCACGCGGTTACCGCCTACGGCGTAGATGCCTCGCCCAAGAGGAGTGTTGCGAGACAGGAAGTTGTAGAACAGGAACAGCAAAATCACGATGATGCCAGAGATAGGCAGGGAAGTCCCCGGTCGTCCAGTCGCAAAAATCCATCCAAACAGCAGGATAATAATGCAAGTAAAGACCACCTGAACCACAAAAATCCAGCTAGCGGGCAGTTCTGCTCCAGCCTTCGCCAGACGGACACGCTTGCGGGTGCGCATGAACACCATCAGGAGAGCGGCAATCATGGCTAAGATGATGGTTTCCGAGTTAATTATCCAATTACCTATGGCTATAGGCGGCAACCAATTCATATAGCCGGCACCGATAAATTTCACCTGATCCGGAACAGGAATCGACAGGGACTTGCCAATAAACTGGTTCATCCCGCGGAACAACAACATACCGCCCAAGGTCACAACGAAGGCGGGAACCCCCACGATGGCAACCCAGAATCCATGCCAGCTACCGATAATCACACCCACAATCAGCGCGACACCGATGCCAAGCCACCAAGGCAACCCCGCTCCGGATTGCTCAGATGTGACCTTCGCCAGCACAATGCCAATTACGGCCGCCACCGAACCAACTGACAGGTCGATGTGTCCAGCGATAATCACCAGCACCATGCCCATTGCCAGAATCAGCACGTAGGTGTTTCCAGAAAGGACGTTTTGCAAGTTTTGAGCGGAAAGAACGGTGCCGCCCGTCAGGAACTGGAATAAAAGAATTTCCAGAATCAAGACGATAACCATAGCCAATTGGCGCAGGTTGCCGCCTAGTAGTTGTTTCAATGCTGGCATTGGTAATTTTCCTCCCTGTTAGGCGGCAGCACTGCCGGATTTAGAAGTTGTGGGGTTCATGAGACGCATGAGCGACTCTTGGTCGGCATCTTTCGTATCGAATACACCGGTGACTTTTCCTTCAAAAATCGTATAGATACGGTCTGTAATGCCCAGTAGCTCCGGAAGTTCTGAAGAAATCACGATGACACCGATTCCAGCGGCAGCAAGTTTGCCGATGAGCGTGTAAATCTCAAATTTGGCGCCCACATCAATCCCACGTGTCGGCTCATCCAGAATCAATACCTTCGGGTCGGTGTACATCCATTTAGCAAGCACGACCTTTTGCATATTTCCACCGGAAAGTGACGATATGAGGTTATCGATTGAAGGGCTCTTGATACGCAAGTTCTGGCGATACTCCTCAGCCGTCTGACGGACTGTGTGCCAATCAATCGCGCGTGTGTTGCCGGTAGCTTTCTTTAGTTTCGCAGAGATAACTTCACCTTTGATGTCATCCAGAAGGTTTAGCCCCTGCACCTTTCGGTCCTCCGGAAGATAGGCCAGTCCGGCTTCAATAGCGGCTGGAACCGACCTCATAAAGATTTCTTTACCTTCCATGAACGTTTGACCAGACTCAAAAATTCCATAGGAATGGCCAAAAACTGAACGTGCCAACTCGGTACGCCCCGAACCCATCAACCCCGCCAGGCCCACGACTTCTCCACTGCGTACCTGGATATTCGAGTTTTTACAGATGAGCCGCTCGGTATTGACCGGGTGATACACTCTCCAGTCTCTAATCTCAAACAGCACTTCGCCAATATGCGGATCACGGTCGGGGAAACGATTGTCCAAAGGCCGACCCACCATGGAGTGAATGATGCGGTCCTCGTCGACGTCACCGTCTTTAACTTCCATAGTCTCAATCGTTTTTCCGTCACGTATCACGGTAATCGCGTCAGAAATAGCAGCGATTTCATTGAGTTTGTGAGAAATCATAATCTGGCTGATACCGCTTTGACGCTGCTGGCGCATCAGGTCCAACAAATGGGCCGATTCTTCCTCGTTCAGTGCGGAAGTCGGCTCATCAAGGATTAGTAGTTTCACGTTCTTGGACAGAGCCTTGGCTATCTCCACCAGCTGCTGCTTGCCCACCCCAATCTCTTTGATAGGGGTATCCGGGTCATCGTCGAGACCCACTTCCCGAAGTAATTCCACGGCGCGTTTTCTAGTCTGGAACCAATCTATGCCTACGCCCTGCTTAATTTCGTTGCCCAAGAAAATATTTTCTGCAATTGAGAGTTCAGGAATCAGTGCGAGTTCCTGGTGGATGATACCAATCCCGGCCGCTTCCGACTCTCGGATGTTCTTAAAACGGCGAACCTCGCCTTGGTAGACGATGTCCCCCTGATAGGTTCCATGGGGCCATACTCCAGACAGCACTTTCATCAGGGTAGATTTACCGGCACCGTTTTCACCACACAGGGAGTGGATAGTGCCCTGTTTGACCTGGAAATTAACATCATCAAGCGCTTTGACACCGGGGAATTCCTTGGTGATGTGGCGCATCTCTAAAATGTTGCCTACATCCTTAGATTCGTTCACTTCTGCTCCTAGACTTCACTGTCTGGCCAATTACACCGAGTTCTTGCGTGAATACGTTCACAAGCCGAACGAAAGTCTACCTATTTGTGTAATCGGTATCAATTCTCAGCCATCTTTGATATTTCAAGTATTTCTGAGCCTATTTCAGGCAGATTTTGACTGTTTCAACGCCGCGGCAAACCCCGGTTGTGCCGGCAGGTTAACCAGGAACATTGCTTGTCCCGCATGGTAAATGTCCGCTTTTCCAACCCAGGTGACGCAGGCGGGCTGATTATTCACGTCAAGTTCATGGGACCATTGTCCTGGATGTTGAATGAATTTGTCTTGCGCGTAAACACAAAACTTGTCAGCCCACTGCTGGGCCAACTGCGGAAGTTGGGAATCTGAACTAAAGCGAGCGGCGAGCTTAGAAATCACCAGGCTTACCCCGATAGCTTCGCAAATGACCCAGTGCATCCGCTGGGAGGAAACCGGGCGGCCCTCGAAGTCTGTCGTGTAGGGAATCCCATCGGCGCCATCGCTACCCCACGCCGCCAGCGCGGTACGGTAAAGTCCCGCTGCGGCCTCGTGAACCCAATCCAAATTCAAATCTAACCCAGCAGCCTCGGCTGCGCCCTGGAGCTGCAAAATCAGACGTGCCCACTCAAAACCGTGGCCCGGCGTGGCTCCCCACGGACGGAAAGGATCGTTCGGCTTATCGCGGTTGTAATCAGAGTCTATACGCCAGTTACTGGTGTAATGTTCGGGGATTCTCCAGTCGTATTCCCTCGCTGACTCATTAATAATTTTCGTGGCAATGGACGCACCCCGCCGCAGGTATTCGGTGTCTGCAGTCGCATCGAAAGCTGCCAGGCACGACTCCAAAGTGTGCATATTCGCGTTCGCACCGCGGTAGTCTTCCAGCTCTGTCCAGTCCCTAGCGTAAGATTCTCGGGCTCTCCCCGCTGATTCGTCCCACCAGTAAGCATCCTGGATGCGCCTGGCTTCGTCCAGCAGTTCGCGCGCCCCCGGAATTTCCGCGACAGTGGCGGAACTGGCCGCGACAATCACGAACGCATGTGCATAGGCTTCCTTACGGGGTCCTTTCACGAGGTTGGGTCGAGACTGCCCTGACGCATCGAGTTCGGTTTCAATCCAAGAAAACCAACCGCCGTGTTCATGGTCCGCAAAGTATTCCCGCAGGGCATGAATCCCGTGAGTAGCCAGTTCGCGGGATTGCTCGGGATGTATCCCCGCCAGGGTGAACAGCGAAAACATATGCGTCATTCGGCAATTAATCCACAGTTGTGCCCCTAGCTCGGGCATGATGTCACCATTCGGACCGAGATAACCAAATCCGGCGGGAACCTTAGATTTCATGCCGAATTCACACAACGCTGGAAGCTCACGGGCAGCCAAAGAACGCAAATCAAGAATTTCACACATGACTGAAATTCTAATGTAGCCCCACCTAGCTCACGGGGATACAGAATATTCAAAATAGTTAAGGTCTAAAAACAGCTGTGTGTGCGAACCAGCGTCTGTTCGCACACACAGATTTATGTATTTATAGGGGAAATCTAAGCAGCGCGGTTATAGGTAAGGCACTCGCCTGTCTTTCCACCAACTTTGACGGCAGTCGCCTGACACTCCAGGTGCTCATTGAAGCTGCAGTCGGATTTCTGGCAAGCCCCGACCGCGGCTTGCTTTCCGAGGCCTCCGACCTGAGGCAAGGCAATAAAGGTGGAGCAGCCCTTGGTGCCCATGGTCATCGCGGTGGCTTGGCAGCCGTCGTGGTTGTAAGAGCAATCGGATACTGCGCAATCACTAACTACTGGTTGAGTACTCATGGCTTCTTTCCTTTCGGGATAAGTAACAGAAATGAATAAGTCTTAATTACAACTGTCAACTATTTTTTCTCGATTGTAAACCCTAACCTTAACAACCGGCGTTTCCGCAGTTCAGAACCTTGCAATAATAACAAAACGTATTAATTGCTTATATTAAAAAGCATATATGTAGATTTTTAAATAACATTGACAATTCTAATTCGAGCTGATTATGCAAAATAGATGTAACCTAAAGACGGATTTAACTACCCTTCCCCGATCCGAAGGTCAAAACCTCCACACCCAGCGCTGACAGGTGTCGATTCATTATATGAGACAAATCTGCTCGAATACTGGACATGACTGTACTTCGAACGAAAAACTGCGTACCTTTATCTTGTGACCGGTCCGGATTCGGACCAAATCGGTTTCAGTATGGAATTGCGAAAACTTTGGAGGAAACGATGAACAAATACCGCGATTTTGACAACTATCTCAAGGAATACCCCGACGAAAAGGGATACTTCGGCAAATACGGCGGCAACTACCTGCAGGACCCGGAGCTGGTCAAAGCCTTTGACGAGTACGCCGAGGCCTACCAGACGATTGCTCAATCCGCCCAATTTATTGCCGAGCTGCGCCGCATTCGTAAGGATTTCCAGGGCCGGCCCACCCCGGTGTACCACTGCCAGCGCCTGAGTCAGAAACTGGGCCGCACCCAGATTTATCTGAAGCGCGAGGACCTGAACCATACCGGGGCGCACAAGCTCAATCACTGCATGGGCGAGGGGCTGCTTGCAAAATACATGGGAAAAAAGAAGCTCATCGCGGAAACCGGTGCCGGACAGCACGGTGTGGCCCTAGCCACCGCCGCCGCCTACTTCGGCCTGGAATGCGACATCTACATGGGTGAAGTCGACATCGCTAAGCAGGCTCCGAACGTGGCGCGCATGAAAGTGCTGGGCGCGCGCGTGATTCCAGTCAGTGCGGGTCTCAAGACCCTGAAAGAAGCCGTGGACGCCGCTTTCATGGCTTATTCCGAGGAATACCACGACGCGATTTACTGTATCGGTACCGCCGCCGGTCCGCATCCTTTCCCAGTTATGGTGCGCGATTTTCAAGAGGTGGTTGGAGCCGAGGCCAGGGCTCAGTTCCTGGAACAGACCGGACATCTGCCGGATAAAGTGATGGCCTGCGTGGGTGGCGGTTCCAACGCCATCGGCATGTTTGTCCCCTTCCTGGCCGATCCGGTAGAGATTTACGGCGTGGAACCACAAGGCCGGGGCACGGCATTGGGTGATCACGCGGCTTCCATTACCTACGGCGGCGAAGGCGTGATGCACGGATTCAACTCAATTATGCTCGCGGACGAAAAGGGGGAACCCGCGCCGGTCTATTCCAACGCCTCCGGCCTGGACTACCCCTCGGTTGGCCCCGAACACTCCCTGCTACACGATATGGAACGCGTCAACTACGTGACCATTCGAGACGAGGAAGCTATTGAAGCCCTGTTCTTGCTCTCGCGCTTGGAAGGCATTATCCCCGCCATCGAAAGCTCTCACGCTCTGGCTTACGCCATCAAGGAAGCCCGTAAGGGCAAGACGGGATCCATCCTGGTGAACCTGTCAGGTCGCGGGGATAAGGACCTCGACTACGTGATTGAGCATTACGGCACCGGCGAGGAATACGTCAAATAGGCCAAAGCTCTAAAAATGTTTTGTTCCCGGACCATTTGGTTCGGGAACAAAACATTTAAAGGTGAAATAGGATTCGGTTACAGTCCGAGTTCGCTTACAATCAGGGACTTTACCGTTCCGGCATCGGCTTGACCGCGGGTGGCTTTCATAACCGGGCCCATCAGCGCACCGATAGCCGCCATCTTGCCGCCTTTAATCTTTTCGACGACATCCGGGTTATCAGCAATCGCCTGCTTCACAGCAGTTTCCAAAGCGCCCGTGTCGGAAACGACCTCCAAGCCACGTGCCTTCACGACTTCACCGGGATTGCCCTCGCCTGCCAGCACGCCCGCGATAACCTGTTTGGCCAACTTGTCGTTAATCTTGCCGTCCTCGACGAGGCTTTGCAGTTCGGCCACTTGGGCGGGAGTAATCGCCATTTCCTCCAGGTCTTTTTCCTCGCCCTTTGCCAAACGCGCGATTTCGCCCATCCACCACTTGCGAGCTCCGCCCGCGTCGGTTCCGGCTGAAACCGTTTCCTCAATGAGGTCCACCGCGCCGGCGTTGACAATGTCGCGCATTTCGATGTCGGTGAATCCCCACACACCCTGCAGGCGCTTGCGCCTCACGGCAGGAAGTTCGGGCAGGGTCTGACGGATTTCCTCCACCCATTCCCGGCTCGGCGCCAATGGCACCAAATCCGGTTCGGGGAAGTAACGGTAATCCTCGGCATCGGATTTCTCGCGGCCCGAAGAGGTCGTCCCGTCCGCCGCGTGGTAGTGGCGGGTTTCCTGGACAATCTTGCCGCCCTCGGCAAGGATTGCCGCTTGGCGACGCATCTCGTAGCGCACGGTTTTTTCGATGCCTCTAAAGGAGTTCACGTTCTTGGTTTCCGTGCGAGTCCCCATCGGGTCCTCCGGTTTATTGCGCAAAGACACGTTCACGTCTGCGCGCACATTGCCGCGTTCCATCCGGGCTTCACTGACCCCGATAGCCCGGAAAATATCCCGCAAGGTACGCACATAAGCGGCGGCAACCTCGGGGGCGCGGTTCCCGGTCCCGGTGATGGGTCTGGTAACAATTTCTACCAGCGGCACTCCGGCGCGGTTGTAGTCCACCAGGGAGTGATCCGCTCCTTGGATACGGCCGTCTTCCCCGCCAATATGGGTGTTCTTGCCGGCGTCTTCCTCCATGTGGGCACGCTCGATTTCCACCCGGTACACGCTACCGTCCTCCAACTCGACATCGAGCCAGCCGTCGTAACAGATTGGCTCATCATATTGGGAGGTCTGGAATGCCTTAGTCAGGTCGGGATAGAAATAGTTTTTCCGCGCGAACCGGCAGTACTCGGCGATTTGGCAGTTCAGCGCCAAACCGATACGAATCGCGTACTCCACGGCACGCTTGTTCACCACCGGCAAGCATCCGGGCAACCCCAGGGAAACCGGGGTGATGTTTGTGTTCGGTTCGCCCCCGAAAGTATTGGGAGCCGCGTCGAACATCTTGGTTTTCGTGCCCAGCTCAACGTGAACCTCCAACCCCAAAACGGGATCGAAACGTTCGGTAGTCTTTTCGTAGCTCATCAATTTGTCGCTCATTTTGCGCCCTCCTTCCATGCCGCGGCCGGGCAGGGCGGCATCGGCTCCTCCGACTTTGCCAGTTGGGCTTCCATCCGGGCTGCCACCTCATACATGGTGACGTCCCCGCGGGCGGGAGCCAGCACCTGCACCCCCACGGGCATACCGTCTTCCGGGGCCACCCCGGCAGGAATCGAAATACCGGGAATCCCAGCCAAGTTGGCGGGAATGGTCGCCACATCGTTCAGGTACATACTCATCGGATCGTCGAGTTTGTCGCCAAACTTGAAAGCGGTGGTCGGGGCGGTAGGTGTGAGCAGCACATCACACTGTGCAAAGGCTGCCGCCAGGTCACGCTGTAGCAGAGTACGCACCTTTTGCGCCGAACCGTAGTAAGCGTCATAGTAACCCGCAGATAGCACGTGAGTACCCAAAATAATGCGGCGCTTCACTTCATCACCGAAGCCCGCCTCACGAGTCGCCGCCATCATGCGTTCCGTGGTAACCTCGCCGTCCTGCGGCAACACCCGCAGACCGTAACGAACCCCATCGAAACGAGCCAGGTTAGACGACACTTCTGCCGGCATAATCAGGTAATAGGCCGCCAAAGCATACTCAAAGGAAGGGCAATCCACTTCGATAACGTTCGCCCCCGCCTTTTGCAGACGCTCCACAGCCTGCTGGAAACGCTGCAACACCCCAGCCTGGTAGCCTTCGCCTTGCAGCTGCTTGACGACCCCGACACGCAAACCGGTCGCATCTGTGCCAATTTCGGCCAGCGCCCCGGTAATGTCCGGTACCGGTTCATCCAGAGAGGTGGAATCCAGCGGATCGTGCCCCCCGATAATCATCTGTAGCGCCGCCGCGTCACGAACGTCACGAGTGACCGGGCCAATCTGGTCCAGGGAGGACCCCATCGCAATCAAACCGTAGCGGGACACCGCACCGTAGGTCGGTTTCGCGCCGACGGTACCGGTCACAGCCCCGGGTTGACGAATGGAACCGCCCGTGTCCGAACCCAGCGCCCACGGCACCATGAAGGCTCCCACCGCCGCGGCCGAACCGCCGCCTGATCCGCCCGGAATCCGCTCCAAATCCCACGGGTTGCGGGTCGGGCCGAAAGCCGAGTGCTCGGTAGACGATCCCATGGCGAACTCATCCATGTTGGTTTTACCCATAATTGGCAGTCCCGCCTCTTGGAGCTTGAGCACGATGGTGGCGTCATAGGGCGGCAGCCAGCCTTCCAGGATTTTTGAAGCGCAGGTGGTGGGTTTGCCCCGTTGCACCATATTGTCTTTAATCGCGATTGGCACTCCCGCAAAAGGATGCAGTTTCTTGCCGGCAGCGCGGTCTGCGTCGACCTGTTTAGCGGTTTGCAGTGCCCCTTCCACGTCAACAAACAGGAAAGCGTGGACGTCCTTCTCGAGGTGTTCAATCCGGTCGGCAAACACCCGCACCAGTTCCTCGCTGGTGACCTCTTTGGCCGCCAGCTTCGCGGCCAAATCGTGGGCAGACAACAGGTAAAGTTCTGTGTTACTCATATTTACTCCTCCCCGATAATCTTGGGTACGCCGAACATCCCGCGGTCTGGCTGCGGGGCGGCTTGGAGTACTTCATCGTGGTCGAGGCATTGACCCACCTCGTCCTCACGCCACACATTCGTGAGCGGAATCGGGTGCGAAGTCGCCGGAATGTCCGGTTTCGCTACCTCGTTTACTTTCGCCACCGCCTGGGTAATCACGTCCAGTTCAACAGCGAATTTTTGGATTTCTTCCTCGGTCAGCGCAATTCGGGCCAAGCCAGCGACGCGCCTCACTTCATCAGCATCAATAGTCGACATACCTTAGAGTCTAACGAAAATCCAGCGTGGCGGTTAAACCTTGCTGTCTGGGGCGCCGCCGCTTCGCCATGCCCTGCCCAGATGGTAAAACTGGCGGAGCAAAAGCAACTAAGCCTTGGGGAACCAGGAAAGCCTTTTCGGGCTTGTGCCCTGACACGCTGGTGGCACTGGGATTGCGTCCACTACACTGTTAGTGGGAAAGGAATACAAATATGGGCAAACGAGCGGGAGAACTGCAACACGGAATGCACAGTCGTGGTAGTGCGAAGCCGCGCGGTGAGGCCTTCCGCCGGATCGCCCGTTTCTTTACCCGGCTTTCTGAACTGGCGGTAAAGACCCCTCAGGAACTGCCCAAAGTGTTGGCACGATTTTTTGGTGGGTTCCTGCTGTTTGAGCTCATTGCCGGGGCGATAACAGTCGTTATCGATACTCTGAGAACCTGGCGTCAGTCCACTGTCAAGCCTTTTCCGATCACTCAACTGCCCGAAATCAGTTTCGCCGAGGACAAGATGCAGGTCTACACCTCGGGGATTGAGGTATACACCGCGATGCTGCAAGCCATCCGTTCGGCGCAATCTCACGTCTTCTTTGAGACTTTCATCTGGAAGAATGACGAAATCGGGCATTTGTTCAAAGAGGCTTTGATTGACGCCGCCAAGCGCGGGGTCGAGGTCTTCATTATTTGGGATGCTTTCGGCAACATCAATGTTCCCTCCGCCATGACTCGCTTCCCTCACCTACGTAACCTGCACGTTCTGCGTTTCGGGCTGTTTCGTTCGTTCTTTCTCTCGCTGCGTTCCACCGGGCGCGACCACCGCAAACTCCTCACCGTTGACAACAAGGTTGGGTTTATTGGTGGGTACAATATCGGTTCACTCTATGCGACTCAGTGGCGCGATACCCACCTGCGTGTGACCGGCCCGTCAGTGTGGGAGCTGACCGACGCTTTCACCGATTTTTGGAATGCTCATAAAACCCGGCATCTGCCTAGGCTGCCCCAATTTAAGCCCCGCCAGTGGATTCCTGAAATCGAAGTGGCTCGCAACGAACCGAACCGTCTGCTATTCCCTGTCCGCGGCCTGTATATCAAAGCGTTGAACAAGGCTCGAAAGCGGTTTTGGATTACTCAGGCTTACTTCATTCCGGATCGGGATATTTTGGACGAACTCATTGCGGCAGCGTGGCGCGGGGTGGATATTAAAGTGCTGATGCCGGAAACCTCCAACCATATTGCGGCCGACTGGGTGGCTCGCTCATACTATTCCCCAATGTTGGAGGCCGGGGTGGAAATCTGGCTCTACCAGGAGGCTATGGTCCATGCCAAGACCGCTACCGCCGACGGCTGCTGGACCACAATAGGGACCGCGAACATCGACCGTCTGTCTATGACCGGCAACTATGAAATTAATATGGAGATTTTTTCCACCGACCTGGCCGACCAGATGGAACAAGTGTTCCTCAACGACTTGACCAACGCTCGGCAACTCACCCTGGAGCAGTGGGAGGAACGACCCGTCGTTAATCGGGTCATTGAGCGTCTGTTGCGCCCGCTCGGCTCGGTTTTGTAGAGCTGGATATTCAGGGGTTTCGCCCACACGTCAGGAATCCGCCGGTGGCTACCCGCGGCTTGCACTGCGCTCAGAACCATGCTGCCCACGTCTCGACCCGGGCTGCCGCCAATCGCAGGACTGGCTCAGGTTCGCGACAAGCCCTTTTCTAGCAGGGCGTTGAAGTCAGCAGATTCGATGACGGGAATGCCCAGCGCCTGGGCTTTCGCCAGTTTTGACCCCGCGCCTGCACCGGCCACGACCAGGTCAGTTTTTTTTGATACCGAACCGGTCGCTTTCCCTCCGCGGGCTTCTACCGCTAACTGGGCGGATTCACGAGTGTAGCCGGGGACGTTTCCGGTGATGACTACGGTCAGGCCGGCCAGGGTTGGTGCTAATTCCCCAGCCAGAGAGGTTCCGCTCGCCGTTTCAGCTTGGCTGACTGCCCCGACTCCCGCGGCTTCCCAAGCATCAACGATTTCTTGATGCCACGGGACTGTGAACCAGTCGTGAATAGAGGCGGCAATGACCTCGCCTACTCCCTCGACTTCACCGAGCTGTTCCACGCTAGCGGCTCGGATAGCAGACATCGTGGCAAACTGTCGGGCTATGGTCCGAGCCGCGACCGGGCCCAGATGCCGAATGGATAGGGCCACCAAAACCCGCCACAGTTCTTTTGACTTCGCAGCTTGTAGCTGCTCAAAGAACGTCTGGACGACTTTCCCAGCCACGGGAGGCCCGAAGCGCTGTCCGGTAGCTTCCTGAGCGGCTTTCGGCAATGGTTTTGGTTTCGCCCAAAAGAACCGAACCTGTTGCCAATCCCGACCGTCAGTGCCCGGAATCTCGCGCCACACCATCACGTCGCGTAAATCCTCAGGCTGCAAAGCAAACAAACCCGCTTCTGAAGTCAGGACCGGGGACTGAACAGGCGGCAAGAGATCCTCGATAGCTTCCAGGCCGAGTTCCTGACCAGGCCGAACAGCGACAATGGTTCCGTCCTCCAGCTCACAGCGACCCCCAGCCGCGAGGGCAGCAGCCACATCGGCGCGCCCGAACTCCGGCTGGGTTAGCGCTAGAGCGCCTTCCTCACCCAAGCCCTCAATGTCCAAGGCGTTGCGTGAGCCTACGTGAATGAGCCTCTCGGTAATCTGTGCCGGACATCCCGACTGATTGGGACAACGTAAGTCAATGTCACCTTCCTTTTGCGCTCCGAGCCTAGTCCCGCAGGAGGGGCAGGTATCGGGCATCACCCATTGGGGCAAACCAGCTGGCCGGAGGGACATTACCGGCCCTAAAATTTCGGGAATGATGTCCCCTGCTTTGCGCAACACGACGGTGTCGCCGGGCCGTACGTCTTTCCGGGCGACTTCTTTGGCGTTGTGCAGCGTGGCGCGCGAAACGTAGGAGCCGTCAACCAAGACCCGCTCCATCACCCCGAAAGGTGTGACTCGTCCGGTGCGTCCCACCTGCACCTCGATACCCAGCAAACGGGTGTGGACCTCTTCGGGAGGAAACTTGTAGGCACACGCCCAACGTGGCGCCCGCGCCGTAGACCCCAGGGCGTCCCGTTGTGCAAAGCTGTCAACTTTCAGCACTACGCCGTCAATCTGGTGGGCAAAATCGTGACGATGCGCCGTCATCTGGTCTAAAACCGAGTGAACCTCGGAGAGGGAGCGCATTCCCGCCAGAGGTAGCCCCAAGCTGGCGGGGGTTTCCCGCACGGAATGCAAACCCCACGATTCCAATAGCTCATAAAAGTCCTCTTGGGTCCCCAGCTGCGCTACCGCTTCGGGGCTAGCCCAACGTACTTCCCCAACCCCGTGGGCTAAAAACGCGAGGGGACGTTTAGCGGCCTGGTCGGGGTCTTTTTGTTTCAAAGAGCCGGTGGCCGCGTTGCGCGGATTAGCAAACAGTTTTTCTCCGTCCCGTTCGCGGGCCGCATTCATAGCGTCAAAATCCGCCAACGGCAGGTATACTTCGCCGCGAATTTCCACCAGTTCCGGCACTGTTTCACCATCGAGACGCACCGGCACGGTCGCGATGGTTTTCACGTTTTCAGTCACGTCCTCGCCGGTAAATCCATCCCCGCGCGTAGCCCCAACCGCGAGCGTCCCGTGAAGGTAGGTCAAACTCATGGCCAACCCATCTACCTTGACCTCGGCAGAAACCGAGAAATCCTGGCCATCGAGGCTCTTGTCCACCCGCGCCCACCACGCGTCAACCTCCGTGTAAGAGAAAACGTCATCGATAGATCCCATCTGTTGCAGGTGGCGATGCGGGGGGAACCCTTCCGTACTCGCCGTTTGCCCGCCACCCCCGACTGTTTGCGTTGGAGAGTCCGGGGTCACCAGGCCGGGGTAGGCCGCCTCCAACAGCTGCAGTTGTACGAACAAGGCGTCATAGTCCGCATCGCTCAGCCGGGTCACGCCGGTTTCAGGAGTTTCGTCGTAGTAGTCCGTGCGCGCTGCCTCGATTTGGTCCACCAGGTCAGCATGTTGGGCTAAAGCAGCCTCAGGGATAGAGGTTTGTTTCTTCACGATTCCATCTTAAGGCCAGCCGGAGACGAAAAGTCCGCAGTTTCGCCCCGGCGCTGTTTGCACAGAATTTGTCGCTGTGTCGCCCGAAATTAACCGGGGCTTCCTTCCTGAGACCCCCCGCGAACCCTTACGTCGCTAAACTTGGATACGAAACTGAATCCGATGGTTAGGAGACGAAATGGAAGCCAGTATTTTTGTGGCCGATGGTGTCGAGGAATGTGAAGCCCTGCTGGTCGTGGACTTGCTGCGACGCGGAGGCATCGAGATACAAACGGTGGCGGTCAACGATGCCGCCGGTGATGATGAAAAGGCGCGAACCATCGTGAGTTCGCACCGGGTTCCCCTGACTTGCGATGAACACATCAACAACTTTGCTCCTAGCGGCGAACAAGTCCTGATTATTCCCGGTGGCAAGCTCGGGGTAAATAATCTCAAGGCATCAGCCAAACTATCCCAGATTCTGCGTTCTCACCAGGGGAATCTGGCGGCGGTGTGCGCCGGGCCGACCGTGTTGGGGGCGCTGGGCTTGCTCGATGAGCACAGAGCAACTGTTTATCCCGGTTTCCAAGACGGCCTGGGGAACGCCGACTATTCCGATGCCGGCTTGATTCGTGATGGCCGGATTATCACCGCGCGGGCGCTGGGCTCCTCCATCGACTTTGCTTTGGCTATTATTTCTCTGCTGCGCGATGAGGCTCAGGCACAACAGGTCGCTGCCCAGATTTGCTACCAAACTCACTGATTTTTCTGGTTTAGGTTCTTACGACTACTATCCTGGTTCTCCGGATCAGAACTGCGCTCTAAACAGGTTTTGCACAACTTTTTGAGGGTTATCAACAAGTCCTCACCTACGGTTATCCACAGCCTGTGGATAACCGTTTGCGAAAATCGGTTGTGGTCCCTAACTTGAGGGTATGGAACATTTTTTGCAACCACGGGCGGCTCTGACATCTCCCCTGCTCTGGGTCGTTATCAAAGGACCCGATTCAGGCCAAGCATTGCCCGCGATTCCAGGGATTTTTGGCAGACTGAGCGGACTGAGCGACCCGCAAGTCTCGCGTCAAAATCTGCACCTGGAGCCGTCGAAAAAAACTTTGCGCGCTTTGCCGTTTCCCGGTTCCGCGCCTGTGTACAAAATGTGGAAAACGTTGCCCTGGACCCACCGGATACGTCGGGCCTGCCGCCTCAAGCCCGGTGCGCGCCTAAAACTTGGGGCCACCATCTTGCGCCTAAGCTACCGTCCACCTGACCTTCGTCTGACTCCTCCCCCGGCGCCGCGACAGTTTGCGGGACGCACCGCTTTGTTTATGTTCCTGCCGCTGCTGCTCATGTTGGGTTTGGGGGCTTTCCTGGGGTGGCGCCTGCTGGTGATTCTGGGCATTGCCGGCGTGATTACCCTGGTGGTGTTCATCCGACGGGCATTGGCGGTACCGACCCCGGAAAAGCTGTGGCTCGCCGCTGCTGCTCCCCTAGTGACGCCCTCGCAAAAGGTCAGCGTGATTCGGGTGTTTTCGGGTCGGAAACTGCGCCGGCGCGTCCTGCAGATTCAACCGGGAGAAACGCTGTGTTTCACAGGAGCAAAAGGCGCGGACCAAGCCCGGTGGGTCATCGCCCAGGCCATCCTGTTTGGTCAGGCTCGGCTCAGCGAAAAGAATCCCGACCCGTGGCGCGGAATCAAACCTCGCGAAGAACCGGGCCAGACCTCACCGCAAACCCTGGTGATTCGCGTGTTTAACCCCGGCGAAACCCCGCATTTGGAGACGGACGAAGTCGGGATGACCATCACCGCCGATACCCCTCCGCCATGGGCGCAACGTATCCTCAATCCGCCCCCACGCCGCCGTGTTATTACGGCCGCCTGGTTCGGCTCTCTCCTGGAGGCCTTGGGGGACAATCCGCGACGCCTTAGCTTGACCGCCATACCCCCCGCCGAAAGCCTGCCCGACTTGGTTGATGTCAGCCAGTGGTGGCAAACCAGTCCCGAAGCTATCACCCAAAGCTGGCAGGCACCTCCCCCAGGCTTGTGCGCTCAGCTCGGGGTGAGCACCGCAGAACGTCCGTGGCTGGTTGATTTGGTGAAAGAAGGACCTCACGCCCTGGTGGCGGGCACGACCGGGGCCGGGAAATCGGAGCTGCTGACCACGTGGTTGATGGCACTGGCTTTGCACTATTCTCCCCGCGATTTACGGTTTATTTTGCTCGATTACAAGGGCGGGGCGGCATTCGAGGCGCTGGGGGCGCTACCCCACACTCACGGCGTGTTGACGGACTTGACGCCGCAACTCACCTCTCGTGCTCTAGCGTCCCTGGAGGCATTCCTGAAGCAGCGAGAGACGGTTCTGTCCCAGGTTAAAGCCCGCGACCTGGAGCATTATCACCAGCTCACCGGGCAACGGCTGCCTAGAGTCCTCATCGTGGTGGATGAATTTCGCGCCCTTGCCACGGATCATCCCGAAACTTTGGAAAACCTGATTCGCCTGGCTACGCACGGACGTTCGCTGGGACTGCACCTGATTTTGGCTACACAAAAGCCCGGTGGGGTGGTTAACGGCCAGATTCTGGCTAATACCAACCTACGGATTGCCCTGCGGGTTCGTTCTCCCCAAGACTCGACCGAGATACTCAGCGATACGCGGGCGGCGAGCCTCCCGCCCATTCCGGGGCGTCTGTTTTGGGAGGGGCTCACCTCCGGCGTGGCACAAGCCGCCTGGTGCGGAAAAGCCGACTGGGTACGCCACTGTGTGGATCAGATTCGCCAAGCCTGGGAGCAAGGCTGCGACAATGCACGCCTACCGGAAATCTGGTGTCCCGATCTGCCATTGGCCACACCGTGTCCCCCCGGCAGTTTCGCCCTGCTGGACTTTCCCCACCAGGCTCGCCAAAGCTGGCGTTTGCCCCAAACGAGCTTGGGGATTTTCGGCAATCCCGGCAGCGGACGAACCACCGCCGTAGCCTCCCTGACCACGACGTGGCTGAGGCAAAATCGCTCGGTGATAGTCATCACCCCCAACCCGTCGGCGTTCTGGAACCGGTGGAGCGGATTGAGCGAACCGTTAGTCTCCCCGCTCCAACACATTCTCACCGTATTCTCCCCGAAAGACTTGTGGAAACTCGATCAATTCATCTCCTTAGCGGCTGACTGTGGTTTAGAAGGGACCGCGGTGGCTATTGACCGCGCGGATTTACTGGCTGACGAGCTGGAACGGCTCTATCCGGGCCAGGGGGTCAAGCGCCTGGAAACGTTGCTGAGCGAAAATGGGGCGGGGGGCTATTTGCTGGCTTTCACGGCTCCGTTGGGCGCTGGGCATACGGCTTGGGGAGCCTTGGCTGGGGAAAAGTATGTGTTGTGCCCACGCGATACGGTGGATTTGCATTCTGCCGGCATTGAATCCAACGGAGTGCGCGGGCGTTTGAGCGACGCATTGCCTGCCGTAGTCGCGCCCGGCCGCGGGGTGTGGCAAATCGGCAACACGTGTGCCACTGCCCAAATCGGTCTGCCCAACTGTGAGGGCTTAGCCGAAATAGTTGGCACCACGCCTGGTGCGGACTGTCCTGACGGTACCCCTACGGCCTCGAGAGGTGAGTCAATTGTCTTAACAGAGATGCCGAAATTATTTTCCCATCGAGAAATGCCACGCGCCGCCCAGCTTGTTACGTTAGGCTGGTCCTCATCGCGCCGCGATTGGCTGAGCCTTTCGCCCGCGCGGCGCCACTGGGTAGTGGACGACCTCGCCGAGATGCGTCCCCTGGTGGCTCAATTGAAACGGGAATATCGCCGTCTCGGTTATCGGGTGATTGAGGCAGAAGATTTTGAACTTGAACACATTGACCGCGATACCTTTGTCATTGTCTCCAATTCTGAACATAGCACCCCTAACCTGAATATTTTACGGGAGTGTATTGAGAGTAGCCTGAAGTTTGACCTAACATTCCTAGAATTGCGTTCACCTGGGCTTATGCCGGGAAATTTAACCCTCTCATTACCGGATTTTACCAATCGGAAAGTAACACTAACCCATTTAGGAAACACCATCGAAGCCAGACATCGGGCGGCAAATTACCTCGATATCGAGATGGATTTTGTCCGAAAACTCCAGGTTATTGGCGAATTTCCAGCGATTTATCAGACGGGCTCCGAAGTGGGCGCGCTACTCCCTCCAAGTGCTAATGTGACACATATCACCTGATTTTTGAAAAATTCTTCATTTACATCTCTTGAAAATGCGCTGGAATGATGTCACCCTTGTTAAGTCGAATTTATTCCACGCAAAAGTTTTACAAATCCCTAACCGATTCTTTTGCACCGAACTCTAAGGAGCAATTATGGACTGGCGTGATCAAGCAGCTTGCTTAACCGTAGATCCTGAACTTTTCTTCCCCGTGGGGAACACCGGCCCGGCATTGGCTCAGATTGAAGAAGCTAAGGCTGTGTGCGCGACCTGCCAGGTTGTGGACGTTTGCCTGAAGTGGGCTCTGGACAATAACCAAGATGCCGGCGTCTGGGGCGGCACCAGCGAGGATGAGCGTCGTTCTTTGAAGCGTCGCAATGCCCGCAATGCCCGTGCGCGCCGCGCTTCGAGCCTCTAAGTTACACGCCTCTGGGGGCGTCAAACCCAGGAAAGACCCCGCTGGTGGTGAGCGCATTAGGTGGCTCACCACCACGGTTTTTTTACTAGCCCGACAGGCGACCGGAAGCTGCCGGCTTACAGCTTGGTAGCGGTGAGGCGCACAATCGTACCGCTCGCGGGAGGCTCTCGGTTTTCCCACTGCACCGTCCCGACCAGTTCGGTTTTGACCAAAGTCTGGACAATCTGAGTGCCCAAGCCTGAACCGACCGAGTTGCCGGTGAGTCCATGCCCGTCGTCGGTCACCGTCACCACCAAAGTCTCGTTGTGGTCGTCCCGGTGGGCCTCGACCTCTACCACCCCGCCACGGCCTTCCAAACCGTGTTCAATCGCGTTGGTCACCAGCTCGGTAAGCACCAACCCGAGGGCAGAGGCCGCGTCCGCTCCCAGCGTCCCAAAGCTGCCCAAGAAACGCGTCTCCACGAAGTGGTCGGAGGACGCCGCGGTCGCCACCAAAGCCAGTAGTTTACGGAACGTGTCGTCAAAAGACACGGTCTCATCAACCGTATGTGACAGTGCCTCGTGCACCATCGCAATAATCGAAATTCGCCGTTCCGCCTGAGACAATTCCTCTTGAACCACCGCGTTATCCGAACGGCGAGCTTGCAGGCGCAACAGAGCGCTGACCGTTTGGAGGTTGTTTTTCACCCGGTGATGCACTTCGCGAATGGTGGCATCTTTGCTCAACAGTTCCTTTTCACGATGGCGTTTTTCGGTCACATCACGGCACAGCAGCAGGGCTCCAATCCGTTCCCCTTCCTCGACCAGCGGTAGCGAACGAATGGTCAAATTCACTCCGCGCACGTCAATCTCGGCCAGGGCAGAAGATCGTCCCTGAAGCACCGTTGACAAATCCTCATCGATGACGGCGCCTTTTTCCAACAGCGGCAAGACGGAGTCGCTAAGTTTCGTGCCATGGAGCTGGTTGTGAAAACCAAGCCGTTTAAAAGCAGAAATCCCGTTCGGTGAACAATGTTCTACCAGCCCCTCATTGTCCAGCATCAAGGCCCCATCGGCCACCCGGGGATTGCCGTGCTTACCGGTAGTCGGAGTGACCTCGAAGGGAAAGTCTCCGGCTGCCACCATCTTCCACAGTGTCCGGGAAACCGCTTTAAACCAACCCTCGCCACCAATCTCGCCGACCTGGAAAGCCAGGTTGGTCTCAATCGCCAGGACTCCAATGTTTCGTCCCGCAAAAGGCACGGGCACCAGTACCTCGGATACCGTGTTCATCCCCGTCCAACGTCGTACGGGGTTCTCGATAATCTCGCCTTTTAACTGGACCTGTTCCAGCAGGGGCAGACGAGTGGCAGGCAAGTTTAGCCCAATCACGTCATCGAGGTGAACCGTAGGTCCGGTGGCTGGACGGCAGTGAGCCGCGCAAGACATGCCGTCATAACGGTTCGGCAACCACAGCAACAGATCGGCTTGGGACAGGTCAGAGATGATTTGCCAATCCGACACCAAACGATACAGCTGTTCTACAGCATCTTCGGTCAATGCCTGGAATGGGGGTTCCCCCAGGGAGCGTTTAAACGTCGACACCTTCTCAGGTTATGCGTTGGGCTGTGTTTTGAGCAACCTGCATCTAGAATATAAGGGTAATTGATGCTTCAGGAGAGACCCGACATGAAATTCACCCAGACCCTGGCTTATCCCGGATCTCGCGCCCAAGTCACCGCGATGTTAAAAAACCCGGAATACTATAAAAAACGCTGGGCGGATTTGGATGATCACGCCCAAGTTGATTTGAGCCTGGTCGATAACCGTATCCGGGTATCTTCCACCGTGTCCATTTCTACTGAATACCTGGACCAACTGGCCAACAAGCTCAATACCGGGCTGAACCTAAAAGTGGTGGAAGTCTGGGATTTGAATCAGTCCGGGTGGGTTGAGAACGGCACTATGAGCGGCTCGATGGCGGGTGTCCCCGTAAAGTTTTCGACCACTATGGTGGCGAAATCTGAGCCAACTCCGCAATCCGGCACCGAGATTACGCTGGAGGGCGAAGTTACCTGCGCGATTCCTTTTTTTGCGGTAGGAGTGGAGCGAGCCGTGATAAAGACCATTGAAAACGCCTTCGCCAAAGAGACCGTCAAGGCGGACGAATTTTTGCTGTAGGGGTCCCTGATACAGTGGTTCTATACCGCCTTCAGCGTGTTTAAGAAGGGAAGATATGACCATCACCGACCACCAATATGAGGACTTGCTAGCCGACATTATGTCCCACGGAGTGGAAAAACCCGACCGTACCGGCACGGGAACCCGCTCGATTTTCGGGCGCCAGCTGCGCTATGACCTCTCGCAAGGCTTCCCCGCCATCACGACCAAGAGTCTGTACTGGCACGGCGTGGTCGGCGAACTGCTGTGGTTCTTACAGGGGGGAACGAACAACCGCTGGCTAAAGGAGAACAACATCCATATCTGGGACGAGTGGGCGGATGACTCGGGGGATTTGGGACCAATCTACGGCCATCAGTGGCGTGCCTGGCCCACCGCAGCCGGCCCGGTGGATCAGGTGAGAAACCTGCTCGATACCCTGAAGAACGACCCCTCTTCTCGGCGTATGCTGGTGTCGGCCTGGAACGTTTCGGAGTTGGATCAGATGGCGCTGGCTCCCTGCCATGCTTTCTTTCAATGCTGGGTCGGGCAAGGCCGGCTCTCCCTGCAGATTTACCAGCGTTCGGCGGATATGTTCCTGGGGGTGCCTTTCAACATCGCCTCCTACGCTTTGCTGACCCATATGCTGGCTCAACAGTCTGATTTACAGGTCGGCGAACTCGTGTGGACCGGCGGAGACTGCCATATCTATGCCAACCACGTGGACCAGGTCACTCAACAGCTGTCCCGCGAGCCTTTCCCCTTCCCCACTTTGGAACTGGATAGAGCCGACTCTATTGACGGCTACACTTTTGACATGATTCGTCTGGCGAATTATCAACACCACCCCAAGATTTCCGCTCCCGTAGCGGTCTGACGTGAGAGGCAGCATGGTCGGCTTGAATCCTGGCGCAAATAAACCGGTACACAATCCCTACGGATGGACTCCGCCTGTCTCTCCTGACCCGACCCCCATCCCGGAGGTCTCACCGACTGATTCCCGCGCCGGACACGGTATCGGTGTCCTCGGGATGATTTGGGCTGAGGACAAGGCAAAAGTGTTGGGTGCTGGCGGCAAAATGCTGTGGCACGTCCCCGCGGACTTCAAGCATTTCAAAGACACTACTATGGGTAATCCAGTGATTATGGGACGCGCCTCGTTCCTCTCCCTGGGACAGGCTCTGCCCGGTCGGCGCAATATCGTCCTCACCGGGTCTCGTGAGTTCACCGCCCCTGATGTCGAGGTAGCCCACAGCCTCAACGAAGCGTTGGAACTGTGCGCCAACACCCCCCAGGTGTGGATTACCGGCGGAGCGAAAGTGTATCGCGAAGTCATGGAGCTCGGACTGGCGGATTTACTGGTAGTCACCCAGCTGGACATGACCGCGATGGTGCCTCCAATGAGCACGGTGGCTTATGCCCCGGTCATCGATCCGGTTCTCTGGCAACTGGATCTGACCCGTTCGGACGAAAACTGGCGCCCGAAATCCGGGGACGCTGCCTGGCGGGTACGCTACTACATCCCCCGCTAAACGTTCCGGCCCCGCAAAGGACGGCGGGTTCGGTCACACCGAGAGTTACGGCACGATTCCGAACCCGTCGCGAAGAGGAAAATGTATCCCTAGAGATGCAGTCGCCGCATAGCTTTCAGGGCGAATTTTAAGACCGTGACGTATTGTTCCTGGCTCAATCCCATAACCGGAGCGATAGGAACCGCGCGGTTTTGCACGGCAATCGTACGCGATTCCATGTATTTATGGATGCCCTCGATACCGTGGCGACGCCCCAGACCAGAATCTTTCCAGCCACCCATAGGAGCATCGGTGGAACCCCAGGCGGCGGTGAACCCCTCGTTGACATTGACCGTGCCCGCCTCAATCCGACGTGCCACCGCCACAGCGTGAGCCGGCTTGCCCCAAACCGAGGCGTTCAAGCCGTAATTCGTGTCATTGGCCAGGGCTATGGCCTGTTCATCGGTATGGAAACGATACAGAGAAACCACGGGACCAAACGTCTCATGGTCGTACAGGGTCATTCCCTCCTCGACACCTTCCAGAAGGGTGGGCGCATAAGCGGTGTAGCTAATTTCGGGCAGTGCATGGCCGCCGGCCAGAGCTACCGCGCCCTTGCTCAGAGCGTCCTGAACTTGGGTATCAATCGTTTCGAGCTGGTGGTCGGAAACTAGAACCCCCATATCGGCCTCCCAATCAAAGGAAACCTCAACCTTCATATCGTTGATACGTTTGATGAGCTTAGCTTTGAACTCGTCATAAATCGAGTCTTGGACATAGAGACGTTCAATGGAAACACAAAGCTGACCAGTATTGGCGTAGGCAGACCGCACCAGGCCTCGCACCGCGTCGTCAACCTTTGCGTCCTCCAGCACTATCATCGGGTTCTTGCCGCCCAGTTCAGCCGAAACCCCAATCAGGTTTTCGCCCGATTGCTTGGCAATAATCCGTCCCGTAGCGGTGGAACCGGTAAACATCATGTAGTCAACCTGTTTAATGAGCGGGGTTCCCAGTTCGGAGCCACGTCCGGGCACCATAATGAACAAATCAGGATCCAACCCGGCCTCGACCATCAGGGCTTTGCCGACCACCACCGACAGCGGAGTGTTGGAATCCGGCTTGGTCACAATGGCATTACCAGCCGCCAAAGCCGCGATAGCGTCCGTAATCCCCATCGACAGCGGGTAGTTCCACGGCGCAATTACCCCCACAACTCCCTTGGGCTCATACATTACGAAAGTGCGCGTCACGCCAGGAAACGCCCCGCGGCGGCGCTCATCGCGAACCGCGTGAGAGAGAGTGCGCGCATAGTAACGGCAGTTCAGGGCAATATCCTGGATTTCGTCATAAGCGTGGTAGCGAGACTTGCCGGTTTCCCACTGAATCACGTCGAGGATTTCGTCCATGTGCTGCCACAGCAGGTCATGAAGTCTATACAAAAACTGCGCCCGGGTGGCGGCAGGAGCCTTGCCCCAGCGCCGCCCCGCACTACGGGCACGCACGATGGCTTGATCCAAGTCTGCCAGGGTGGCTTGGGGAACCCCGAAAGCATCAATTCCAGTAAATGGGGACTGGACGGCTCGTAACGGACGGCCTTCCGGCAGTCCCACCACCCGCTCCAGGTTTGGCACCAAACTACGGAAAGAAGCCTCACAGCGCTGGTGCATCTGACGTGCTTGGGCTTCGGCTTGGGCAGAAGGATAAATCGTCTTAGTTTCCGTATCGGACATCGCAGTCTCCTTTGACAGTTCAGTATCACACCATTGGGATATACATCCATCTTAGGACAGATTACTCATCTACGAAAGGTGAACGCCGTTTAGGAAAAAACCGTCATTGCCTTCATTCCGTAACGGCTACGCCGAGTTGCCGTTTGCCCTTCCGGAACAAGACAACCCCGCCCGGCAGCACATCTGCGGCGGTAACGACCCGACTTTCGTCCTCAACCTTTTCGTTATTGAGGTACGCACCCCCGGAGGCGACAGTACGTTTTGCCGCCCCAATGCCCTTTTCCAACCCCGAGTCCACCAACAGATGCAAAATATTGGTTTCTCCCAGCACAGCCTGGGTCCGCGGCAGGTCCGCAGTGGCCGCTACCAGGGTTTTCCCGTCGACCTCACGCAGGTCGCCGCGTCCGAACAGCGCCGTCGAAGCGGCCTTCACCCGCTCGGTTTGATCCGCCCCGTGCACCAGGGTGGTCACGGCTTCAGCCAAAGCTCGTTGGGCAGCGCGCTTCCCCGGGTTTTGCTGTGTTTCGGTTTCCAATGCTTCGATTTCCTCGCGGCTCAGGAAAGTAAAGACTTTCAGCAAGTTGACTACGTCGGCGTCCTCAGTATTCAACCAGAACTGGTAGAACGCGTAGGGACTGAACATTTCCGGATCGAGCCAAATCGCCCCGCCCTCGGATTTGCCAAACTTGGTGCCGTCTGATTTCGTAATCAGAGGCGTCGTCATCACGTGGACATCTTTGCCTTCAACCTTACGAATCAGGTCCATGCCCCCGACCAGATTGCCCCACTGGTCGTTGCCCCCGGTTTCCAAGGTGACGCCGTATTTGCGGTACAGCTGCAGGTAATCATTGGCTTGCAGGATTTGGTAAGAAAATTCTGTAAAAGAAATGCCTTCTTCGCTCTTGAGTCGCCGTGCCACGGCGTCCTTGGACAGCATGGTACCCATCCGGAAGTTCTTGCCCAGGTCGCGCAGTAAATCAATCGCGGACAGGGGCGCGGTCCACTCCAGGTTGTTGACCATTCGCGCCGGATTATCGCCCTCGAAATCGAGGAAACGCTCGATTTGGTGCTGCAGACGGTCCGCCCAGCCCGCCACCGTTTCCTTGTCCTGCAGCTGGCGTTCCGAAGTCATACGCGGGTCACCAATCAAACCGGTCGCTCCCCCAACCAGCGCGATGGGATGGTGTCCTGCCAGCTGCAAATGGCGCATCATAATGAGCTGCACCAGGTGTCCGTGATGCAGGGATGCCGCGGTCGGGTCGAAGCCGCAATAGAACGTGAGCGGACCTTCGTTCAAAGCCCGGCGCAACGCGTCCAAATCGGTGTGTTGCTTAATCAGGCCCCGCCAAGTCAGTTCGTCAATCAGATCGCTCACGTTTACTTCCTTCAATAGTTCGTTGTCATCGCGTTTTCACGCCCCTCTATGCTACCGGGTTTGCCGCGTGCATACGAAAAGGCCGAATGCTTGCGTGGCGGTAGCGACTCCGTGCGAGAGGGGATACAGTTGGCCCCAGGAACATCGCGGTTCCTGGGGCCAACTTGATTTCAGATTAATCTCCGTGTTCCCACGAAGTCGGGTCACTGGAAATATTGTGTCCCTGCGCGATGGCTTCTTTTGTCCAAATATCGGTGGGAAGCTCACCGGGAAGGAACTTATTGTCAGTGGAACAGAACTGGATTTCGTCCTCGCTCTTCGTTTCCAGTTGGTGCTGGTAATCCTTGAGGGCACCCAGAGCCCACTTGAACAGCAGGGTGCAAGCCACCAAGTTCATGATGGCCATCAACGCCGCGGTCCAGTCGCCCAAGTTCCACACCATTTCCAAGGAGAGCACTGAGCCCAGGAACACCGCGATGATGGAAATCGCTTTGACAATCCACGCGTTGTTTTCGATGCCCAGCAGGTATTTGATGTTGCCTTCGGAATAGCTAAAGTTACCCAGCAAAGTCGAGTAAACGAACATAAAGATGACGATGAGGATAATCGGCTTAGTCCAAGGACCCAAAGCAGCCAGGGAATCAACTGTGAGGGCCGCGCCGTCAGAGGGCTGTTCAGCCGCATTCGGATCATAGACCCCTCCGAGCAGCACGATGAAAGCGGTAGCGCTACAAACCAAAATGGTGTCCACGAATACACCTAGGGACTGAATCATTCCCTGCTTGACCGGGTGGGACACGGTGGCGGTCGCAGCCGCGTTCGGGGCGGAACCCATACCGGCTTCATTTGAGAACAAGCCGCGCTTCGTGCCGTTCATCAGAGCCGCAAAGAGCCCGCCTAGAGTTCCACCTGCTACCGAGTTCGCACCGAAAGCGCCCTGGAAAATCATGGCGAAAACTGTACCGAGCTGTCCGATATTCTCGATAATGACTATCAGTGCCAAAGTCATGTAAATGACTGCCATCAGCGGAGCCAGATATTCAGCGATACGCGCTACCGAACGAATCCCGGCAATGAAGAACGGGGCGGTGATGGCTACCAGCAACAGCCCGGTGGCGTAGGTAGGCATCCCGAAGTTTGCCTTTGCTAAGCCAGCCAGGGTATTGGCCTGAATCAGCTGGAAGGTGAAAGCGTAGGTAAAGATGAGCAAAACCGCAAAGACGGAGCCCCAGGCACGCGAGCCGAGACCGCGTTCGATATAGAAAGCGGGGCCGCCGCGGAAGGTTCCGTCGGGATTGCGGACCTTGAACATCTGGGCCAAGGTCGCCTCGATGAAAGCGCTCGCCATACCGACCAGAGCCACGATCCACATCCAAAAGATGGAGCCGGCACCGCCCAGGGTAATCGCGATAGCTACCCCGACGATGTTGCCGGTGCCGATACGGTCGGCCAACCCCACCGCGAAAGCCTGGAAAGAACTGATGCCTCCATGGGAGCCTTTCCGGGAACCCATCACGGTCTTCCACATTTTAGAAAACATGGTGAACTGGACGGCACCGGTGCGAATTGTCGCGTAGATTCCAAAACCGAGCAGTACCACAATCAGCACATAGCCAATGCTCATGCCATAGACGGTACCGAGGGCATTGGCCACAAGTTGATTAAATTTTTCGAAAGGTGAAAGTTCCTCGGGCTTCACCGGGACTATTGCTGGAAACGGCAGCATTTTTTCTCCTAACTGGATACTGGTGGATACTTGCGAATCGGGTGATGCGAAGCAATTGAAATCCGGTTGTTGGCATTAATCATGATGGCGCACCATTCGAGAGCAGCCACCTGAGCTTCGGTAAAGAATGTCTGCGCGCGCTCCCCCACGCTGGAGTTGCGCACTCCTTCGGGGAGCCTGGTTATATGCTCGGTCAACTCCAGTGCGGCCTTTTCCTGAGGTGTGAACAATTCCGTGTCTTCCCTCCAACTGGGCAACACATCAATCTGCAATTGGGACACACCGGCTTGTAGCGCCCGCGGCACATGTACAGAAAGGCAAGTCCCACACCTGTTCATTTGACTGGCACGTAGGCAAACGAGTTCAATCAGGCTAGCCGGTAGACCGACCTGCTCGTAAACGGGCTTAAGCCTGCGAGTCACTTCCTCCATGGCAGCAGCGACTTCGGGAAAGGCTTTATCCAAGTACGGTACTCTCCTAGCGGCTGTTTCTGTCATTGCGTCTGTTCCTTTCCGTAAACCCACCCAGACCAGGTCTTTTAGGCTTCACTTCGGGAAGAATCGTTAATTTCTGAGGCTGGTGTCGACTCGGACTCGCCGGATTTCTTCATCACCCAGCGGTAGCTGACGGCCAACAAACCCACAAAAACAATCACTCCCACGACTTTGGCAACGGGGGCAAAAGAATCCGGGACGATTCCTAGGGCATCAGCGTTACTGGTAGCTCCCATGATGCCAGCGTTGAGAATCCCAAACAGTGAATCACCCACAATCATGCCGGTAGCCAGCAGCACCCCGAGACGCTTGGACTGTTCCGCTTTTTCTTGGCGCAACGCCCAACGGTTGTAAATCCAACCCACTAGGGCGCCCAGCGAGATGACCAGGGTGGTCGTAATGTTAAGGTACATGCCCATGCCCACAGCGAGCGGAGCCAGGTTGAAACGGCTGACGCGACCCATGATTTCATCAACTATGACGATAACGACACCAATCAAAGCCCCCAAACCGAACAACTGCCAATTCATGTCCCCGCCAAAAATTCCCTTGGCGATGGTGGACAACAGGGTCGCTTGCGGGGCTTGCAGAGCGGTAGTCTCATCCACGCCCTCCATCCCGGAGAAGCCAAAACTGGTCATCAACAGCTGTAGGACCGGAGGAATCACCAGGGAGCCAAATATAACCCCGATGATGAGCGCTACCTGCTGTTTCCACGGGGTTGCTCCGACCAGCTGGCCGGTTTTCAGGTCTTGCAAGTTGTCATTCGAGATGGTGGCGATGCCAAAGACAATAGCGGTCGTAAACAGCGCGTAGGCGGTCAGTTCGGTGGGGTGAGTCTGGCTGGTGTTGCCAGTCACCAACAGAATCAACAGCGAAGCCGCAATAATCACGATGATGCCCACGCCAGAGATAGGAGAGTTCGAGGCCCCAATCAGACCCGCCATGTAACCACAGATACTGGCAATCAGTAAGCCCAGAACCAGCACAAACAGAATGCTGAGGATGATGAGCGCCACCAGATGGTGCGAGATGGGCGAATCTCGAAGGAAGTTCCACAGCAGCAAACCAATGGGAATCATGGACAGCAAAGTAATGGCAGCCACGTATTTGAAAGGAATGTCCTGTTCCGTCAAGGGAACTTGGTTTCCGGTTTCACGCAGTTTAGAGGATTTCAAGGAATCAGCGATACCGCGCAAGATGGGGCCAATAATCTTTAGCAGGGTCCATACTGCAGCCACCGCCATAGCTCCAGCACCAATCATCCGCACATCGTGGGCGAAAACCGTGCTGACCACATCACCGAGATCCTGACCGGCGACCTGGCCCTGGGTCAGAATCGGCAGCAGAATGCCATAGGAAAGTAGCAAACCGACCAGCATCGCGATGCCAACCGCGGGACCGACCAGGTGTCCTACCCCCATCAAGGCCAGAGACAACGAACCGCCAATCATGGTGCCTCCGGCGCCAATCCTAAAGTTCACGCTCAAGGACCCCGCGGCGGCTTTTAACGCCGTGAGCAGCGCCATTCCTGCGGACGCCAAGCCGCCCCAGATAATCACCAGCAAGCCGCGATGATTTTCCTCGGCGGAACCGTTTTCATCCCCCACTTTCAACACTTCCGCGGCCGCTACCCCCTCCGGATAGGGCAGGTCGGAGCCGGTCACCAGGGCGCGACGCAGCGGAATCGAATACATCACACCGAGAATGCCGCCGACCATGCACACGGCTGTGGTCTCCCAGTAGGGGAAACCGGACCAGTATCCCACCATGACCAGGCCGGGAACCACAAAAATGATGGCCGAAAGCGTTCCGGCCGCCGAAGCGATGGTCTGGACGATATTGTTTTCCACGACCGTGTGATCATGGAAGTAACGCAGGATAGCCATGGAAATCACGGCAGCCGGGATGGAAGTGGCAAAGGTTAGGCCGACTTTCAACCCGAGGTAAGCGTTAGCGGCGGTGAAAATCAGGGTGATTAATCCGCCGACAACAATGGCTCGGAAAGTTAACTCGCGGTAAGGATGAGCGGACTTGGCTCCGGCATTTTTTGTCGCAGCGGCCGCAGGCTGGTTGGACAAGGATTTCTCGCCTTCTCTATACAAATAGTTTCAATTTTTGCCGCCCCCGGTAGGGCAAACAGCTTTTTACACGGGGTCTAAACTATCACTATCCTGACCTGACACACCAATACCCCAGCTTGACCGGGCAAAAGAAAACCCATATTTTCGCGCCACACCGCCGCAGCTCCCTTGTGAGCCCGAAACTCGAAACCGAGTGAGCTTCGTGTCACGCCTGGAAGTACCCGCAGCGGCGCGGGCGCAATGTCGCGTTATTTAGTTCTGGGTAATGCCGAGATGCTGCGCAATCGCAGCCAGAATCGGATAATCAGCGGGCAGCCAAGGCAAACTCTCGGAATGCTGGAGGTCGACCCATCGCAGGGACAAATGCGCCGCTCCGACCTGTGCCACGCTGTGCGGAGCGAGAGCACACAGATACACGTACATCTGAAATCCCCCGTGAGCAGGCCAAGTTTCCTCCAAGCGCTCCCCCACGATAATTTCCGCTGACAGTTCCTCGCGTAACTCCCGGCGCAGGGCTTGTTCGGGAGTTTCTCCGGGTTCGGTTTTGCCACCAGGAAATTCAAAGAAACCCCGCCATTGTTCGGGATAAGAACGCTGCGCCCCCAGCACCTGCGTCGGTTGGCTGAGGTCGTCCACAATCGCCGCTGCGACCACTATTGGCTGAAACACGCTTTCGAGTCTAATAACTCTGTAGCCGGGAGAGAAACCCCGCTTAGGACAATCCCGACGGACGATGCCACACTAGGATTATGGATTTTGGCTTTCAAAACAACTCTGAACCTGCCCTGCCCGGCGTCCACCCCGTGCTTAAGACCTCTCTGACCGGTCCGTGGCCCCAGCTTTACGAGATTCTTTACGTGGCAATGGGGTGTTTTTGGGGAGTGGAACGCATTTATTGGAGCCAGCCTGGGGTTATCAACACGGCGGTAGGTTATCTGGGAGGTCACTGGCCAAACCCCAGTTATGAAGATGTCTGTACAGGTCAAACCGGGCACGCCGAAACTACCCGCATAGTCTACGACCCGACCCGCACGAGCGCGGGAGACCTGCTGAAAGTGTTTTGGGAGAACCACGACCCCACCCAGGGAGAGCGGCAAGGCAACGACCGGGGCAGCCAGTACCGTTCGATGATTGTTTACACCACTGCGGAACAGCGCCAGCTGGCCGAGCAATCCCGGAAAACCTTTGGACAAACCCTTGCCCAGGCCGGTCGAGGGCCGATTACGACCGAGATTCTCAGCCTGGCCGCTGCCGGCGAGTTTTGGCTCGCGGAGCCCTATCACCAGGCGTACCTGTTTCACCACCCCCGCGGCTATTGCAATCACGGGTTCAAGGGCTTTGTTTGCGAGGCTCCGCGGCTGACAAACGAGTGATGTCCCCACAGCACTTTCACCGTTGAGACGGTATCTATAGCGGCCTCCGACCAGTGTTAGCGCAATGGTTCTTACTCTGAAACGCTTGCAACTGCTGGCGGGCCACCGCAATCTGTTCAGCCACACGCTCCGGAGCGGTGCCGCCTACCCCGCGGCGGGCTCGAACTGAACCGGCAGCAGTCAGGATGTCTCGAACCTCAGGGGTCAGCAGCGGGTCGACCCCCGCAAAATCAGCATCGCTGAGGTCCTCTAACCCAACGCCCCGCCCTTCTGCCAACGCCACACAGGCTCCCGACACTTCGTGCGCATGACGGAAGGGCATACCCCGTTTCACCAGCCATTCAGCCACATCGGTGGCCAGGGAGAAACCAGCGGTAGACAGTGTTTCCAAGCGCTCATAGTGCAGAGTCATGGTATCCACCATCCCGGTCACCGCCGGCAACAGGACTTCCAGGGTGTCGATAGCGTCAAAAACCGGTTCTTTGTCCTCCTGCAGGTCCCGGTCGTAAGCCAGCGGCAGGCCTTTCATCGTGGTCATTAGCCCCGTCAAGTCGCCAAGCAGACGTCCCGCCTTGCCGCGAGCCAGTTCAGCCACATCCGGGTTCTTCTTTTGTGGCATAATGCTGGACCCCGTCGAATAGGAATCGTCCAAAGTGACGTAGCCAAACTCGGCGGTGTTCCAGATAATGATTTCTTCTGCCAATCGCGACATATCCACCGCCACCTGGGTGAGGACATAGAGGAACTCCACCACCCCGTCTCGTGCAGCCGTGGCGTCAATAGAGTTCGGACATACCTGGGAAAAGCCCAGCTCACGGGCCACCAGTTTCGGGTCCAGCCCCAACGTATTGCCAGCGAGGGCTCCGCCCCCGTATGGGGAGGCGTCATTGCGCTTTTGCCAGTCCCGCAAACGCTCTAAGTTGCGCAGCTGGGGCCAAAAATGAGCCATCAGCTGATGCGCCACCAGCACCGGCTGAGCGTGCTGCATATGCGTGCGACCGGGCATGATATGCGTTCCAGCACGGTCAGCTTGGGACAAAATCGCCTGGCAAAGCGCCGCTATCAGCCCTTGCATGTGGGCGGCGGCGTCGCGCAGGTACATCCGCACGAGGGTGGCAATCTGGTCATTGCGGGAGCGTCCCGCCCGCAGTTTTCCGCCCAGTTGCGGTCCGGCGTAGTCTTCCTGCAGCAAGCCGCGTTCCAGGGCGGTATGAACGTCCTCATCATCGGGGGAAAAGGTGAAAGTTCCGTCAGCCACGTCCGCCCGCAGACGGCGCAGGGCAGCGCTCAAGTCGGCGTATTCCGCTTCTGTTAGCAACCCCGCCGCCCGCAGCGCCTGTGCATGAGCCAAAGAGCCCTGTAAGTCGTAATCGGCTAAACGCCAATCAAACTGGGTCGACACCGACAGTGCCGCCAATGCTTGGGCAGGTCCGCCCTGGAATCTGCCGCCCCACAGGGCCAACTTTTCACTCATGAGTACTCCTTTTCTCTCAACGCCACAGTACCACCGGCAGCCAAACCGAATGGCTCGGCTGCCGGGGTACTGTGGAGAGGCTGCGCTCGAAAAGCCGGGACGCTGACCTTTAGAGGTGCGAGGCTTGCAGCGTAATGCCCTTGCCATACCTGACGTCACGCGCCGCGGCCAGCTTGGACTGCATCCCGTACAGTTCAATGAAACCGCGCGCCGCGTCCTGGTTGAATGAATCCCCCGAATCGTAGGTCGCCAGTTTGAAATCGTAGAGGGAAGCCTCAGAACGGCGCCCATTGACCACCGCCTGCCCGGCGTGCATGACCATCCGAATGTCGCCGGACACGTATTCCTGAGTGTGCGCCACAAAGGCGTCCAAGGATTTCTTAAGAGGCGAATTCCATTGGGCTTCGTAAACCAAATCGGACCACGCCGGCTCTACCATCTGGCGCTTGTAACGCAGCTGCATCCGCTCCAGGGTCACGGCTTCCAGGGCTTGGTGGGCGGTAATCAGCGCCATTGCTCCGGGAGCTTCATAGATTTCGCGCGATTTAATCCCAATCAGACGGTCCTCGACCACATCGATACGCCCAATCCCCTGGGCACCGGCGCGCCGGTTCATCTCTTGAATGACCTGCAGCGGAGTCATTTTTACTCCGTCAATCGCGACAGGGATGCCCTTTTCAAAGGTGATGACGACTTCATCGGGAATTCCCGCAAATGCCGGATCATCGGTGTAGTTGTACACATCTTTGGTGGGGGCGTTCCACAGGTCCTCTAAGAAGCCGGTTTCAATAGCCCTGCCCCACAAGTTTTGGTCAATCGAGAAGGGGTTATGTTTCGTCGCCTCGATGGGTAGGTGGTGTTCCTCTGCGTAAGCAATCGACACGTCGCGCTGCAGGGACAAATCACGAATCGGCGACACGCATTTCAAGTCCGGAGCCAGCGAGGTAAATGACACCTCGAAACGAACCTGATCATTGCCCTTTCCAGTGCAACCGTGAGCCATGGTGGTGGCACCGAACTGTTTAGCCGCCATCACCAGGTGTTTGGCGATGAGCGGGCGGGACAGCGCCGAGACTAGGGGGTATTGGCCTTGGTACAGGCCGTTGGTTTGTAGGGAGGGCATACAGTATTCGGTGGCGAACTCGTCTTTGGCATCGGCGATGTAGGCTTCCACTGCCCCGCAGTCAAGAGCGCGCTGGCGGATCACATCCATATCCTCGCCGCCTTGGCCCACATCAACCGACACCGCAATCGTGTCCACACCGAGCTTGTCTTTCATCCAGCCGATAGCCACCGAAGTGTCCAAACCGCCGGAATAAGCCAGCACTACCCGTTCAGTCATTGTTTTCTCTCTTTCTCATTTTTGATAAATAGGTCTAAAAATTGTGTGCTTAAGGTTTTAAATCTGGGGGAATATAGTGTAGGTCTAGCGCTTGGCCAGGCCTCGCAGTTTATCGCGCAATTCTTTGGCAGATTGCACACTGTCGCAGATGACCAAAATAGTATTGTCCCCCGCTAGGCAACCCAACACGTGTTCCAGATTTTCTTTGTCAATAACCGACGCCAGAGTGCCAGCTGTGGCTGGCGGAGTGCGCAGCACCACCTGATTCATGGCCTGAGTTGCCTGAATCAAAAGCGGGGCGCACCAACGTTCCAACGTTCCCGGCAGTTGCAACGGCAAATCTGCGGCGGTGCGCACGCCGCCCAAAACGTAGCGTAGCTCCCCCTTTTCATCGCGCACCTTGGTAGCCGCCAGTTCCTCCAGGTCCCGCGACAGCGTCGCTTGTGTGACTGAGAACCCGGCGTTTTCCAGCAGAATCTGCAAAGCCCCTTGAGAGCGCACCACATTTTCCGCCAAGAGGCGCGAAATGGCGCTATGGCGGGAAATTTTGGATTGCACTACTAGGTTTTCAGACACGCGAGCCTCCGAACCGAATTTCTTGGTCTGCTTGGCGTTGCACCTGTTCGAGGATTTCCGGCAGCGCCTGGGTAAACATCCGGGTCTGAGACGGGTTGATGATGAGCGGCGGCGCCAACCGAATCGTGAAAGTATCCGGGGCGTTGACGATGAATCCTGCTTTGAACAGCTCATCTGCCAGCGGTTTGGCCAAAGGATTGCGCAAACCGATTCCCAGCAGCAAGCCCCGCCCTCGAACTTCGCTGATGAGGGGGTGCTCCAGTGCGAGGATTTCACGTTTCCAGATTTCCCCTACGTTTTGCACGTTAGACAGCAGGCCTTCCTCTTCAACCGTGTTAATCATCGCCAACACGGAGGCTCCAGCCAGCGGATTTCCCGCAAAAGTTGAACCGTGCATCCCCGGTTTTAACACGCTTGCCGCCTCGGCGTTAAGAGCCACGCAAGCCCCGACCGGGAACCCGGCGCCCAGCCCTTTTGCCAACGTCACTACGTCCGGAATGATTCCCGACTGGTGGTGAGCCATCCAGGTTCCCGTGCGCCCCATGCCGGTTTGAACTTCATCCAAAACCAGCAGGGCCCCGGCGCGTGCCGTCACTTCGCGCGCCACCTTGAGGAAGTCATCAGAAATCGGACGCACCCCGGCTTCGCCTTGAATCGGCTCGATGAACAGAGCCGCGATGGACTCTCCTCGCTCACCGTCAAAGGCACGCTCCAAGGCAGCGATGTTGTAAGGCAGAAAATCAACTTCAGCGGGCATGGGCAGGAACGGATCACGGAAAATCGATTTGTAGGTCAGCGACAGTGCCCCCATGGTACGTCCGTGAAACGAGTTTTCCAGCGCGAGGAATCTGCTGCGCGCGGCCCCCCCGCGAGCCCGCGCCAACTTAAACGCCGCCTCCAGCGCTTCGGTACCAGAGTTGGTAAAGAACACGCGGGAGCCCTGCGGAGCTCCGCCGGGCTCAATGATGGACAAAATCCGCTCTGCGGCTTCAATCTGAGGCTGGGTCGCAAAATAGTTGCTGACGTGGCCTAACGTTTCGACCTGTTCGTGCAGAGCGGTGACGATATTCGGATGTCCGTGTCCCAGGGCATTGACCGCGATACCGCCCAACAAGTCGAGGTATTGATGGCCGTCCTCGTCCCACACAAAGCAGCCCGCCCCGCGGGTCAACACGGTCTTCGGCGTCCCAAAAGTATTCATTATCGAGTTTTCGTAGCGCGTACTCCACTCTTTGACGTCCATTTTTGCTTCTTTCACTAGGCCGGTTCGGAGGTATGGGGCTAGGCTCGCCGGAACTGTATCGTGGGCAGCGGCTCGCCGTCATGAGGGCGCGTCGGACGGACATTGTCGGGGATGACTTCGGTGCCGGTTCCTTGGTCAGTCACGATTTCAAGGAGCATGGAGTGAGCCAAGCGTCCGTCGATGATAGTCGCTCGGGACACACCGCCCTGCACAGCATCGAGACAGGCCTGCATTTTCGGCACCATTCCCGATTTCAAAGTCGGCAGCATACGTGCCAACTCGCTGGCCGTCAGGTACCTGATGAGGGATGCCGGGTCATCTATATTCCGGTAAAGTCCTTCGACGTCGGTGAGGATAATGAGCTTGCGCGCTTTTAAGCCGATAGCTAGGGCCGCCGCGACCGCGTCGGCGTTGACGTTCAGCACGATGTTGGGGTCGTCAACGGAAGGCGCGATGGAGGAAATGACCGGAATGTTGCCCCGTTCCAGCAAATCCACGACTGCGCGGGGATGAACATTGACGATATCCCCGACCAGTCCCAGGTCGCTGTCCGGAGGGCATTGGCGTTTCCGCGCTCCAAACAAACCAGCGTCCTCGCCGGTGAGTCCGATCGCCAGAGATTCCTCCACATTGAGCAGGCCCACGAGTTCACGTTGGACCTTGCCGGTGAGGACCATGCGCACGACTTCCATAACTTCCGGGGTCGTCACCCGATAGCCATTGATGAAAGGCGCCTCCAAGCCCAGACGGTCCAGCATTTCGGTAATCTGCGGACCTCCGCCGTGTACCACGACCGTGCGCAAACCGACCTGGTGCAGGAACTGGATATCGGCGGCGAAAGCGCGACGCAAATCCTCGTTGACCATCGCGTTGCCACCGTATTTGATGACGACAGTAGCGCCGCGGTAGCTGCGCAGCCACGGCATGGCCTCCAGCAGCACTTCGGTCTTCTGTATCGGCGTGATCATCGTGTTCCTTCCATCTCTTTGGTCCTGTAGCGCGTTCCGAGCTGGGGATTTTCCCCTAGGGTTGTTTACGTGGTGTAATCCCCGTTGATATGCACATATTCGTGGGTCAAGTCACTGGTCCACAGGTGAGCCTCTTCCTGGCCGGCGTGCAGCTCGACCAAAATGTGGCACTCTCGAGGACTCATGTCAGCCAGGTAGGGATCCTCACCGATCCCCCCGTCTTTACAAACTTTTACGCCGTTAATGGAAACATCGACATGAGCCGGGTCGAACGGCAAGACGTCTTCCGGTACCGTGCCCAGCTGGGACAGGATACGCCCCCAGTTCGGGTCGTTGCCGTACACGGCGGTTTTCACCAGGTTGGACCGCGAAATCGTCCGGGCGGCCTCGAGAGCGCCCGTTTCGCTGGTAGCCCCGGTCACCCGAATTTCGATATCGTGATGAGCTCCCTCGGCGTCTCCCAGTAACTGCAGGGCTAGGCTTTTACAGACTTGCAGAAGGCCGGCGGCGAACTCGTCCGGGTCAGGCTTGACCCCGGATGCGCCAGATGCCAGCAGCAACACGGTGTCGTTGGTGGACATACAGCCGTCCGAGTCGAGGCGGTTGAAGGTTTTTTCAACCGTATCGGACAGTATGTCCTGCAGGGCGTCCTGGTCCCAAACAGCATCGGTGGTGATGACCACAATCATGGTCGCCAAGGCAGGGGCCAGCATTCCGGCACCTTTCGCCATGCCACCGATTTTCCAACCGGAAGGGCTTTCGTGGGTGGCAGTTTTCGACTTCGTGTCGGTGGTGAGGATAGCTTCGGCGGCCTCGTCACCTCCGTCCTCACGTAGTTTGGCGGCGACTGTATCAATGCCGGCGGTCATTTTCGGCATATCTAAAGCACGTCCGATGATTCCGGTGGAGCACACCAGACATTCATTTTCAGCCACACCGAGGACCTGACCCAGATGCGCTGCCATCGCGGCAGCGTCCCGATCCCCCTGTGCACCGGTGCAGGCGTTGGCGACTGCCGAGTTGATGACCACGGCTTGAGCCTGGCCACTCGCAACGACTTTTCGATCCCAACCCACTGGAGCGGCAAACACACGATTGGAAGTAAACACTCCCGCCACGGTTGAATCTGGGCCCAGATTCCTCACGATGGCCATATCCGGATGCAGCTTGCCGCGCAGGCCCACATGGGCACCGGCGGCTTTGAAACCACGGGGATAAGTAACGCTCACTGCCTACCTCCTGCATAAAACTGTTTCCAAAACAGTTTTTATAAATATAAGCTATCCTGTATAAATTTACAAAAAATGGTTACGGTGCGGTTGATACCACCGGAACTCCGGTCAGCTCCGGGAAGCCCAAAGCCAAGTTCATGCCTTGAATAGCGCCCGCCGCGGTGCCCTTGCCCAAGTTATCGATAGCGCATTGCGCCACAACCTTACCGGCGCGTTCGTCCACCGCCACTTGAATCGCCGCTTTTGCGCAGCCGCTCACCATCGACACGGTGGGCCAGATGCCCTCGGAAAGGACTTCCAGTAGCGGTTCGTTGTCGCAAACTTCGTGATAGGCCCGGCGTAGTTCACTCGCGTCGCCAGACCCGACTAAGGGCGCGGTAACGGTAGCGAGAATGCCGCGATTCATGGGAACCAATACGGGAGTGAAGCTGAGCTTGACTTCCGCGGCGCCGGCGACTCGGAAATTCTGAGCGATTTCGGGGATATGCCGGTGTACGCCGGCCATGGCATAGCCTTGGGCGTTGCCGAATGCCGCCACGGCCATCAAGTGGGATTTCATAGCTTTGCCGGCCCCGGAATACCCCACCGCGAGGTTCGCCACAATGTCCGACGTATCCACCAGTCCTGCCCAGACCGCGGGCAGCAGCGCCAAAGTTACCGCGGTCACGTTGCACCCCGGAACCGCAATCTCCGAAGCCTGGCGCAACGCGGCTCGCTGCACCTGAGCCGAACTTTCGTTGGCGTGCAGTAGCTCCGGCAGCGAATAAGCCCAAGGTTCCTCCGGTTCCGAATGGTAGTAGTCACGCCACGCGGCCGGGTCGGTCAACCGATGATCCGCCCCGCAGTCAATCAGCAGGGACTTCACCCCGGCATCGCGCAAAGAGCGTGTCACCTGCCCGGAAGCCCCGTGGGGCAGCCCCAAGAAAATGACATCGTGACCCGCCAGACTCTCAACATCTGTGGGCTGCAGCACTCGTTGTGCCAGGGGGAACTGGTGGGGATGATGCTTTCCCAACGGCTCGCCTGCCGAGGACGCCGCCGTCAAGGCTCCGATTTCCACCTGGGGGTGATTCAACAGTAATCGCAGCAGCTCACCACCGGCGAAACCGGAAGCTCCCGCGACTGCGACTTTGACTTTTTTACCTGAAACCTCTGTCATAGCAACAACTATACATGTTTATTCATAGAGTTGCATATTTATGCTAAAAGGTTCGGGGATTGGCGTGAAATAACCGAAAAACCGCCCCAACGGGCTAGTGCCCAGCGAGTTGCTCACCCAAAGATTCCAGCCGATAGTGCCGCCACACTTGCCCGCGTTGCTTAAAAGCGTCCGCTTCATAGCGAGACAATACTCCCCTGCCTTCGTGGTGTAGTACATAGGGCAAACCCTGGGCGTTGCGCCGATCTGAGATAACCGCCACGTGTTCTTTCCACACCACGATGTCTCCGGGCTGCCAAGACGCCACGTCGTTTGTGTCGGTGGTCAGGCTCTGGGCGTGACGGTCAAAATAGACGATGAGATTGCGCACGCGGCGGTAATCAATGTCTGGATTTGGGGTCTCGCCTTCAGGAGCCTTGGCGGCGTAAGCCTGCGGTTCTGCTCGCCGATCTGCATCGACCAGGTCGCGCAAGTCCATGCCCGCCGCTTTGGCGGCGTACCACACCACGTCGGTACACACTCCGGTGCCGTCATTAGGTACCCCGCCGGGATAAATTTTGGAACCGTCGTATTTCGGCGCGGTAGCAAGGTAATCAACAGCACCCGCCACCATCTTTTCCCCTACGGGCCCCGGTTGATTCAGATTCTGGCCGGTCCAAGCGTCATCCAGGCGCCACGCTTCGTTCGCGTTCAATTTCAGATAATAAAACGCAGCGCCCGCCACGACGATGACTACCAGCAGCAGAATCGCCAAAATGCCGAAGCGTTTTCGACCTCGTGAACTCCGATAAGCCATGCTTACTCCTTAGTTGCGCCGCCCACCGTGCCGGCAGCGGCTGATTGACCCGGGCGTCTAGCGCAGGGTTGCCTGGCAAGTTTTCTCAACCTTCTTGATGATGCGGTTACGAGTTTCCTTGATCTCTTGGGGGCTCAGCGTATGGTCAGCGGCACGCAACCGCAGCGCAAACGCCAGGGATTTCCGGCCCTCTCCCAGTTGCTCCGCATTCTCAAACACGTCGAACAGGCGTAATTCCTCGACCAGCCCTTCCCCGGCCTTCGCAATCGCGTTATAGACCTTCAGCGCGGGAACGTCTTGGTTCACGACGAACGCCAAGTCTTCCTTGGCGGCCGGGAACGTCGAGACGGGACGCAGCTGGAACGCATCCTTGGGGCGGGACTTTTCAATCGCGTCCAAATCCAGTTCAAATGCACAAGTCCGGGGCGGCAGGCCGAAGTTCTGGCACACCTTGGGATGCAGTTCACCAGCGTAACCCAGCACCTTCCCGCCGGTGAGCGCACCTACACGAATTTGCGCGACCCGTCCGGGGTGGAAAGGCGCGGCAACCGTGGCTTGTCCCCCGGCACCCAAGGCTTCGGGACGCACCGCCAAACCTTGCGAAACCGCTACGCGAATCGCCAACTCGATGGCATCCGCCCAATCCCAGGCACGCGCCGCGTCGTGAGGGCTGGCTTCGATGGCGTTTCCTGCCAGCACTGCCGCCACGTGCCAGGGCTGCTTCGGCACTCCCGCCCGCAGGGCCTGCATGACTTCGTCACTGGGCTTTTCCTCCACGCCGGGAATCGACGCCGGAACGACTCCCTGCGCGCTGACGACCTGGTCCAGCTCAAAAATCGCCACTCGCGGATTGCCGCGGGACACATTTCGCGAAGCCGTGTTCAGCAGGGTATCCAGCAGAGAACTGCGCAGTGCCGGGGCATCGTCAGCCAGCGGATTGGCTAGCTTGACGGTGTCTCGCCGCGGGTCGTCTGCCGGCAACCCCATCAAATCGTGTTCATTGCCCAAGAATGGGTAAGTCATGACTTCGGTCAAGCCCGCTTCAGCCAAAGTGTCGCTGACCTCCCGACGGGTTCGCAGCGGCGCCGGGTTGCCAATCTTGGCGGGGCCGACCGGCACCACGGAAGGAATCTTGTCGTAGCCGTCCAACCTGGCAATTTCTTCAATGAGGTGGGCGGGGCCGCCAGCTAGGTCGGGACGCCACGAGGGCGGCACGACCGCGAACGTGTCGTCACTGGACTTGGTGACGCTACAGCCTATGGCGCTCAACAGTTCTTCCACCCGCTGGGGCGCGTAGTCCACCCCGATGAGTTGAGTTGCGGCCGCAAAAGGCAAAGTTACGGTCGGTTGGGGCTTGACGTGGTTGACGTCAGTAACTCCCGGGTCAATGGTGCCGCCGCCGTATTCCACCAGTAGCTCGGCCGCATATTGAGCCGCCACCGGCGGAAGTTCGGGGTCGCTACCGCGCTCGAAACGCTTTGAAGCCTCGGAGGGCAGCTTGTGACGACGCGCCGAACGCGCTACGGACACCGCATCGAAGTGAGCGGCTTCTAATAGGACGTTAGTGGAGGTTTCGGTCATCTCCGTGTCCGCACCACCCATCACTCCGGCGATGCCGAGTACACGCTCACCGTGACCGCCCTGGCAGTCAGTAATCAGCAAATCTTCGGCGTGCAAAGTTCGCTGAACCTCATCCAAAGTGGTGTGCTGTTCGCCTTGGCGGGCTCGGCGCACCACGATGGGTCCGGTCACTTTGTCCAGGTCATAAGCGTGCATGGGCTGGCCCAGGTCCAGCATGACGTAGTTCGTCACGTCGACCGGCAAGGAAATGGAACGCATCCCTGCCGATTCCAGCCGCGCCACCATCCACTTCGGCGTAGGCGCGCTCGGATTCAGTCCGCGCACTATCCGCGCCACAAACCGGTCGCACCCCACATGACCGCGAATCGGGGCCGAGTCCTCGATTTCGACCGGGAAGCCGGAATCATTGGCCGTAGGCAGACCGTTTTTCAGGTTTTCAGCCAAGCCCCAGTCGGTAAACTTTGCGCCCGTGGAGTGGCTGTATTCACGCCCCACCCCGCGCATTGAGAAGCAGTAGCCGCGGTCGGGGGTGATGTTGATTTCCAACAGTTCCTGGTTCAGCCCCAAGATGGGCAGCAGGTCGGTTCCGGGAGCAGGAATTTCCACACCGCGCTCGCCTAGGTATTCCTCCAAAACGATGATGCCATCGAATTCCTCACCTAACCCCAGCTCACGGGCTGAACAAATCATGCCGTCCGAGATATGGCCGTAAGTTTTCCGGGTGGCGATGGCGAAATCACCGGGCAGTACGGCTCCCGGCAGAGAGACCACCACGTGATCGCCCTTCTGGAAATTGTGCGCCCCACATATAATGCTGCGGCTGGGAATGTCGGAGGGTTCCTTGCCGGTACCGGGCGCATCGTTGAATTCTTCGCCCACGTCTACCCGGCAGTAGTTGACGGTTTTACCGTTGGAGGCTGTTTCGGGAACCATCGAGGCCACCCGGCCGCACACCAGCGGACCCGTCACCCCCGAAGTGTGGATGGCTTCCTCTTCCAGACCGACCTTTACCAGGTCTTTTGCGAGTTGGGACGCGCTGGTGTCCGCGGGAACTTCCGTCCACCGCCGCAACCATTCAATCGAAACAAAAGCCATTTTTAGCGCCCCTTTCCATTCACGCCGAACTGATCTGAGAACCTCACGTCGCCTTCCACGATGTCGTGCATATCCTCTATGCCGTGGCGCAGCATCAGTGTGCGCTCAATGCCCATTCCGAAAGCAAACCCTTGATAAACCTCGGTGTCGACCCCGCACGCACGCAGCACATTCGGGTTCACCATGCCGCAACCGCCCCACTCAATCCAGCCGGGGCCACCTTTCTTTTGCGGGAACCATAGGTCGACCTCCGCGGAAGGCTCGGTGAAGGGGAAGAAAGACGGTCTGAAACGGGTTTTTGCCTCCGGGCCGAACATAGCGCGGGCAAAGTGATCCAGAGTCCCCTTCAAATCCGCCATCGTCAGGCCCTTATCCACTGCCAAGCCCTCCACCTGGTTAAACACCGGGGAGTGGGTGGGGTCCAGTTCATCAGCACGAAACACTTTGCCGGGAATAGCCACGTAAATCGGCAGCTCGCGGGTCGTCAACAGACGCGCCTGCACCGGAGAGGTGTGCGTACGCAGCACCAGGTTGGCGGGGTTTTCCGCGCTGCCGCCCACGGAGGCGGAATCAACATAGAGCGTGTCTTGCATCTGCCGTGCCGGGTGATCGGCGTCAAAGTTTAGCGCATCAAAGTTGAACCACTCGTGTTCCACCTGGGGGCCGGCCGCAATGTCCCACCCGAGAGACACGAAAAAGTCCGCGACTTCCTCTTCCAGCACCATCAGCGGGTGGCGTGACCCCAGCGGATGACGCGAGGACAACACGCTCACGTCCACGGTTTCCGCCCCCAAAGCCGCCTCCTGCGCGGCCTCCTGCAGTTCAATCTGTTTGGCGTCCAGAGCCGCCCGAACCCGCCCTTGGGCAGCCCCCAAGTTCCGACCCGCGGTGGCTTTGTCCTGAGGATCGAGCTTCCCGATAAGTTTCTTTGCCAGGGTCAAGGGCGCTTTGTCGCCGTTGTAGCGGGAACGCACCGCTTTCAGCGACTCCACATCGGGCGCCGCCGCGATGGCTTCTAGCGCCGCGGCAACTTCCCGCTCCAAACCCTCTGTATCCAGCGGACTCAACACGTTTTCGCTCATTTTTCCTCGATTTCCTTGACTCCTAGCCAGCTCAAAACCCCTTCAACTTTAGTCGAAATGCCAGCCCGCCCGGTAATCAAGATTTTTCAATGCTGCCATTGATTCCTCGCCGCTCTGGGGGCGGACGAATAAAATGTGCGCCGGAAAGGAAAAAATCGGCGAAAAGGATACAGAAAGGGCGCCTGGTGAGATAAATTATTTACTGTTTTTCCAGAATTTTTTTAGTCAAGGATACCAAAGTGAAAAAAGCCAAAACCGCAATGGAAACACAACACTTACAGGCAGAGATTGAACGTCTCCGCGCTGAGCTCACCGAGCTTCAGGCTGAGAAAGAATCTCAAGAAACCGCTCTCAGTGAACTGAGCCAAAAACATGCCTTCACCCAGAGTACTCATGACCCTCTGGCGCGATGCTTCGGATCGGCAGAAAACGTCCGCGAATCCCTGGGAAAGATTGTGTCCGAATTAGACGCGGGTTCTGCTGACACCGCAGAGACGCGCCGGGTCATGGCGGAATCAACCCGTGATTTGCACGACATGGCCGACGGTGCCGGGGACATTTCGAAAAAGCTGCAAGACATGGGACAGAACATGGAGGTCTTGTCCAAGGCTTCCGAGTCGATTCATAACTTTGTGCAGCAAATCGAAGGTATCGCTTCGCAAACAAATTTGCTGGCGCTGAACGCCACCATTGAAGCGGCACGCGCAGGTGAGGCTGGCCGTGGTTTCGCCGTGGTGGCAGGGGAAGTGCGCACTCTGGCAGAACGGACCGCCAGTGCCACACAGGAAATTGGCGCCTTGGTTACTTCCATCACCGAGGGCACCGCCAGCGCCCTGGAAAACATCACGGAGGCTATTGACGAATCCAAAGAATTCGAAGAAAAATCCAGTCAGACGGCGAATGCGGTGGGAGATAAAGTTTCCTCGATGGCCGACTCGATTGCGCATGTGACTACGGATTCTTTTGTTTCGGTGGTAAAACTCGACCACTTCATCTTTAAGTTGGGGATTTACCGCCAAGTTACCGGAATTGCTGAGCCGAACCCGGAGGGAATTTCCTCCTCGCACACTTGCCGCTTGGGCAAGTGGTATTACGAGGGGCGCGGTCACCTCGACTATTCAGGACAGCCCTGTTTCCAACAGCTCGAGGGTGTTCACGAAGGTACCCACGTTTCTGGTAAGGCCGCGGTCGAGGCCTTTATAGCAGGCGACAGCGAACTGATGAAACAGCATCTGGAGACTATGGAGGACAACTCCGCCAAAGTTGGCGCCCTGCTCGATCAGTTGATGGATAGCTAGGGCGACAGTTAGTGGTTTCGCAATTACTCCCAGATTAAGCCTAGACTCGAGGTCATGACCCTACCCCCTGCTCATGAAAACCGGAAAGTCAGGTCTGTTTTACGCACCTGGCTTCCCAATCAGCATGGGGCTTGGTTCATCGTCACCGTTCCGGCGTTATTCGGGGCTACACTGGGCGGATGGGCGTGGCAGCATGCGCTGCTGCTCTCCACGTGGATGATTGGTTTCTTCTTTGTATTTTCGGCGCTACGCCTGATTAAGAATCCTCGGAAGAAATCCTTACGATACCCCGTTTTGATTTACGGAATCCTGGTTGGGGTGCTGGGAATAGGAGTCCTGGCGGTGCTGCCGCTACTCTCCTGCTGGATTCCGGCTTTCGCTATCCTCATCGGGATTTGGGCTGGTGAGGTGCGCCTCAGGCGGGAACGCGGTCTAGGGGCGCGTCTGACGATTATCCTGGCAGCAGGACTGATGACCTTAGTTGCCTATCACTGCGGCTTGATGGCTGCGGCTTTGCGGATGGGACAGGACGCGATGTACGGGGTTCACGAGGCATCTGCTCTGGGCGGACACGCTCTATCCACTGTTTTACGGGGTTGGCCGGCGGCAATATCAGTAGCTGTGCAGCTCACAGCCTATTATGCAGCTTCAGTTCCCTACGTAAAGACGATTTTTCGGCAGCGTGGTAACCAGCGTTTCCTGGTCATTTCGATAGTTTCGCACGCCCTAGGTTTTGCCGCTGCGCTGTTTTTTGCCGGACTGTCTTGGGTATCTCCTCTGGTAGCAGTCGCATGGCTGGTGACATTAGCTCGTTCGATTTGGTTCCCCTGGCAGGCACGCCGACGCGGCAAGCCCTGGCGACCGCGAGTCATCGGGCTGACCGAAGTGGCAATCTCAGTATTGATTTTTGTGGCAGCGGCGCTGTAAAAATTGCCGGAGTCTGACGTGGTGGTAAATCCTCGCGTTTCGGGTGGTAAATCCCCGCGTTTCGGGTGGTAAATCCCCGCGCAACGCCGAGTTTTCCGTGCTATTCTAACGAATTCGCGATTTTATCCGTTCTATGAGACCGGGTTCCCGGCGACAACCGTGATGGCTTGCGGAACGACCTGGAAAACCCAGTGCCGCGCCGCCGCTTCCGGGTCACCGTCCATCTCCCACACCGCCGGCTTATGCAACAGGACTTCGAAGCGTTTGCCGCTGAAATACTCCAGCGTGCTGTTGTGCCGTCCCAGCCTCAAAACCACGTTCTTAACCACGCGCCACCAGCCGCCGACCCCCTGCGGAGCCCCAATCAGCAAATCTAGGGAACCGTCAAAGGGAGTGGCATCGGGAAACAGCTGGATTCCGCCGGTCAGCTCCGAGGTGTTGCCAACCATGAAAATAATCACGTTGCGTTTCAAAATCTGCTTGCCGTCGATGCGGAACCGGCAGCGATGCACCGAATTGTTGACCTGCCTGAAAAAGGACATGACGTAGGCCACGGGACCGACCACCTTTTTCAGCCCCTCATCCACGTGATGCATGACTTCGGCGTCTATCCCAATCCCTGCCATACCCGTGAAATACCAAGGTTTACGGGAAGTATCGTTATGCACCTTCACAATGTCCATCGAGACTTTTTGCCCCGTGAACGCCAGTTCCATGGCGGCTTTCATATCCAAAGGCACGTTGAGGTTTCGCGCCAATAGGTTCGTGGTCCCCGCCGGCAATACCGCCACCGGAATCTCGCTATGACGCATCTCGGTGCTGACCACGCGCACGGTGCCGTCCCCGCCCGCGGCGATGACCAGGTCGGGATGCCTCTCTCGAGCCTGCGCTGCCATCGCAAATCCGGGGTCGTCAACGCTGGTGGTGAGGTATTCCACGGTGAAATCGTGCTGTTGGGCCACCGCGTTCAAACCGGCTGTAAACTCGTCTTCGTCCCCGACTTTCACGGGGTTATAAATGACTATCGCTTTTTTCAACTTTGGCTCCTCATCTGAAACTTCTCGCCGGTTCAGGCATCATCACGCGAGAACGAATTGTGCATATTGAGGCTGGCATCAAACAGAACCTTATCCAGCAGGTCGTCCGTTTCCCGTTTCAGCAGGTCTGCAATTTCGGCATTAGCGGCCTCCAGCAGTTCGTAAACGCGGGAGTCTTCCATGTTATTGGCCGCGTCCTCACCCAGCTCAGCCACCGCCCGGTCGGTACGCGCCACAATCTGTAAAGCCGCCGCCACGACCTTCTGCTGGTAACGCTCCACGTGCGGAATCGTCTGATGATAGTGGGCGTCCACCAGGGCGGCAATAATCCGATTCGCCCAATAGTGGTGTTCGGTGGTGACCCGCTGAGTCGTCGCTTCCAGATACTCCGGGGTGTGCCGCACGTTGGCATAGAACGGTACCAGGGCGTTGAACGGCATGGCCCCGTAGGCTATCCAGTTCAGCCCGGTGGTGGCGGCGGGTTTTTCGGGACGAATCTGGAGGGCAGCCACGAAATTGGTACGGTTGATCCCAATCGGGCGATACATACCGCGCTGGTCAGCGCCGCCTATCAGAGCTTGTTCCGCCCTCGCGTAAGGATTAAACGGGGTGCCTTGATAGTGGTAGGACTGGGTGTATTTCACGTCCTCCATAGTGATGAGGCGTTCTGGAATCAGGCACCAATCCAAGTCGTCTGAATCCGGGCGGGAATCCCCGTGGAAACCAAATCGAGACACGTCCGTGGGATTGAGGAACCGTTGCAATGCCCACACTCGCGGCGTGTTGTAGGTGTGATCCGAATCCGATCGCGACCCGAAAGCCAGGCGAGGATTGAAACGCTGAGCCGGCTGGCCGTCTGTTTGCGCGGTATCCAGATGATTATCCGCCACGAATTCCCGCAAATCGGGCGAGCACAGGTAATCGCGCCCCTCCCCGAGGGCATCGTCAAAATCGAAGTCGTCCAGGCTGAACTGGTTTGCGATGACGGCATAGCATTCCTCCGGCAGGCGACGCGCCAACCAGTGATGTCCCCCCACCGTCTCGAGCCACCACACGTCGTCGTTATCGGCAAAACCGATGCCGTTCATTTCGTAAGTACCGTACTGTTGCAGCAACTCCCCCAAACGCAGCACGCCTTCACGAGCCGTCTTAATGTAGGGCAGCACCAACACCACCATGTCTTCTTCTCCGATACCGCCGGGCTGTTCCGGCACGAAACCGTCCTGACCCTCCTCGCCTTGGGCTTCACGCAACTCAACCAGCGGGTCGGCGCCCAGCACACGCTCGTTCGAGGTCAGCGTCTCGGTGGCGGTCATCGAGACGCGAGCCGAGTTGATTCCCGCCCCTGCCCACAGGCCTTTGTGGGTATCAGCATCGGGGAAGCGGGTGTAGCGCAAACCGGTTTCCGGCAGGGGAATTTCCACGTGGGACAGGACCGAACGGTAGGTTTTTGGCAAATCCTCGGGCGCGATGACCTCAAATCGTTTCGCCTCAAAAGAGCCGTGTCCCGAGTCGTCGGTTCGGGCCATAATCGTCGACCCGTCCGCCGAAGCCTTTTTCCCAACCAAAATCGTCGTGCAACCCATGTGTTTTCGCCTTTCTAATACTTGCTGGTGACTGTACCCAGTCTGCCAATATCTTAAAACGTTTCGCCATCTGATGCTGAGGGAAAGTCTATCTGAGGAACTATCGCCCCCGGCAAAGTCATAGGATGTATAGGGACAGACTCAAGGAGTGACTATGCACAAAGATAATCCAGACATTGGCCCCAAGCCCGGAAAGCCGTTTCGCGTCCAGCACGTCCAGCAATACTTCTCAGCCGGACGTCCGCTGACGATGCTGACTGCGTATGACGCGATTACCGCGAGGATTATTGATTCGGCCGAAATCGACATGATTTTGGTCGGGGATTCTTACGGGACCACTATGTTGGGAATGTCCTCCACCGTCGGGGTGACCTTAGACGATATGGTTCGCGCCACTGCCGCGGTCGCGGCGGGGGCTTCCCGAGCTTTGGTTGTGGCGGATATGCCTTTTGGGTCTTACGAGTCCAGCCCCGCCCAAGCCGTGGATACTGCGGTCGCGCTGATGCGAGCCGGAGCTGCCGCGGTGAAGCTGGAAGGGGGACGTCGTATCCTACCCCAGGTCAAAGCCATTGTGGATGCGGGTATCAACGTGATGGGGCATCTCGGTTTCACCCCGCAGTCCGAAAACCACTTGGGCGGCAAACGCATGCAGGGGCGCGCCGACGCCGCTCCGGCCTTGGTTGCGGACGCGTTGGCTTTGCAAGAGGCGGGGGTGTTCTCGATTGTGTTTGAGATGGTTCCCGCCGCGACCACTCGCGCCGCCATTGACCAGCTCAACGTGCCCATCATCGGTATCGGCGCTGGCCCAGACGCTGCCGGACAGGTCCTGGTGTGGACTGACATGGCGGGAATGCAGGACTGGAAACCCTCGTTCGCCCAGGTGTTCGGTCAGGTGGGGGCGGAGCTGAAACACGCTGCCCAAAGCTACCGTGATGCCGTGGTGAACCGGACTTTCCCGGCCCCGGAAAACTACCATGAAAACTAGGCTGTCCCCGAGAGGCGACCTGAGAACTTTTGAATCGAAAGAATGACTACCGTGCTGCACAAGAAAACTCGAACTGACGAACTGGCCCTCCGTGCGCCCTTGGGAAACCTGAAACCGGGACGCATTTCCGCCACCTTACCTGTCCCCTCCCACATTGACCGCCCGGAATATATGTTTCACGACGGCCCGGAACGGGTGACGGCCTCCGATGTTAAGAGCGAGGAAACGATTGAAAAAATCCGCCAAGCTGGGCGTATCGCGGCCGATGCCATCGTGGAGACCGCCAAGTACATCGCTCCTGGCGTGACTACAGATGCTTTGGACCGGGTGGCGCACGAGTTTATTTGCGATCACGGCGCCTATCCGTCTTGCTTGGGCTATATGGGATTTCGTAAATCTATCTGTACCTCGGTCAATGAATGTATCTGCCACGGAATCCCGGACGACCGGCCGCTGGAGGAGGGCGACATCATCAACCTGGACATCACCGCTTATAAAGACGGGGTCCACGGCGATACTTGTGCCATGTTTCCGGTCGGGGCGATTGACCCCGAATCCCAGCAGCTCATCGACTGCACCAAGGAAGCCATGATGCGCGCCATTAAGGTCTGCAAACCGGGTCGATCCATCAACGTTATCGGGCGGATTATCGAGTCCTACGCCAACCGGTTTGAATACGGAGTGGTGCAGGATTTCACCGGCCACGGTGTCGGCGAGGCCTTCCACAGCGGGCTGGTTATTCCACACTACGATTCCCCCCGGTATGACACGGTTATGGAAGAGGGCATGGTTTTCACCATTGAACCGATGCTCACTATGGGCTCAATCGCTTGGGAACAGTGGCGGGACGGCTGGACCGTAGTGACCCGCGACCGGGGACGCACCGCTCAGTTTGAACACACTCTCGTGGTGCGCGAGGACGGCGGAGAGATTCTCACCTGGCCCAGCAACCATCAGGATTGATTTTCTTTTGTACTGTCCAAAGTCACCGGCGAGTACGTGATTTTTACCGGTACCAGGCTGTGATTTGGTGAAATCACGGCCTCTACCCTAGAGTATTTGCCAGTTCATCCCCACGCGAAAGGGACTATTTGTGGCAACTGGATTTGGGATTGATGTTGGCGGCTCCGGTATTAAAGGCGCTTATGTAGATTTGGAAACTGGCGATTTCATTGGCGATCGTCTGAGAATTAAAACTCCCGCACATTCGACCCCCCAAGCCGTAGCGGAAGTGTGCCGTAAAATCATTGAGGAAAAGGACGTTCCCGAAGACATGCCGTTGGGCCTGACGATTCCGGCCCCGGTTAAGAATGATTTGGTTCCGTTTATTGCTAATCTCGACCAGGGGTGGGCTGGCATTGATGTCCGCGTCCTGTTGCGCAAGCACACCGGTCACATGGTCAAGTGTGTCAACGATGCTGATGCTGCGGGTTACGCAGAAGTCCGTTACGGCGCGGCGCGCGATGTGCCCGGCCTGGTCATTGTCACCACCCTGGGTACCGGAATTGGCACCGCGCTCATTTATAACGGGATTCTGGTTCCTAACAGCGAGCTGGGACATATTGAGATTGATGGCAAAGATGCTGAGAGCCGCGCTTCTTCTGGCGTAAAGTCAGCCAAGAAACTGTCCTTTAAGCAGTGGTCCAAGCGCCTGCAAAAATACTATTCTCAGCTCGAGATGCTGTTCAGCCCGGACTTGTTCGTAGTTGGCGGCGGCGTGTCCCGTCAGCACAACAAGTTCCTGCCCCTGCTGGATCTGAAGACCCCGATTATTCCCGCTCAACTGCGTAACCAGGCTGGCATCGCGGGAGCTGCCGCGCTGGCCGCTGGGGTGTAAACCGAGCTAACTGCCTTTTCGCTCCGGGATGCTGCGGCGTCCCGGAGCGTTTTGCATTCGGCAGTGCCGGCGAACCCGAAACTGCCACTGACCACTAAGGCTGCCGCCCCCCGCTTTTGCCCCGGCAGTTGCGAACCGGCTGATTTGAGCGGAAAAGCCGGGCGTAAGCCGGATTCTGTAACGCGCTTTGTTACCGCCGCGCGCCGGTAGCCATTTCTCTGGAAGGCCGGTTACCCGACCTCTCTAACACGTAGTCCGGGGAATTTTTTTGAGGAGGCGAGGGCGTGGTGCCTCATGTCAATTTGAGCGCGAAAGTTAGGTTGTGCGTCATTTAGT
>NZ_CAUPIY010000014.1:0-53123 GCF_963511525.1 uncultured Mobiluncus sp. | reverse complement strand
AGCAGGAGTAAAATCGAGTTCTTTCAAAAAGTGACGACCGTGAAAATCAGTCATGATTATCCCTTCCATAACTAGGTAATTATCCAGATTCGGGGGAAGGAGCTTTCTGGATTGTCCAAAAATTCCGCATTCCTCCCAAGCACGTCTTTTGTGCGTAGGTTTAACAGCCCCTCGAAACAAGAATGATGTTACCTCGGCCATGTCACTGAGCACAGGGGATGTGGCCCTTATTGTGAGCAAAATTGAAAAATAAACCCTCCTATATCCGGTCTAAGCCGGGTAAATAACTCGAGTCGACAGGGCGCTATCCGACCCTAAACGGCGATAACGTCGTCTTTTGCATTTTTGAGCTTGAGAAGGATTTCAGCAGGCACCATGGTCTCAATCCGCACTCTATGCGAAATTACTGACAAATCTGCCCTCTGATGTTCGGAAAGGGTCTTTTGGAAGGGAATCTGAGATTCGGCCATCTGTTGAGCTTGCCGAACACGCGAATACGCAACTTTGTTTCGTTAAAAGAAACCTGCTGCGGTGACAGCCCGAAAAAATCAGCCTGTCACCGCCGTTAGGGAGATTAAGATTTAAATCCCGGCCGCGCGTTCCGCGGCTTCGACCACGTTGACCAGCAGCAACGCCCGGGTCATCGGCCCAACCCCGCCGGGATTCGGCGTCAACCAGGCGGCCACCCGGTCGACCCCGTCCGCCACGTCACCGTGCAATCGAGACTTGCCGGTATCCGGGTCGATAACCCGAGACACTCCCACGTCAAACACAGCAGCGCCGGGCTTGACCATGTCCGCGGTGATAATGCCCGCGACCCCGGAGGCAGCCACGATGACGTCCGCTTGGCGACATTTCGCAGCCAGATCCTGGGTGCCGGTATGGCACGAAGTCACGGTGGCGTTGACATCTTTACGTCCCAGCAGCAGCCCGATGGAACGACCCACCGTAGTGCCGCGCCCCACCACGCACACGTCTTTACCGTTGAAATCCAGACCGAAACGACGACCCAGTTCGATGACGGCCCGGGGAGTGCAGGGCAAAGGCGAAGTTATCGGCTCTGACACCCGCAACACCAGACGGCCCAGGTTCATGGGATGCAGGCCATCGGCATCTTTATCCGGGTCGATAGCTTCCAAAATCCGGTTCGTGTCCATACCCTTAGGTAACGGTAGCTGCACGATATATCCCGTACAGGCCGGGTCTTGGTTCAACCGTTGCACCGCCGCCATGACTTCGTCTTGGCTGGCGGTGGCAGGCAAATCGACCCGAATGGACTCGATGCCGACCTCCGCGCAGTCCCGATGTTTACCAGCCACGTAGGTTACGGAACCGGGATCCTCGCCGACCAGGATAGTGCCCAGCCCGGGAATAACCCCGCGCTCACGTACCGCGGCGACACGCGCCTGCAACTCGGCTTTGATAGCACCAGCGGTGGCTTTGCCGTCCAGGACCTGAGCTGGCCCCTCCCAGGGCGCCCTCATTGCACCAGTCCCGGATAGAGCGGGAAGGCTTCGGTCAGTTTCGCCACCCGAGCCCGATACTTGGCCACGTCCACCGCGGATTCGCCCGCGGCACCGTCCACCAGCACAGAAGCGATGATGTCGGCAACCTCGCGGAACTCCGCCTCGCCAAAGCCGCGAGTAGCCAGAGCCGGGGTGCCGATACGCAGACCGGAAGTGACCGCCGGGGGACGCGGGTCGAACGGCACTGCGTTACGGTTCACGGTAATGCCCGCTTCATGCAGCAGGTTCTCGGCCTGTTGCCCGTCCAGGTTGGAGTTAACCAGGTCCACCAGCACCAAGTGAACATCGGTGCCGCCGGTCAACAGGTCGATGCCCGCCGCCTGGCAATCGGGCGCCATCAGGCGTTCGGCCAAAATTTGGGCGCCTTGGATGACGCGCTGCATCCGCTCTTTAAACTCAGGCGTGCCGGCAATCTTGAGCGCCACTGCTTTCGCCGCGACCACGTGCATCAGGGGACCACCCTGCTGACCGGGGAAAACGGAACTGTTGATCTTCTTGCCGAACTTTTCCCCATCACGGGACAGAATCAGACCCGAACGCGGCCCGCCAATGGTCTTGTGAATGGTCGTGGAAACCACGTCCGCGTAAGGCACCGGGGAGGGGTGCAAACCAGCGGCGACCAGACCCGCAAAGTGTGCCATATCGGTCCACAGATAGGCCCCGACCTCGTCCGCGATAGAACGGAAAGCCGCAAAATCCAGGTGCCGCGGATAGGCGGACCAGCCGGAAATAATCACGTCAGGGCGCTCGGCCAACGCGAGTTCCCGCACCCGATCCATGTCGATACGCTTGGTATCCGGTTCCACTCCGTAGGCTGCGACCTGGTAGAGACGACCACTAAAGTTAATCTTCATGCCGTGGGTGAGGTGACCGCCGTGCGCCAAGCTCAGGCCCATGATCTTGTCTCCGGGCTTGATGAGCGCGGAAAGCACCGCCGCGTTCGCCTGGGCGCCAGAGTGGGGCTGCACGTTCGCGAAATCGGCTCCGAACAGCTTTTTGGCCCGCTCAATGGCCAGGGTCTCAGCGACGTCAACGTTTTCGCAGCCGCCGTAATAGCGTTTGCCCGGATAGCCTTCGGCGTATTTGTTAGTCAAAACGCTGCCCTGGCATTGCAATACGGCGCGGGGCACAAAGTTTTCCGACGCAATCATTTCCAGGGTGTCGCGCTGACGATTCAGTTCAGCATCCAGCACGGCCTGGATTTCCGGATCAACCTCAGAAAGGGGCTGGTTCATGACTTCAGTCATAGTTCCTCCATAGTTTTGCGAGCACAACCCAGGCGTCCGATTGTGTAAATGCGCTCCCCGGAGGGTTATTCCTCCTGCCCACTGTCCCCGCGAAACAATCCGGGGTCTGGTAGGCATCGCCAGTCGCTGCCTTTACAAGGTTACCAAAAAATTTATCTCCCCCCACACCTCGCAATTCCGGTGGTTCGGGCGAAAACTGGGGTTTCCTGGGCAAACCGGGTCCGCCGGCACCGCAAGGGGGCGAAAGTTTGTTAAAATCCAGTCATGAGTTCGTTGTCGGCGCCGTATTGGGGAATGATGATACCCGCTCAGGTCATTCCTCAAGACAAGTGGACAGCTACGCAAAACCTGGTCTATTTCCTGATAGTGGTGGGCACTATCGCTCTGACCTTGGGTGTCGTGTGGCTGATTCGTCACTTCCACGGCGACACCGTCATTCCAGACGCAGTCCCCCGGCACGACGAAATCAAACTCATTTATGAAGAGACCCTCTCTGCGGCGGACCGTGTCATCGTGCGGGATAACCAAGTCATTGAGGCAGTGCGCTACATCCCGAAGGATCCGAACCTGGTAGCACCGCTGCAGCAGTGGCGTGACAAGCGGCGCGAATGGGCTGGCGAAATGGCTTTCCTGGAGTCCTTGGGGAAAAATCCCACACCGGAAACACTGACGGACACCGATAACGCGGAAACCCTGCGGCGCCTACACGGCTTAGCGCAGGAACTCGAAGCCTCTCAACGCGGGCTGCTGCGCGCCATTCGTCAGTCCATCGCCACCGGGACCGAAAATTTGCCCCTGGGTACGGACGCGAACTCGTAAACGCTCTGGCCTATTTTTCCAGCAAACCCTGTCCCCAATAGGTTTCCGCGCTGGTTCCCGGAACAATCCAGTAAACTGCCGAACCGATGTGGGAAATAAACTTGTTCAACAAGTCGTGCATATCCAGGCGCTTTTGAATGGCCGTGAACTGATAATCCGGGTTGCGCTGGAAAGAAATCCACACCAAACCGCTGTTGGTCAGGTCAGACTGTCCCGGTTCCGGGGCATCGTCGTAGGCAAAAGCGCGGCGACGCAGCTTATCGGAACCGTCTTCGGTATGTTCGCGGGACAGCGCCAGGTGAGAGCGCCGATCAATGATGAAGTTACCGGCTTCGTCTACCGCGTCCATGTCCTCCTCATCGAACTCGCCACCACCGCTCAACGGACCGCCATCGGAAAGTTTGCGGCCGATGACGCGCTCCCGGGCGGGACGGTCCAGTAATTCCCACGGATCGAGGAAGTTTTGAATCCGGCGCAGCACCATAATGGTGGAACCGTCCAGGTAGGCCTGGTCGCCAGAGCCGTCCAACCACACCTGCTCGGAGAATTCCTCCGCGGTGGACGGGTTCACGGTGCCGTCAACCTGACCGAACGGATTTCGCGGGGTCGTGCCGCGCGGGGCTGAACCGTAGGCGTAAGTGAAGCCCTTTTGCATCCATTGCAACGTGGCTTTGCCTTCGCACTTGGCCAGGATCAGGCGACCGGCCGCGAACAGGGTGCCCGGGTCGTCGCAGCAAATCTGGAACACTAAATCGGTCTGACCCCAGCGTTCCTGCAGCTGGTCGAGTTTGAAAGCGGGAATGTCATGCAAGCCCTCGGGTTTTAGTTCCGGCTTACCCAAGAAATCAAAAATCCGCTCTCCAAAACCGCAGGTGATGGTAAGGTTAGCGGTGACCGCGACCATTTCCGGAGCTAGGAAGTTCGGAATCGGGTTGCCCTGGGTCAACTCGCGGGCTGTGGCAGTCAGGTCCTTGAGCAGCTCAATGAACGCCGCCTGGTCCAGGCTAGGTTCCAGGTTCATCCCCAAAACTTCCAGATGCGCCTGCGGAGGCTGTTCCACCCCGGACTGCACTCGGCCATCGAAAGGAATAGTAGCTTTTTGCAACGCGGTTTCAGACATTTTCCATAACTCCTCGGTAAATCTAAGCAGTAACTCTTATCCTAGCCTCTCGCCACCTCCCGGTTGCACCAAACCGGGAACCCCGCCCGACCGGCCTAGTGCCCCGAGCTACACAACCTCCGCGGATAACCAGCCGACTGCGCTTGCCAAAGCAAAACGCCGGAAACCCCCACGATACCGGCACCTCGCCGTGGGTCCTCAACCGGCTACGTTCACCTGGGGTTCACCCGCTTCCAAGCCCAGCTCCCGACCCAACCGGTTCGCTTCAGCTATCAGGGTTGGCACAATCTCCGCTTCCGGGACGGTCTTGATGACCTGGCCTTTAATGAAAATCTGGCCTTTGCCGTTGCCGGAGGCCACGCCCAAATCGGCTTCCCGCGCTTCACCCGGACCGTTGACAATGCAGCCCATCACCGCGACCCGCAGCGGGTAGGTGATGTCTTTCAGCCCGGCGGTAACCTCATTGGCCAGCGTGTAAACGTCGACTTGGGAACGTCCGCAGGACGGGCAGGACACGATTTCAAAGTTGCGTTTCCGCAAGCCCAGAGAACGCAAAATCTCTAACCCGACCTTGACTTCCTCGACCGGAGGAGCCGAAAGCGAAACCCGAATCGTGTCGCCAATCCCTTCGGAGAGCAACGCCCCGAAAGCGGTTGCGGATTTGATGGTGCCTTGGAAAGTCGGGCCGGCCTCCGTCACGCCCAGGTGCAGCGGCCAGTCCCCGTGCTGGGCCAACAGGCGGTAGGCCTGAATCATCGTCACCGGGTTGTGGTGTTTCACCGAGATGGCAAAGTCATGGAAATCCACGTCCTCGAACAGCGATGCCTCCCACATGGCGGACTCGGCGAGCGCCTCAGCGGTGGCTCCCCCGAACTTTTCGTACAACCGCTTGTCCAAAGACCCCGCATTGACCCCGATGCGCAGTGCGGTGCCGTGGTCGGAGGCGGCTCGGGCGATTTCGCGCACCTGGTCGTCAAAAGCCCGGATGTTGCCGGGGTTCACCCGCACCGCCCCGCAGCCGGCCTCGATAGCTTGGAACACGTACTTGGGCTGAAAGTGAATGTCTGCCACCACCGGGATGGTGGCACGTTTACAGATTTCGGGCAGCGCCGCGGCATCGTCCGCGGAAGGACACGCCACCCGGATAATGTCGCAGCCCGCAGCCGTCAGTTCGGCAATTTGCTGCAAGGTCGCCTCTACGTCAGAAGTCAGGGTGGTGGTCATGGACTGGACGCTCACCGGAGCATCTCCCCCCACGGCGACGCTGCCGACCTGGATTTTGCGGGTCTGATGGCGCGGCGCCAACGGTTCGCGGGCGGACAGAGACTTGGTGGGCATCCCCAGGTTTACTTCACTCACGGTTTCGATTATTCCACCTTTGCGTGACACTCGCACCAGGCGGGATTCCCCGGCAGGGTCGCCGGGGTTGCGGTTTTCCGTGCCCTCAGCGTTGGCAGCGTGGACACCAGTAGAGTTTTCGTCCCCCCGCTACTTTGAGTCTGATGCTGGCGCGGCAGCGCAGGCAGGGTCGGTCTTGGCGCTGGTAGACATAATATCGGGAGTCGATAGCTTGGGGCTCGCGTCCCGCGGCCAACTCGCGTTCAACGAAAGCGGCGTAATCGTCAGGATCTGCGGTGGTGATCCGTCCCGATTCCACGCCGAGGGGTAGGTATTCTTCCAGCCAGTTCCAGATTCGGCGCAGTTTTCGCGCAGTCACCTCACGGGCGGGCGTAAACGGGTTCAGACGTGCCGCGTACAGCACTTCGGCGCGATAAATGTTGCCCACTCCGGCGATAACGGATTGGTCCATGAGAGCCTCCCCAATACCCTTCTGACGAGTGGCACAGCGTTTCACGAACTCACTAAAGTCGCTGTCAGGACGCAGCGGGTCGGGTCCCAGCCGCGCCAAGACCGCGGCAACGCCCTCCTCGTCCAGCAGTTCACAAGTGTTTGGCCCGGACAGGTCCGCCGCCCCGTGCGTGGTGACCAGGCGCAGACGTACCGTCCCGTAGGGCTGGGGCGGCGTGAAAGGCGCGGGGGTCCAAAACCAGCGATCCGCGAAATGTTCGTGGGGTGCAAAAGCGGAGTCATCATGGTGAGTATGCACCGGAATCTCTACGATTTCCGCGTTAGGCTCCGCATTTTCAGCAAAGTTCAGCGCCGGACCGGCATGCGGGGCGATGAACTGAGAATCCCCGTAAAATCGCCAGGAACCGTAAATCCCCAAGTGAATATGCAGCCAGGTCAGGGGCGGTTTGGACTCGGCAACGGTCGCGGCGGAGTCGGTCTGACGCGGAGTAAAACCGAGAAACATATGTTTCCCGTAGGCTTGCCCGTCAACCAAACGCTGGCCGTCTAGCACTGCGGCGCCCTCAGCGAAACGCCCCTGCGGAGAGGAGGCCGCAACGACCTCACCGCTCATGACCTGGGTAAACTGGGCGGCCAGCCGGTGAATAGAATGACCTTCAGGCACGGTGCGCGGCCTCTCTAACCGCCCCGGCCACGAGAGCTCCGCGCAGAACCACTCCGGCGGGCTGTTCCAAAACGTTGAGGTCTGCGCGCGGGTCAGAGTCGTACCACACCAGGTCAGCGGGGGCACCCTCCCACAGCGAGGGGGCACCCAAGTAGTCCCGAGCCTTCCAGGTGGCCAGGTCAATAATCTCGGGTGCCGAAACACCTAAGTCCAACCACTGCCGTAGCTCTTGAGGCAGGGCGTCGTGGCGCTGGTAGCCACCGGCGTCGGTGCCCGGCAACAGCTGGACCCCCGCTTCATACAGCGCGGCTTGATGGGCCACCCGAGACTGATCCAAAGCGGTCATCGTGGCGGCATACACCGGATATTTTGTCCCCGCCTGGGCGGCAAAATCGGAAAACCGCGCGATTTGCAGCATGGTCGGAGTCACGCGGATACCGCGGCGCTGCGCTTCGAGGATTTCGTCCGAATCCATGCCGGTGCCATGTTCGATACCGTCCACCCCGGCATCTAACAGGCCCTCTATCGTGCGGTGGGCGAAAGTGTGTACGGTCATCCGCGCCCCGTTCTGGTGCGCGGCCGCCACCGCGTCACGCAGCACCGCGGTGGACCACAGCGGCTGCAAATCAGATTCGGCCCCATCGGATCGGTCAATCCAGTCCCCCACGATTTTCACCCAACCGTCGCCGCGTTGGGCCTGTTGGGCAACCGCCGCGGGCAAATCGGATTCTTTTTCCAGCTCCAGCCCGTAGTAGCGCATATAGCGTTTGGGTCGCACCAGGTGCTGGCCGCAGCGAATGATTTTCGGCAACTCAGGCACCTGGTCAATCCAGCGGGTATCGGAGGGCACCCCGCAGTCACGAATCAGCAGTGTGCCTTTACTCAATGCAAGTTCGGCCTGTTCCCGCTGGGTTTCGACCGGTACGCTACCCGCGTGGGTCACACCAACGTGGCAATGTACGTCCACCAGTCCGGGAATCGCGAAGCCGCTGACCTTTCGGTAAGTCAGCGCGGGTTTCGCCGTTCGGCTCACGATGCCGTCGTGAATATACAGGTCGCCGTGTACCCACTGGGATTCACAAGATGCTGTCGTCGCCTGACCGGTGTATTCTCCCTCTACGCTGGGGTGTTCCGACCACAGAAAAGCCCCGGTAAAGTGCAGGTTATCCGGGTTTGTCGCCCCCCGGGATCTCATCACAGACCGCCCAGCATCCGTTTGATGTCATCAGGTAGATCGTCAGGGGTCAGAGCGGGGGTGGCCGGCGCGGACTTCTGCGGCGACCCGCCGAGACCACCCATGCCTTTGAGCCCGCCCAGACCGGCGGGCAGAGAACCGGGCAGGTTGGGCATTGCACCGGTCCCGCTCATGGGGGTGGCGGAAATTCCTTCCAAGGCTTCTCGGGCTTGACGGGCTGCCTTGGCGGGATTGCCAGATTTTGCCTTGCGCTGGGCTTTGGATTTCTTGCCAGATTTTGCCGTCTGCTTCGCTTTCGAATGCTTACCCATGCCCGGCATTCGGCCGAATCCGGGCATCATTCCCATTCCGTCTGCGCCGCCGCCCATACCGGGAATGCCGCCGCCGCTCATCATCTTTTGCGCCATCTGGAACCTGTCGACCAAACCGTTCACGTCCGCGACCGTGGTGCCAGACCCGGCGGCAATCCGCGCGCGGCGCGAGCCGTTGAGAATCTTTACGTCCTGGCGTTCCGCGGGAGTCATCGAACGGACGATAGCTTCAATCCGGTCGACTTCGCGCTCATCAAATTGATCCAGCTGTTCCCGGATTTTGCCCGCCCCCGGCATCATGCCCAGCAGTTTCTTCATCGAACCGAGTTTGCGAATCTGTTGCAGCTGGTTGAGGAAGTCTTCCAAAGTCAACTGACCCTGTTGAATCTTGCCGGCCAGCTTTTCGGCCTGCTCCATATCGAAGGTTTCCTGAGCCTTTTCGATGAGGCTCAGCAGGTCGCCCATATCCAAAATCCGCGACGCCATCCGGTCGGCGTGGAACCGCTCAAAGTCGTCCAAGCCCTCCCCGGTCGAGGCGAACAGCACCGGAACCCCGGTGACACCCCGGACAGACAGGGCCGCACCGCCGCGGGCATCGCCATCCAGCTTGGTCAGGACCACACCGGTGAAATCCACGCCCTCTTGGAAAGCCCGCGCGGTTCGCACCGCGTCCTGGCCAATCATGGCGTCCAGAACGAACAAGACCTCATCGGGTTGCACCTCGTCGCGAATAGAACGGGCTTGGGCCATGAGTTCCTCATCTACGCCCAGTCGTCCGGCGGTATCGACAATCATCACGTCATAGCCCGAACCGGAGGCCAGTGCCAAAGCGCGCCGCGCCACATCGACCGGGTCGCCCACCCCGTTACCGGGTTCGGGGGCGAAAACAGTGACCCCCGCTTGTTCGCCCACAATCTGCAACTGGTTGACCGCGTTGGGACGCTGCAAGTCCGCCGCCACCAGCAAGACTTTCCGGTCGTCTTTCGCCAGCCATTTGCCGAGTTTCCCGGCCAGAGTCGTTTTACCGGCGCCTTGCAGGCCGGCCAACATGAATACGGTCGGGCCTTTGCCGGGCTTAGCGAAATGCAGTTCCCGGTCCTCACCGCCCAGAATGTTAATCAACTCGTCATTGACGATTTTCACAATCTGTTGGGCCGGGTTCAAAGCCTCAGACCGAGCCGCCCCATAAGCCTTTTCCTTTACGGTAGCGGTGAAATCCTTGACGACCTCCAAGGCCACATCAGCCTCAATCAGGGCGCGGCGGATATCACTAACGGTGGCGTCAACGTCGGATTCCTTCAGCTTGCCCTTCTTGCGAAGGTTCTTAAACGATTCTGTCAGGCGGTCTTGCAGATTATTGAACACACGTCGATTTTATAGTGAGGCAAGATTTCGGGCAAAAGTGGGGGGTGGGGCGCGCCACGCAACACGTGTTGGCACAAAAGACCGGCGGTATACGCCGTTATCTCCCGAAAGAACCGGAAACCGCTAGGCGAATCTAGGCATCCAGCAGGGCGTCAGCGAAATCGCCGGGCACGAAGGGCGCCAAATCGTCGGGACCTTCACCCAAACCAACGAGCTTCACCGGAATCCCCAGTTCCCGCTGTAAAGGCACGATGACCCCGCCTTTGGCAGAACCGTCCAGTTTAGTCAAAACGATACCGGTCACACCCACCGCTTCGGTAAAGATTTTTGCCTGGCTCAAAGCGTTTTGCCCGGTAGTGGCATCGATAACCAGCAGGACTTCGGTGATGGGAACCTGCTTTTCAGCTACGCGCTTGATTTTGCCCAGTTCGTCCATCAAACCGACTTTGTTTTGCAAGCGTCCGGCGGTGTCAATCAAAACCACGTCACTGCCGGCCTCACGAGCGGTCTTCGCCGCATCGAAAGCCACGGAGGCAGGGTCAGCCTGGTCCTTTTCGGCGCGCACCACCGGCACGCCGACTCGGTCGCCCCAAGTTTGCAGCTGTTCCCCGGCAGCAGCACGGAACGTATCGGCCGCGCCCAATACTACGGTCTTGCGGTCAGCCACCAGCAGGCGCGCGAGTTTGCCCACGGTGGTCGTCTTACCTCCGCCGTTAACGCCAACCATTAAGATACCGGCGGTCTTGGTGGGAGAGCCTTCGGGAACTTCCAGGTTGAGGCTACGTTCGGCTTTCCGGTCGAGCATATCGGTGAGCATCCGCTTGGCCATACGCCGCACCTGTGTAGCGTCTTTTTCGCCCGCGACCTTTTGTTTTACCTTGAGTTTGCCAATGAGTTCCACGGTCGGCTCAACGCCCATGTCGGCAGCCAACAGTTCATCTTCAATCGCTTCCCAATCAGAGTCTTCCAGATCAGCGCTGGACAACACATTGAGGATGGCCCGCCCGAATTTGCCCTTACCGGCCAAGCGCTCCTTCAAGCGGCGCATTCGGGAGGTCTTGGATTCCGGTTTTTCGATTTCCTCAACTTCGGGTTCGGTCTGCTCGGCAGTGTCAGAAACTGACTGCTCAGTCTGTGCGTCTGGCTCGGGTTCCTCTGCAGTCTCGGAATCCGCGGCGTCCTCCGGTGTCTCGGAGTGTTCTGATTCCTCAGAGACTGCCGCTGCAGATTCCGGCTCCGACTCCGTTTCCGAAGTGGCATCCTCCTGTGCTGCGTCCGCTGTCATTGCCGCTTCCGCCGCTTCCATAGCGGCTCGAGCTGCGGCGCGGGCTTCTTCTACGCTCTGACCGGGAAGCGGTTTGAAGCACAGCCCGTCCGGGTCGCAATAGACCCCATCAGGTTTTATGATGACTTCTTCCGCATCGAAGTCATCATCTTCCTCGCCCCAGTCACCTTGCGCCTCATCCAAGTCGTCTTCGTCTTCCGGGCCAACGTGATCCGCGCCCGCATCCGCAAAATGATCAGTCTCAGAGGTGGTCGGCTCGAGTTCTACGTCATCATCAGGGGATTCATCATCGCTGTGACCATTGGCTCGAATGGTCTTTTCGACGATATTTCTCAGCTCTTTTTCACCTTGTTGCAGCTGGATGGGCGGTGCGTCGTCAGAGCTTTCTCCGTCCTTACTGCTGTCATCGCGAATCCGCTCCAACGTGTCCAACAGGCGATCCTCGTTGCGAATCTTGCGTTGCTTCGAGTCAATTTGAGAGGCGCTGGCAACGATAACGATAACCACGAAAGCAATAGCCAACGGAATCATAAAAATGAGCGGATCAGTGTAGCCTTCCAGACCCTGTGAATTATTTAGTGTCGTACTAAGGATATTCATTGATTCCATCCAAAACGTCTCTCGTAGCACCGCGTAAAAACGTCTCTCATCCGCTTGAACATTCGGTGCTATCCTATCTCTAACTTCGGTAGGTTTACCTAATTCACGGCTGCATCTCGCAGGATTTGTCACTCGTTGGCGCCGGGGTTTTTCACCAGGCGCTGCGAAATGACCGCCGTGGTTCCCTCCTTCATCGTTACCCCGTACAGTGCGTCCGCAATTTCCATCGTACGTTTGTGGTGAGTAATGATGATTAACTGCGAGTTTTCACGCAAAATTTCGAAAACCCCCAGCAGCCGAGACAGGTTTACGTCGTCCAAAGCGGCCTCGACCTCATCGAGCACATAGAACGGTGAGGGTCGGGCTTGGAAAATCGCGAACAGAAAAGCCAACGCTGCTAGGGAACGTTCCCCGCCCGAGAGCAGGGACATGCGTTTCACGTTCTTGCCCGCAGGACGCGCTTCAATCTCGATGCCGGTATTCAACAGGTCTTTCGGGTCGCTCAAGGTCAGCTTGCCTTCCCCACCGGGGAACAGGACTTGGAAAATATCTTTGAAAGCGGCACAGACGTCTGCGAACGCTTTGCCGAATACTTCCTCGACTTGGCGATCAACTTCCGCCACCACATTCATCAGGTCGTCACGAGACTTTTTCAGGTCAGCCAGCTGGTCAGCCAAGAATTTGTGTCGCGCCACCAAGGCTTCGTGTTCTTGCAACGCCAAGGGGTTCACTTTGCCAATCCGTTTCAATTCGGTTTGTGCCTGGGCTTTGCGTTCTACCTGTTCCTCTCGAACAAAGGGAACGTGCTCGATGGTTTCACCAGACTCGTCGAATACGGGAACCAGATTGTGCGGACCGTACTCGGCCAGCAAAGTGGGCTCATCCAGACCGCACTCCTGCTGGGCTTGTTCCAGCAATCGTGCCAACTTGGAGTTAACCTCCGCCAAAGCAACCTCATCGCGAATGGAAGCATCCTTGAGGTCGGTACGCTGACGACTCAGGTCGTCCACGGCGGCGCGCAGCGTCTCCATCTCAGTTTGCAGCTGTTCCCGGCTGGCGGTACTGGCCTGACGCTGGGCTTGAGCGCTGGCCGCCGCCACGTGAGCCAACCGCTGGGCAGCTTCAGCCTGTTCCATCACGTAGACAGACCGTTTCCGGCGCCGTTCCCGCACCAACGCCCGGCTGGCTGCTGCTTGAGCGGCGGCTTGTTCTGCCGCAATGTTACGCTGCAGCGAGGCGGCGCGCGATTCTAGTGATTCCAGTTCTTGACGAGCCACATGCGCCGCGATATGAGCGTCCGACTTCGCGGTTTGAGCCTCCGATACCGCTTCGATTGCGGCTTGCAGTTCGGCGGAAAAGTCCGGCTCATCCTCCCCAGCTTCGTCCTGGGCTTTCAGGCTGGCGTCCAAAGTTTCCTGTGCTTGCTTGAGAGCCTCCTGGCGTTTCTCTGTTTCCGCACGAGCCTGTTCCAGGTGTTTCCCGGCACGTTCGACTTCTGCCTGGGCCGCCCCACGCTTCGCTTTGGCAGCCGCTACCGCTGCAGCTGCTGCTGCTGCCGCCGCATCTTGAGCTTTGAGCTGTGCCGCCACCGCATCGTATTCCTCCCGCGCCGCAGCCAGTTCGGTCGTCGCCCGAGCCAACTGACCATCGGCCTGATCAGCCGCCACAGCCGCCGCTTCAGCCTGTGCCGCCGCCTCATCGTATTCCGAGGCGCGCCGCAAAATCCCCGCATCGGGATCCCCGCCGCCGACAATCCGGGTAGACGAAAGAAAATCCCCTGCCTGAGTCACCGCCGCGGCAACCTTCCCGGTCAACACCAAATCGCGGGCTTCTGACAAATCCGGACAGGCCGCCACCCCCGCCAAGAGAGTCGCCACCACCGGGGGCAAAGTGTTCCCTTTCCGGGCATTGACCAACTCCCTAGCCCAGCACACCCCGGCTGGAAGTTTCGCTTTCTCCAGACTATCCGAACCTTGAGCTCCGAATGGAGTTTCTGAACCGTCCGCGACCAGCAGGTGAACCTGACCCGCGGACTGCTGACGGACAAAACGCAGTGCGTCCGCGGCTGATTCGACCCCCGAGGTCAGCAGCGCTTTAGACCACTGTCCAAACACGGCCCCTATCGCGTCTTCCCATCCAGCCTCAACCAAGATTGTTTCCAAAAGCGCCGCGTTGACACCGTTCAGCCCCGCTTTCACTACTGCCCCGGCGGCGTCTTCGGGTTGCAAGGTTTTCGCCAAAACCTCGCGTTTCGCCTCCCAAAAAGCGGCCTCTTCCCGGGCTTCGCCGAGTTCTTTGTTCAGTTGCGAGACTTTCTCTTGGATTGTCGCCACAGTCGTAGCGAGTTTTTCCTCTTGAGCTGCCAAAGTTCCGTCTGCCACCCCGGGAGGAAGCTCTGCCTCAACCTTGCTGAGTTCCTGGGCGCAAGCTGTTTCGCGTTGCGCAGCGGCCTGGAGGGCTTCTTCCATCCGGCTGAGGTTCCCCGCCGCTTCCTCTGCCAGCGAGGCGGCGGTAGTGACCGCTCCGCGCAGCCGCTCCAGAGTTTCTCTCTTGTCCGCCCGGGCACGCTGCACTTTTTCAATCTGGGAGCGCACCGCGAATTCGCGCTCTTTGGCTCGCACTTCGGCTGCTTTGGTCTGGGTGACCGCATCGTCGGCTTTCGCTACGGCGGCTTGTTTTTCGGTAATCTCCTCACGAGTTTTTTCGAGCCGTTTTTCCAGCTCGGTGGTGTCGGCAGTCCGGGTCAGTTCCGCAGTTTCTTCCAAAGCATTGGCGCGTTCTCGGGCCTGGTTCGCCAAAGATTCCAAACGTTCCGCCAAGGTGCTCAGCTCAGCCCAGGTCTGGGTGAGTTTCTCCAGCTCCGGGCTAACCTCGTCGAAACTCGATTTCGCCACATTCAGCTTCGTGTTTACCTCTTGCAGACGGGTTTCCAAATCCGCGATTTTTGCCGAAATTTGTTCCTTGGAGGCGGTTTGCGACCCAGCTTTTTCTTTGTTTTGCGCCACCGCGTCTGCAATCAAACGGGCAGTCGCGTCAGCGAGTTCGGCTTGGACTCGGGCGGCTTTCCGGGCCGCCTCGGCCTGTTTACCCAGGGGACCCAACCGTTTCGAGACTTCATTAGTGAGGTCCTGGACGCGGGAAAGGTTGACCGCCAAATTGTCCAGTTTTTTCAACGCTCGATCTTTACGCTGCCGGTGCTTAAGCACTCCAGCAGCTTCCTCGATGAAAGCGCGCCGTTCCAGTTCGGAAGCACTCAAAATCCGATCGAGTTGCCCCTGCCCCACAATGACGTGCATTTCCCGACCCATCCCGGTGTCGGAAAGCAGTTCTTGAATATCTAACAGGCGCACCGGGGTTCCGTTGATGGCATACTCGGAACCGCCCGCCCGAAACATGGTGCGCGAAATCGTCACCTCAGAGTATTCGATAGGCAGCGCACCATCGGTGTTATCAATGGTCAATTGGACTTCCGCACGTCCCAGCGGAGCCCTCGTTTTGGTGCCGGCAAAAATGACATCCGACATCTGTGAGCCGCGCAGATTTTTGGCACCCTGCTCGCCCATCACCCAAGCCAGCGCATCGACCACGTTCGATTTGCCCGAACCGTTAGGGCCAACGACACAGGTCACCCCCGGTTCTAGGCTCATGTGGACCGTGTTCGCGAAAGACTTAAAGCCTTTCAGGGTCAGGGACTTTAAATACACACACTTACCCTAGCGCAACCCCCCGAACCCTAAAAAACAGCCTTCCCAGCCTTGGGCAACGCAGAGAAACAACGCCAGGAGAAACGCCTCGCTACCGGCCTTTAGTCAATCATGTAGGGGAACCACAGCGCGATTTCCCGGTCGGCGCTCTGTGCCGAGTCCGAACCGTGAACGATGTTTTGAATCTGCGCGTCCGGACCCCAATCCCGAGCCAAATCTCCACGAATCGTCCCGGGCATAGCCACCGCGGGGTTGGTATCTCCCATCATGTTACGGAAAGCCTGAATGACCCGAGAGCCTTCGATAACCATCAGCACGATGGGGCCGCTCATCATGTATTCGACCAGCCCTTCAAAGAAGTGCTTGTCTTTGTGCTCGAAATAGTGTTCTTCCAGTTCTTCCCGGGTCGCAGTCTTGGTTTGCAGACCCACAATCTTAAATCCGCGGCGTTCAATCCGGCTAATGACTTCACCGATGAGTCCGCGCCGGTAGCCGTCAGGCTTGATAATGACCAGGGTGTGTTCTTCTTGCGGATCGTAGGGGATGTGGCAGTCAGCCATTGACTTTCCTTTCGCCAAAAGTTTCGCTCGACACCGAGCGCAACTCCAAGTTTTGTAAATACTTGTGCATCCTACCGGATTTCACCAAGGTTTTCCGAAGTAGTACTCAATACTCAGCAGCTTTTGCTGCCTCAGCCAAAATGAGTGCACTGGAGGCGGCACCGGGGTCCTTATGGCCGATGGAACGCTCCCCCAACAGCGACGCACGCCCTTTTGCGGCGCTCATCGAAACCGTATCTTCCGCCCCTTTTGCGGCCGCGTCAGCAGCAACACGCAAGACTTCTTCCGGGTCAGCACCTTTCGCCACGGCAGCAGCGGCGTTGGTGGCGGCCGGATACCACGCGTCCAGCATGGTTTTATTCCCCGGCTGGGCTCCGCCGCGTTCCGCGATTCCCTCGGCCGCCTTTACCAGTAGCATCGCCACATCCTGCGACTCTAGACTCTCCACGTTCACCGAACGCGCCGCCCGCAAAAATGCCGTGCCATACAAAGACCCCGAGGCCCCGCCTACTGCCGCCAGCAAAGTATTTGCCGCTACCCGCAGCGCCTGTTTCGGACTCTCCACCACAATCCCGGATAACCGCTGGTCCACGGCAGAGAAGCCTCGTGAAATGTTGTCCCCGTGGTCCCCGTCCCCGATGACCTCATCCAAACTTTCCAACATTTCGCGGTTTTGTTCCAGTACTCGAGCGCAGCCATCCATCCAGCGCAGCACCCATTGTGTATTCAAACTCACAGCTGCTCCTTTCTGACTGCCCTAAACTTTCGCGGTCGAATCCGGCCGAGGTCTTGCCGTGTGAGGCCGGTTGTGCTCATTGTAGTTTGTCTTTGCCCAGCACGTCCTGTGCCATTCCGGCGAGTACCACGGAACCGAAAATCACGACTCCGGTGGATCCGGGAACTCCCCCCTGCAAATCATCGATTTCCCCGGCTTTTGCAATCGCTTCGGGCAGGGAGTCGATAGCGTAGACGCGATCGTCACCGAACACCTCCGCGGCCACGGCCTGGATATCTTCCATCTTCGCCGCGCGTTCACCGGGCATCTGGGTCACAATCAACTCATCAATGGTCGGCTCCACAATTCCCAGCACGGTTTCAATGTCTTTATCGGCCATGGCGGAATAAATCCCCACCGTGTGTTGAAAACGAAAATCGTCTTCTATTGCCCGGCGCAGGGCCTCGACCGCACCCGGATTATGCCCCGCGTCAGCCACAATCATCGGGGTGGCGTGCAGCACTTCCAGGCGTCCGGGAGAACGAACCCCGCCAAAGGCACGCTCCACAGATTCCCCGTGCAGCGCCGTTCCACCCAGCTGCGCCTCCACCACCGTGAGCGCCAGCGCTGCATTCTCGGCCTGAAATTCCCCATACAAGGGCAGGTAAATATCCCGGTAGATAGCCGCAGGCGTGCGAATATCGATGACTTGCCCCCCGACTGCCGGGACTCGCCGCAGCACCGCGAAATCATCCCCCTCATAACGCAGGGTCACGTCCTCGGCATGAGCAGCGTCACGAATGACCGCGAGAGCCTCGTCGGGCTGTTTAGCTACCACCGCCACTCGCTGGGGACGCATAATCCCCGCTTTTTCCCGCGCAATGTTGGCCAATCCCCGGCCCAGCCACTGTTCGTGTTCCCGGCTGATGGGCCCAATAACGGCCGTGTCTGCATCGATGACATTGGTGGCGTCCCAGCGTCCGCCCATACCGACCTCGACCACCGCCACATCCACCGGCACATCTGCGAACAGGGCGTATGCCATGACGGTCATGACCTCAAAGAACGACAGCCGGTGTCCGGGGTGAGCGTTTTCCCACAGCGCAAGTTGGGCTTCCACGTCCTCATAAGCCTGGACAAACTGTTCGGTGGTGACGGGGGCTTGGTCCACTGAGATGCGTTCACGCACGTCTACCAGGTGCGGCGATGTAAAACGCCCGGTCCGATACCCCAGTTCCGCCAGCAGCGCCTCAATCATCCGGGCTATTGAAGTCTTTCCGTTCGTACCCGTAATGTGGATGGAGTGGAACAGCTCTTGGGGATTGCCCAGGTAGTCCAGCACGCCCCGCACCGGTTCCAAGCTGGGCTCAATCTGGTGTTCGGCGCGGCGCGTCAGCAGCGTCTCATAGATGGCTCGAGCTTTCGGGTCCTCCATCGTGGAAGGGCCCAAGGTCGAGGTGGGGCGTTGCCGTTCACGCACTTCGTCCACGAGTTCGCGCTGTTCGGGACTCAACGGTGTGCCGAAGCGGTCAACGGGACCTTTCCGGGAGTCGGCGGGGTTTTCTGGGTCCAAAGGTTCCCCGGTCGGATTGTCGTTGTCCTCCGGCTCGGCGGGGGTTCGGGCCGCGAACAGGTAGGGAATCAAATCCGGGTCTACCGACAAATCTTCGGGGGTCACCGCTGGAAGTTGATGCTCATGAGCAGGTTGATTCCGATGTGCGTCCTCATGCTTGTTTTCCACCCCACCATGTTACCGACCCTGGCAAACTCGCACAGAATAGAAGGTCTGGTCTCGCTCTGTTCCATTCCGAAATCAATAGTGACTCATCATTTAACAGACCCAACCAGCAGACTTATTTCGATTCAATAACTTTCAAAGGCTTCCCAGCAGGCACGAATCATGGGACAATCGAGGTATGTCCAAGCTGTCCTTAGAGGCCCCGTCGACCAATGCGTTGACGGAAGCAGAGCCAGACCCGGAAATCAAGATTACCTACCGTCCGATTACCCGCGATGACGTGGTCCAGATGTCCCAGTTGCACGCGGTTGCTTATCGCGATGCCGGGTCGAGTGCTGCCAGCCAGCTGAATTTGTTCTGGGACGGCGCCTACGGTCCGCTGTTGTCCGAGGCGACTCTCGGAGCGTGGCACGAGGACAAACTGGTCGGTGTGGTTATCGTGTTGGACCAGGCTCCCGATGAATGGTGCATCACGGACGGCAACAGCGACCAGCCCTACATTGCTGACCTGTTTGTGGATCCCGACTATCGCCGTCAAGGTATCGGTTCGGGGTTGGTCATTAACGCTTCACGAGCCGTGGACGCGTTGGGCCGCGAGGCCCTGACCCTGCAACTGGATATATCCGCCGCCCCCGAGGCGATGCAGCTCTACGACGCCCTGGGGTTTTCCACGCGCTAAACCCAGCGGGACCCCTGTCACAAGGGGGTTTGGTTGCGCCGTCAGGGTCGCTCGGAAATTTTTGGTGCAGCACGGTAGGGTTGAACCCATGACAAAGAACCCACTGTTGGGGATGCTGGATCCCGCTGACTTTGATGAAACTATCCGCCCACAGGACGACCTTTACCGTTACGTAAACGGCAAGTGGCTGGCCCGCACCGAAATTCCTGCTGACAAGGCCAGCTACGGGTCATTTCACCTCTTGGCCGAAGAAGCGGAAAAACAGGTGCGCACCATCATCGAAGATTGTGTCGCGGGTCGAATCACCGGGGAGCTGAGCAGCCTGGCGGGCAAAGTCGCCTCCCTCTACGGCTCTTTCATGGACGAAGCCACGGTAGAAGCGGACAGTGGCCCGAGCCTGCGGCAGTTGCAGGCTCCCCTGGATCAGGCCACCACAAAAGGGGATCTGCGCGACCTGTGGGCCCGGACTTTTGCCGAAGGCACCTACGAGGGATTTTTCGATACCGGTATCGACATCGATGTGAACAATCCCGAACGCTACGTCAACTACTTCGGCCAGGACGGTTTGGGACTGCCCGAACGCGCCTACTATCTGGAAGAAAAACACGCGAACCTGTTGGAACAGTATCGCCAGCACCTTGCCCGGATGCTGATCCTGGCCGGATACGCTTCGCAGTCCGCAGCCCCGGACGTGGCCGGTAAAATTGTTGACTTCGAGACCGAGATAGCCAAGCTGCATTGGGATAACGTGAAAACTCGCGACACGGACGCGACGAACAACCCGATGACCTGGGACGAACTGGCCTCTAAGCTGACACGTTTTGACCTGGGAGCCTGGCGCAAGGCTTCGGGATTGCCCGACAAAATGTTTACGGAAGTCAACGTAGGCGAACCGGATTTCCTCGAAAACATGGATCAGCTGTGGGATTCCACCGACTTTGAGACTCTCAAGTGGTGGATGTTGTGGCACGCCCTAAACGGGCATACCTCCCTGCTATCCAGCGAAATCGTGAATGCGGACTTTGACTTTTACGGACAAAAACTGGCGGGCAAGGAGCAGCTGCGGGAACGTTGGAAGCGCGGGGTTTCCCTGGCGTCCTCAGTGATGGGCGAGGCCCTGGGCAAACTTTACGTACAGCGCCACTTCCCCGCCGAAGCCAAGGCGGCGATGAGCCACTTGGTAGAGAACCTGATTCAGGCTTACCAGGATTCCATCGCGGTTCTGGATTGGATGGGACCGGAAACACGAGACAAAGCGTTAGAAAAAATGCGCCAGTTTACCCCCAAAATCGGCTACCCAGACAAGTGGCGCGATTATGAGAAACTCCAGCTCGGAGACGGAACACTGGTTGACAAGGTTCACAACGCCAGCGTTTTTGGCACTAACTATTGGATTGACAAGCTGGGCGGCCCGGTTGATCACACGATTTGGCACATGACCCCGCAGACCGTGAATGCCTATTACAACCCGACCGAAAACGAAATCGTGTTTCCCGCCGCTATCCTGCAGCCCCCATTCTTTGACAAGGACGCGGATGCGGCTGTGAACTACGGTTCCATCGGGGCGGTTATCGGGCATGAAATCGGGCACGGTTTTGACGACCAGGGCGCCAAGTTTGACGGCACCGGCAAAGTCGAAAACTGGTGGACCGACCAGGACCTAGCCGAGTTCGAAAAACGCACCCACGCGCTTATCGACCAGTACAATGCGTTCGTCCCCCAGGGACTGCCCGCAGAATTCCACGTCAACGGCGCACTGACCATCGGGGAAAACATCGGCGACCTGGGCGGACTCGACATCGCCTGGAAAGCCTACCTGTTGGAGCTCAAACAACAGGGCATCGATGACCCGGCAGACGCCCCGGTCATCGAGGGGCTCACTGCGGCCGAGCGGTTCTTCCTGTCCTGGGCACTGTCCTGGCAGACGAAGGTGCGCCCGGAAATGGCTAAACAGCTCATTTCTATCGACCCCCACTCTCCGGCAGAGTTCCGCTGCAACGGCGTGGTCGCGAACCTCGACCTGTTCGCCGAAACTTTCCAAACCAAGCCGGGAGATGCCCTGTGGCTGGAACCGGATCAGAGAGTCAGGATTTGGTAGGTGAAGGGCTTGGCTTCGGCTTGGTCCCTTTCACCGGCTCGTTCCAAGTCCAAGTTTTCAGCACGGAATCAATAATCGGCTGGTAGGTTTCCAGCGCATAGTCCGGCACATCCTGTTTCAGGGCGTAGGCGTGATTGTTCCCCGAAACCAAAGTCATAAAGGCCGTCATCTCGACCTCTTGATAGACGTAACTCCACTTCATCTCGAGCACGTTCAAGCCCTCAACCTGAGTCGGGTTCAGCACCGTGAACTTCTTGTAGCCTTTATAGATAGGGTCCTGTTTCAGGTTCCTTTCCACTTCATCAGGGTCAGAGGTCGCTTTCGCGTGATCAATGACCATGACCGGAACGTAGCCGTTCAACGCTTTGTCAGCAGGGAGGGACAACACCACCTGCGCATCGGGCAGCTTGGCACCGCTGATAGCATCGTAGGCATCTAAGTAAGACGACGGAATCTGCACCCGAAAAGCCCCGTCTTTACCGTTAATCCAGCCCTCCGGGGCCGGTGTAGTCATGATGGTAGCGTTCCACTGAGTGGGGGTCTTGGTTTTTTCCTTTGCGCAGGCACTCAATCCGCTCAGCGCCACGGCCCCTAAGAGGATTACTGCGAGGACACGGCGCACCCGGCGAAGTCTAGAGGCTGACATTTGGGAACCCAAGCCCCGAGTGGTCTTCCGTCTCAACGCAGATACCTCCCCTCGCTGTGAGCGCAAGAAACATAACTCAAGTTTAGTTTAACTGCAATCTTTACGCTGAAACTTCATCGAAAAGGGGTCAGACATGGAAGAATATATACCGATTACAAACTCAAAGGAGTGTAAATGCCAGGAACTAACCTCACCCGCATCGAAGCCGAGCAACGTTCGGAAATCGTCAGCGATGTTCACTATCGCGTGCATCTCGACATGACTCAGGGAGAGCGTATTTTTCATTCCGTAACGGAACTAGACTTTACTGCCCAGCCCGGCGCCTCAACTTTCATCGACCTCATCGCCGATTCCGTCACAGAAGTGACTTTGAACGGGACAGAGCTAGACCTCTCGAATTACGCCGATTCCCGAATTTTCCTGCCGGAGTTGCAGGAACACAACAATCTGCGGGTGACGGCTGATTGCGTCTATATGCACACCGGCGAGGGACTACACCGTTTCACAGATCCCGAAGACGGCAAGTCCTACGTGTACTCTCAGTTCGAGGTACCGGATTCCCGCCGCGTCTACGCCGTCTTTGAGCAGCCCGACATCAAAGCGGACTTCACCTTTACTTTCGTAGTTCCCCCCGAGTGGAACGCGTTTTCCAACTCGCCCACCCCGGAACCTGAAATCGCCGCTGACGGCGTGCGCACATACCGCTTCAGCCCCACCGAAAAAATCTCGTCCTACCTGACCGCCGTCATCGCCGGCCCCTACGTGGGAGAAACCGGCGAAGTGACCTCGTGCGATGGCAGACGAATTCCCCTCGGGGTCTATTGCCGCGCCTCCATGGTGAAACACTTGGATGCCGCCGAAATCATGGACATCACCCGCGCCGGCTTCGAATTCTATGAAACCGCCTTTGAGCACCCCTACCCGTTCCGCAAATATGACCAAATTTTTGTTCCCGAATATAACGCCGGAGCCATGGAAAACGTGGGCTGCGTGACGTTCCGTGACGAATATGTGTTCCGGTCCCGTCCCCTGCAAACCCGGGTGGAACGCCGTGTCGTGACCATTCTGCACGAACTGGCTCACATGTGGTTCGGCGACCTCGTCACGATGAAATGGTGGAACGACTTGTGGTTGAACGAATCCTTTGCCGAGTTTGTGTCCACCAAAGCCACAGCGGAAGCGACTGAGTGGAAAGACATCTGGACGACCTTCTCTTGTTCGGAAAAGATTTGGGCCTACGGCCAGGATCAACTGCCTTCCACTCACCCGGTAGTGGCCACCATCAACGACTTGGAAGATGTCCAAGTCAACTTTGACGGCATCACCTACGCAAAAGGCGCCTGCGTACTGTCCCAGCTGGTGACGTACGTGGGGTGGGACAACTTCCGCTTGGGAATTAAGGGATACTTTGCCAAACACGAGTGGTCCAACGCCACTTTGACGGATCTGTTGACCGAGCTGGAGGCCACCTCCGGCAAGGACCTGAAAGCGTGGTCACGCAAATGGCTGGAAGAAGCTGGGATGACGTGGCTGCGTCCCGAAATCCAAACGGACGACAGCGGGGCCATTACTTTCCTGCGCATCGTCCAAGAGCATTTCAATGCTGATGCTACCCCGCGACCCCAACACATGGCGGTGTGCGCCTACAACCTGGAACAACGCGATAGCAATACCGTGTTCGTTCCCGGTCACCGCGAGGAATTCGACATGGAGGCCGAGGAATACATCCTCCCCGGTTTCTATGGGCCGCGTCCCGATGTAATTTTGGTCAACGACGGAGACATGGCTTACGGCAAAGTTCGGTTAGACGAACAGTCGCTAAAAACAGCTTGCGAACACATCGACGCCTTCACCGATTCGCTGACTCGGTCCCAGATTCTGTCTATCCTGTGGGATATGGTGCGTGACGGCGAGGTCGGAGCCTCCCACTATGTCGATACCGCCCTGCAGGCTCTCATGGTAGAGACCCACCCCATGGTCGTGTCGGTGACTTTGCGCAACCTTGACACCTGTATCGAAAGCTACCTGGCGGTGGAAAACCGCGAAACGGTCGCCCGAAACGTCTCTTCGCGCCTGCGGATGCTGTCTCGCCTGGCCAAAGCCGATTCTGATACGCAGCTGCAGCTGGTTCGCGCTGCCGCTCGCCGGGCGCACAATCCCGAAGACATCGCCGCCAGCGCCGCCCTTTTGGATGGCAGTGAAACCCTCACGGGTCTGCGCATTGACACGGAACTGCGGTGGAACCTGCTGACCTCTTTGGCGGCGGTGGGACACGTGGATCGCGCCGCCATCGAAGCTGAGCTCAGTAATGATGACACCGTAAATGGGCGCGAACGTGTCCTGCAGGCCACAGCTTCGCTACCTGACCCTGAGATAAAAGCCGAGTTCTTTGACCGTGCCTACAGCGACACCACCCTGACAAACGACCAGCTAGCGTCCATCATTGCCGGCTTCAACAGGGCTCAAGACCCGCTGTTGTTGGCTCCTTTTGCCCCGCGTTACTTTGAGATGCTGCGGGAAACCTATGATGAACGCACCCACGAAATTGGCGAACAGCTCATCGAGGGTATGTATCCCTCCGCGCTGGTGGGCTGGGAATCCAGCGGTGTCGACGTATTGGCACTGACTCGGGAATGGCTCTCGAACCATACGGACGCTCCCGCGGCTCTGCTGCGGATGATGCGCGAGAACCAGTCCGGAGCCGAACGTATCGCGAAGGCTCAACAGTGCGACCGTGAGGGATAGCCTCGCGGGTTCACGGCATGTGTCGGAACAACTAGGGATGACCCCGAGCGCGGGTAACCCAGCAGCGGCTTACCCTGTGGTTTTTATCATCTGTTCCCGCTGTGGAGGGCGGTGGCGATGGCTCTGAACGCTGCGAACGCCTACTGTGGACGCGGTCGATAGTCAGGCTTGGAGGGATTCTCCGGCGGAGCTGCCGGTGCCTGCGGTTGGGTCTGGGGTGCGGAAAAATTCTGAGCTGGCGAGGTGGCCTGCGGCATAGCCGCAGGGTTATAAGCCGCGGGATATCCGTAGGGCGTTCCCTGGTAGCCATAGAGTTGGGAATTGTATCCGCCGCCGTACTCCGCGGGATATGCCGGGTATGTTTCGGGATATCCCGGCGCCTGGTAACCGTAGGGATTTTGGACGTAGCCTTGCTGCGGATAAGCAGGGTTCACAGCGGCGGAGGTCTCAGTATAAGCCTCCGGGTAAGCTTCCGCAGGCAGGGGCTGTTCAACCGGCTCGACCGGCTCAATTTCTCCCAGCGGCACCTCCGGGCTTGATTCGGGCTCCAGCGCAACGGGTTCAGCAATCACGGGTGGCTCCATAGCCGGCTGGGTGGCAACAGGCTGAGCCGGAGTCGGCGGAACCGCAACAGTTGTTTCAACAACGGGCTCAGAAGGGCGGGGCCGGGTCGGAGCGGGAGAGGTTACGGGGGTCTCCTCGCGAACCGAAGCCGAGACACCAGTCTCGGAAGCGTCCTTAACAGCGGCCGGTTTCGGAATCGTGACGGCAGGGGCGGGCTTCGTTTCCCCGGAGGAGTTGGGAATGCCCATGAACGGTTTCGTAATGTAGGGCACACCAAATCCACCCAAGTTCAACCGCTGCCCTTTCACTTTAATGGTGAAAATAGCAACCATGACGTAAATGGCAGCAAACAGCACCCCTAGGATGAGCAGCACCAGGATGCCTTCTCCGGTTCCCATCCAGCGCATCAAATCCACCAAGCCGGGACCGCCCGCCCAGCCGATCGTGACGCCCAAAGCCGCGGTGATAGCGTAAGAAAACGCCGAGGCGACCGCGTGAACCATCAACAGGGCAGGAGCCGCGAAAAACAGCAGATACAGCGCCGGTTTCTCGGCTCCAACTAAGAACGTACCGGCAATCAGGAACCAATACATAATGCGCCAGTATTGGCGGTTGCCGCCCTTCAGCTGCAGCAACAGCACCAGGAACAGCGCTGCCAGCCCGAACGCAACCACCGGATATCCCCCGGCGAGGAACAGGGCCTGCTGACCTTCCATCTGGGTACCGCCATACACAAAACAACGATAGGAACCGTTGAGGGTGTCGCCTTGGGTGGTTTGGCAACTGCCGTAGAGATTATACGGAGCGATATTGAGCAGAGCACTGAACCCAGTAACCTCCGCAATGGGGTGCAGAAAACCGTAGAGCGCCGCCCCTAAGGGGCCCGGAGCAACCATCATTGCCGTGCCGGCAGCCACGGTGATAATCAGGTATAACAGCTGATAAAACACACCAACAACAATGCCGAGGACCACTCCGCCAGTCGCGCAAATCATCACGACCAAGGGAATCCCGCTGACCATCCGAGCCCAAGGGGCGACTTTGCGAAACCGGAACTCGCTCCAGCAACCAGCTACCAGGAACCCCACCAAGATTCCACCCATCAGCCCTAAGTCAACGCCGGAAACCTCCCCTTGTGAAGAGGCGGTACTGTAGCGAGACAGAGCCATCGTGGCACCCAGGTAACCAACCCAACCGGCCAGCGCCGCTAATCCGATGGCCGCATTGGGGCGCTTCGCCGCCGCGAAAGCCAACATAAATGCCACGATCAAGGGGAAATACGATTCCACCGTGGTGCCGACGTAGTACAAAATGTCCGCAATCGGCAAAATCCCCGGAAATACTTTACCAAAGCCCTGGTCACCAAGGATATGACCCTGCCCCAAACGCAGGGACAACTCGGCCGCGCACAGTATCAAAATCGCGACAAACAGATACTGCAGGAACCGTTCGTACCATCCCGGCGCCAGGAAGCGGGCGAAACGTTGCTGCTTTACGGCAGCACGAGGAACTTTTGCGCCCTTGGTGCGCTTGGCCGGTTTTTTCGCCGCAGGGGGTTTTTCGGCTTTTTTCTTTGCTTTGCCCGCACGGCTCTCAGCAGCGGAGACACGACCCGATTCAGGATTGTCCACCGCTTTGGCTGTCTTGCCTTTGCCCGCCACGCCGGCACTTCCTTTCCTCAGCATCCTTAGGTCAGATTTTAGTCGCGGATACCGCTGCCAAAACCACCTTCAATTTTGCCACAAACTCTGCGTGAAAAACGGCTTTCGACGTGCTAATAAAGGACTCCCCCAGGGCGAAAACCCCGGCGGCTATCCTCGGAAATATACGGCGGCTCTCACAGCAAGTTTCCTAAGGGAATACTAAATTTCATCGCCTTCAGGGCACTGCGGATTCACCAGTTCGCGCATCGCTTCGCAGATTTCGCCCACGCCCACGTAGTATTCCAATTCTTCCACTTTGACCGAGCGTCCCAAGGAGTCCGACAGCGGAATGCGCCAGTTGGGGTATTCGTTATCAGTGCCGGGCTGATTTTGCATCCGCAGGTCCCCCACCGCGTCAACCAAGCTGACCACGGACAGCTTTGCCGGAGTCTTGCCGATAAAACGGTGCAGCGCCAGAATCAGTTCGGACTCGGTCGGATAATCGTTTTCCAACAGCCCCATGTTGCGTAGTTGTTCCACCAGCTTCGCGATGTCGTCATACAACGCGTCCTTGGCCTGTTCCAAAGGCTGGGGCAAGATTCCCAAGCGATCTTGGACTTCCAGGTGTACCGCGCGGAGGAATCCCAAGGTAGGGGGCAAATCGTGCGTGTTCACCGCGGCCATGCACATTTCGCGGTATTGGTCCGGAGGCCTGAAATCACTACCGTTGCGTTCAAACCACAGCACGGAAGTGCCCAGAATACCGCGGTCTTTCAGGTAATCGCGAACCCAGTCCTCGACTGTGCCCAAGTCCTCCCCGACCACTACGGCGTGGGCTCTGGCAGCTTCCAACAGCATGATGCCCACGGTGGCCTCGTGGTTGTAACGAACGTAGGTACCCTCGTTGGGGGCAGCTCCCCGCGGAATCCACCACAGGCGAATCAGTCCCATCACATGATCGATACGCAAAGCACCGCAGTTAGCCAAAGCGCGGTGAATAATTCCCCGCAGAGGTTCCCAATCGTGGGTGGCCATATAGCGCGGATTCATCGGCGGCTGGGTCCAGTCTTGTCCCAGCTGGTTGTACATATCCGGCGGCGCCCCCACGCTCATGGTCCTCACGAAAGCGTCCGGGATAGACCACACGTCGGCACCGTACTTGTGCACCCCTACCGCCAGGTCATTCATGATACCAATCGTCATGCCGGCATTCGTCGCGGACTCCTGGGCGGCGTGAAGCTGGGTGGAGGCAATCCATTGCAGCCAGCAATAGAATTCCACCTGTTCGGCGAGTTCCTCCCGCAGCGCCGCCACGCGAGGACTGGAGACATCGGCAACGTCGTCTTCCCAAGGCCCTTGACCGAATCGATCATACAGGGCGCACCACAGGGCAAAGTTTTGCAAGTCCTGGCCGCGTTCCGCCATAAAGTCGCTGAACTCGGCTTCGCGGGAGGGACTGCGTTTTACCTTAAAAATGACTTCCAAGGCTTCTCGTTTGGCCTTCCAGGAACGATCCCGGTCGACGTGTTTCACTGCGTCAACCGGGAAAAGTTCATTGGAGGCCTGGGCGAAAGCGACTTTCACCAGTGATTCAGACGTGGAATCCAACTGGCGATATTCCGCGATGTCGTCAGGGCGAATGTACAGCGGGCTCAGAAAACGCCTAGACACGGGCAGGTAAGGAGACGGCGTGATAGGCACGTTGGGCTCACCCGCGTGCAACGGATTGGTCAGCACGAAGTCAGCGCCCTGGCGTCCAAAAATCTCGGCGATGTGGCCCAAATCGTGGAAGTCTCCCATTCCCCAAGAACCGCGGGAGGACACCGAATACAGTTGCGTCATCACACCCCAGGAGCGGGAATGCTCTAAATCCCCCAGCGGCAGCCGGTCAGGAACCACCGCAACCTGCTGGGCAAACTCGCCCTCCACCGTCTTGGCATGCAGGGTATGGTAGCCCCACTCGGTGCCTTCCGGAAGCCGGAATGTTGCCTCGCCGCGCCGGCCATCGGGACCAAAATCGCGGGGCTGGACCCAGATATCGAGCTGTTCCAACGGCCTAGTATCACCGTTCTCGGTTTCCAACCAGACTTCCAAGCTGGTGCCATCAGGCACGTGAACCGGGATATTCGCCCCATGGGACTGGCGTATCACCAGCCCTTTCGGGAGGACGGAAAACCAGTATTCCCGGTCCAACGACTCGTAGGCACGCCCAATATCATCGCTGCTTTGCAACGTGAAACCGAGAGCGTCAATGACCCGAACCAAAGTCGACTGCGGCACCTCGTGATAGTTGCCCGCAAAATCCCAATAGTCTGTATCCACCCCCAGCCGACGGGCTAAGTCCTGGACTTGGGGCAAATAACCTTCAAGATAGTGAGTTGTTTCGGCCACTTTATCGAATCCTCAACAATCCGTTTGCTTTTCATCGCGCGCCGAAACCACTACCCGGTACGACGCTGGACGGTTTACATTAATGAATTCTAACCGCTCAGGCCCGGTAGTGGGCAAGTACACGGGTGTTATAACGGTTTTTTGTCTCTCCCAAGTATGGTTGGCCTCACCCGCGAGTCAGTTTCCGGTAAACCACCCGGTGCGGGCGGGCCGCTTCCGGCCCGAGTCGCTCTACCTTATTGGCTTCGTAGCCTTCAAAGTTGCCTTCAAACCAGAACCACTTAGCCGGTTCTTCCTCGGTTCCCTCATAAGCCAAGATGTGGGTCGCCACCCGGTCGAGGAACCAGCGGTCGTGGGTGACGACCACGGCACAGCCGGGGAACTGCAACAGGGCGTTTTCCAGCGATCCCAGGGTCTCCACGTCCAAATCGTTCGTCGGTTCGTCGAGCAGCAGCAGGTTTCCGCCCTCTTTCAAGGTCAGAGCCAGGTTGAGGCGGTTGCGTTCCCCACCGGACAGAACGCCCGCAGGCTTCTGCTGGTCAGCGCCCTTAAACCCGAAAGCAGACACGTAAGCGCGCGACGGCATCTGCACCTTGCCGACCTCGATATAGTCCGCCCCGTCGGAGACAACCTCCCACAGCGTCTTGTCCGGGTCAATGCCCGCGCGAGCCTGGTCGACATAAGAAATTTTCACGGTTTCCCCGATTTTCAGCTCGCCGCCGTCGAGGGGTTCCAACCCCACAATGGTCTTAAACAGGGTCGTTTTCCCCACCCCGTTAGGCCCGATAACGCCCACGATACCGTTTCGCGGCAAGCTAAAGCTCAACCCGTCAATCAGGGTACGGTCCCCAAAACCTTTCTTTAAGTCCTTTGCCTCCAGCACCAAAGTGCCCAACCGCGGCCCCGGCGGAATCTGGATCTCTTCAAAATCAAGTTTCCGAGACTTCTCAGCCTCCGCGGCCATCGCTTCATAGGCCTGCAAACGGGCCTTCGACTTGGCTTGACGGCCCTTCGCGGATTGGCGCACCCACTCCAGCTCTTCCTTCAACCGTTTTTGGAGTTTGGCGTCTTTGCGTCCCTGGACTTCCAAACGTTCCTGCTTCTTTTCCAGGTAGGTGGAGTAGTTGCCCTCATAGGGGTACAGGTGACCGCGGTCGACCTCAGCAATCCACCCCGCCACGTGGTCGAGGAAATAACGGTCGTGGGTGACGGCAATGACTGCCCCCTTGTACTGGCTCAAATGCTGCTCCAGCCACAGCACCGACTCGGCGTCCAGGTGGTTGGTCGGCTCGTCAAGCAGCAGCAAATCCGGGGCTTCCAGCAACAGCTTGCACAAGGCGACTCGGCGGCGCTCCCCTCCGGAAAGCGTTTTCACGTCGGCGTCCGCGGGCGGGCAGCGCAACGCGTCCATCGCTTGTTCCAACTGATTGTCCAGGTCCCAGGCATCGGCCGCATCAATGGCCTCCTGGAGTTGACCCATCTCTTCCATCAGGGCATCGAAATCCGCATCCGGGTCGGCCATCTGGGCTGAAATCTCGTTGTATCGGTCCAGCTTGGACTTGATTTCCCACACGCCTTCCTCGACGTTGCCCAACACGTCTTTGTCCTCGTTCAGGGGTGGCTCCTGCAACAGGATACCGACCGAATACCCCGGGCTGAGGATAGCTTCACCGTTGCTGGGCTCATCCAAACCAGCCATGATTTTCAGGATTGTCGACTTGCCCGCTCCGTTGGGGCCCACCATGCCAATCTTGGCTCCCGGCAGGAAAGCCATCGTAACGTCATCCAAAATGAGCTTATCGCCGACCTTCTTGCGGGCCTTCAGCATTGAATAAATGTACTCTGACATGCAACTTCCTTACAGTTTCGGGGAGCCGAGCGACATCTGGCTCGCAGGACTATTGGGGGTGGGGCCAAAAACCCGCACCCCCAATATGCTAACGGAAATCGCGAATCTTTTTCAGAACGGGACCCCGTCCGCTCCGGCGCCGACCAAAGACGTCTCATCGTTGGCTTCGATTTCAACGTCTAGTTCCTCGAGGATCTCTGCGCTCTCGGCGAGGTCCGACTCCGTCTGCGCGAACTCGGCGCCCTTCACGGTGTTCAGAGAATCCGCGGAAATATCGAATTTGCTCGGTTTTGTGGAGTTTTCCTCACTGCCGATTTCCTTGACATTCTTGACGTTTATCGAAGCGGCGCGCACCAGGTCAACCCCGATATGGGTCAGGTGCAAAGCCAGTTCCGGACGTTTTTCGACGACGCCGGTCGTCTTATCGGTGTGTTCGTAAGTACCGGGCACTAAACGTCCCTGAGCAACCACCGGATCGCCCTTGTGCAGTGACTGAGCAATGTTGACGGCGAAAGTCCCCCAGGCTTTGCAGTTAAACCACGTGGTTTCCCCGCTGGTCCAGTTGCCGCTAGCATCGCGATAACTGGCGTTGCACGCCAGAGAGAACCGGACCCAGTGGGTGCCGGCGGAGGTCTTGCGCAAAAATGGAGTATTTCCCAAATATCCACTTACTGTTACTGTCATGGAGCTCATTTTGTTTTCCTTTCCCGAACGCCCCTGCGCTCGTTACTGTCGATAGCTGCCGAACAAACAGCTCTCAGTACGAGGGTTTCGCAAAGACTCGAATGGTCCAAGACCAGATTTTTTTACCTGTGGATAACTTGTTTATTCACAGGGGCAAGAATCCCGGAAATAAGCTAAACTGGTCGAGTTAACTGATTTTGGTTAACCGACTAGCCTTCGTAGCTCAATGGATAGAGCAACGGCCTTCTAATCCGTAGGTTGTGGGTTCGAGTCCCACCGAGGGCGCAAGGACACACGCGAACGACACCGATGGCGACATTTGCCGGGGCAGGCTTACCTTTTATAGGAAAAAAATTACTAAAATGGGGTACGTGACTATGGAAAATCTTGTAGGCCCCGGCTCCCCCTCATCCCTGCGCGTAGCGAACCAAAAACGTGTTTTAGCTGCCATTATCGATGCCGGTGGGATTTCTCAGGCCGAGATTAGCCGCCGCACTGGGCTAGCTCCTGCGACCGTGTCTAACATCGTTCGCGAACTGACCGAGGCTGAAATCTTACGTCTGGCGGAAGCCGCGTCAGGCCGGCGCGGCAACACCATTGCGTTCGCCCCCGACATTGGTTACGCCATGGGCGTGTCTTTGGAACGTGAACAGGTACGTGTCGGGATTGTTACTCTGGATCACGAGATTGTGGATACGCGAGTTATACCGCTGCCGCCGGAGTCTACCGCCAACGTTAACAAGGAAATGGCGGTTGACCTGTTTGACTCGATGATGGCCGCCAAAGGGCTGAAAAACGCGCAGATTGTGGCTGGCTGCATCGTCGTTGCCGACGCGGTGCGTTCGGATGGCCGTTTGTCCAACTACACCGCCATGATTCCGGGACTGAACGGAATCAACCTGGAGGACATCGCCCAAGAGGTTTCCCCCTTCCCGATTCTGACTGAAAACGATGCGAATGCCGGCGCTTTGGCTGAGCATATGTGGGGAGCGGCAAAGGACGTCGACGATTTTGTCTATATCGAAGCCTCTTCCGGCATCGGCGCGGGCATTATGGCAGATGGCAAAATCCTGTACGGAACCGGCGGGATTTCAGGCGAAATTGGGCACCTCCCAATTCCGAACCACCATGAGTTGTGCAAGTGCGGGGGCAGCGGGTGTCTGGAGATGACGGCCTCGGTCAGCGCGATTATGGCTTCGCTGCGCAGCTTGGGGATGCCGGTGCATACCTTGAGTGACCTGTATCGCCTCATTGAGGAAGGCGACGTGCGCGCCACTCGGCGCATTCACGAGGCCGCCCGCGCTATTGGTTACGTCCTGGCGCAAGTGTGCAACATCTTAAACCCAAAGATGATTGTTATCGGTGGCGAACTGTCTTATGCGGGCGAAGCTTTCCTAAACCAGGTCCGTGAGACCATTAACGAAATCGCCCTACCCGATTGCGCAGCCGATGCCACCTTGCATTTGAGCGCCCTGGGTTCGTCCGCCCCCCTGCGCGGAGCCATGGCGAAAGCGGTTTCGATGGTGGATCTGGACGCGATTTTGCAGCGATTCTTATCTGACGAAAGCAACTGAGCCCTGAGCCGGTGAGTGAAAAATTCGCCGCCGGATACGACTACTGAATGGGAGATTATTACAGTATGGGAAACAAAAAAACCGACCCTATGGTGTGGATTGACTGCGAGATGACCGGGCTCGATTTGAGCGTTGATGAGCTGATTGAGGTCGCCGTGATTGTCACCGACGCCGAACTGAACCCGCTGGATTCCGGTATTGATTTGCTGATAAAGCCCAGCGCGGCCGCGATGAATCACATGGGGGAATTCGTGCGTGAAATGCACACCAAGTCAGGGCTGCTGGCCGAACTCGACAGCGGTTTGAGCGTGGAGGAAGCCGGCCGTCAGGTCTTGGAGTACGTGAAGCGCTTGGTCCCCGAACCTGGAAAAGCCCAGCTGGCAGGCAACTCGGTGCATTCTGATAAAGCGTTCCTGGCCAAACAGATGCCGGAACTCACCAACTGGCTGCACTACCGGATTATTGACGTGTCTACCTTGAAAGAACTGGCGATGCGCTGGTATCCGAAGGTTTACGGTCTGGCTCCGGAAAAAACCGGCAATCACCGGGCTTTGGGAGACATCATCGATTCCCTAAACGAGCTGCGCTATTACCGTGCGGTGTTGATGCCAGCTGGTGAGGGTCCCAGCACGGAGGAACTGCAGGAGGCGGCCGCCCGGATTGTGCAGACTTCGCCTTTCAAGTAAACCCATGATGTTTGTGCACAAGCGCGTTCGGTGAGGTTATCGGCAATGGCGGGTTCCTCAGCGGGCGGGCCACGAGTTTCGCCTAGACACCAAAATCCGGTAGGATAGTGGGGTTGCTTTTCGCAAGCGATGGTGGCTGTAGTTCAGTGGTAGAGCACCTGATTGTGGTTCAGGATGTCGCGAGTTCGAATCTCGTCAGCCACCCCAAAGCTGGTCAAGGCATGCGCCTTGACCAGCTTTTTCGTGCCTGCGCAGCAGGCGGAGCCTCTGTCAACAAGCGCGTCGTAAGCTTGCTTACGTAAGCGGCTTGTTGAGAGAGGCGCGTGGCGGGCAAAGCCCGCCACGAAAAAGCCGCAAGGCATTTGCCGCTTCGGCTAAGGGGTGCGCAAGCCGCCGTGAAAACGGCGGGTTGCAAGCACCCGGACCTAGTGACAAAACGTGAGAAGGGTGCGCAAGCCGCCGTGAAACGGCGGGTTGCAAGCACCCAGACTTTTCTATCACCCGGGCTCTGAGAATAACCACGGCAACAAGCCGCCGTGAAACGGCGGGTTGCAAGCACCCTGACTCTCTAGCACCCGGGCTCTGAGAATAGCCACGGCAACAAGCCGCAGATATGTGTTTACAAGTGAGATGTCAGCAACGAAATAGGTTACACTTAAATTGATAGTGCCCCGGCCGGGCCTCTGACTTTCGGGTTATGCACAAATGGCCGGGGACTTTCCCTCATTAAGGTAAGGAATTGGCTTGGAGAAGCGGTGGGTTGATTACCGTGATCAAGTGGTTCTGTTAAAACAACGTGGGTTGCGTGTTGACAATCCAGATGATTGTGAGCATTTTCTGAGCGTAGTGAACTATTACCGTTTTTCGGGCTATTTCCGATATTGGCAAGTTGCACCGATTGCTGGCGATAATCGGTTTTTGCCCGGTGCAAACTTTGACGAAGTTAAGCACGTTTATCTGGAGGAACAGGAGCTTAGCGAAACGTGCGCAGACGCTTTACGCCGAGTTGAAGTCATGCTGCGGACACGAATAGCGCACGCTTATGGCTCGCTCGTCACAGAAAAAGGTGGTTTTGCTGAGGGAATTGGCTTAGACATGGAAGCAAACCCGCGCACCTACGTACAGAATCACATTTTGATGGATTTATCACGAAGCAAGGAAGCTTTCGTGAAACACTACCGAAAGCCCGGCTCGCGAGTAGAGGGTGCGTACCCTGCTGAATTGTTTAGCGAAATGCCAATATGGGTGGCGGTTGAAGCATTTTCTTTTGGCACGCTGTCGCGATTTTTGGCGGCATCTACCAAATCTGGAACAGCGCAAGCGGTGGCTGAGTCGCTGGACGTTTCTCCGCGCGTCTTGCCCAGCCAAGTTCGTTCGTTTGTGTACCTACGCAATCGGATTGCTCATCAAGCCAGGCTTTGGAATCACTCCGTCTTGGATACCCCTGGTCTGCTGCGTAACACGTCCCGGCGGGCCAAGCAGCAATGGGGCGCTTTTGAAGAAATGTCCGTGTTTAAAATCCTCGTTGCTTTAGACATCATCTTGAAAAACTCTGGGCTGTATATGAACTGGCTGCAAACGGCAATAATGCCTATGTTTGCGGACTTTGAAATTTTCCGTCAAGGCATCACTCACCCGCGGAAATACGGTGACCCGAAAATAATCGAACTGATTAGTAGAAATCGCTAAGGCCAATGGGGCAAACCCTGGTGTCCCCTAAACTCTTGCCTCCCGGGCTAGTGCCAAACACCTATTTTTTGAGACAATGAAACCATGTCCAGTAAAGATCAAACAGTAGTTATCATTGGCGGCGGCCCTGGCGGCTACGAAGCAGCAGCTCAGGCTCGTGTTCACGGGGCTCGCACGATTCTCATTGAGGAGCAGGGCCCCGGTGGTTCCGCGGTTCTCACCGATGTGATCCCTTCGAAAACATTGATTGCCTCCTCGGTGTGGATGGATAACATCAGACGTGCCGGACAGCTCAACATTGTAGAGGAAGGAAGTTCCTACACAGCTGACGTGCTGGGCATTTTTGACCGGGTGGGACGCATGGCGGGTGCGCAAAGTGCCGAAATTACTCACCGCCTGAGCGAATCCGGGGTGGAGCTGATTCGCGGACGTGGCTCTATCTTGCCGGAAACCGCCGAGAATGGACGGCGAATCGTAACGGTGGGCGAACGTAGCTTCGAAGCCGACGCGGTCATTGTTTCTACCGGGGCGCGCCCGCGTAAACTTCCCAAAGCCATGCCGGACGGCAAACGCATCCTGACTTGGAAACAGATTTATTCTCTTAATACCGTTCCGTCGCACCTCATCGTGGTCGGTTCGGGCGTTACCGGCGCCGAGTTTGCCTCAGCGTTCAACTCTGTAGGCGTAAAAGTCACCTTGGTGAGTTCTCGTGAGCACGTGCTGCCCAATGACGACCCGGATGCGGCGCGGCTCATTGAGGAAGTCTTCGCCAAGAACGGGGTCAATATCTGCGCCAACTCACGAGCCGAAGCTGCCCGCGTGGTCGGTGACGGAGTAGTCGTCACGTTGAGCGATGGCAGGGAACTGGAAGGTTCTCACGTGTTGATGGCGGTCGGAGCGATTCCAAACACGGACAAGATGGGGCTGGAGGAAGCCGGCGTGGAGCTCGACGAGCGCGGCTTCGTTAAGATTGACCGAGTCTCGCGCACGACTGCGAACCGCATCTATGCCGCCGGGGACTGCACCGGCGTGTTCTTGCTGGCTTCGGTGGCTTCTGCACAAGGGCGGATTGCGATTGCGCACACTTTGGGCGATGCGGTCGAGCCGCTGAACCTGGACCAGGTATCATCCAATATTTTCACTAACCCCGAGATTGCGGCCGTGGGAGTGACCCAGAAGCAAGTCGATTCCGGTGAGGTCGATTGCGTCAGCGTGACCCTCCCGATTGCCCGCAACGCTCGCGCCCGGATGCGCGGCATTGACGAGGGCTTCGTGAAACTGTTTGCCCGCCGGCGCACCCGGACCATAGCCGGAGCGGTCATTTGCCTGCAATACGCCGGGGAGTTCATTTTCCCCTTGACCCTCGCGGTCAAGAACCGCCTGACGGTCGATCAGTTTGCCAATACTTTCACGATTTACCCCTCTATCTCCGGCACCATTACGGAGGCGGCCCGCTCCCTGCACAAGATGGTGGAACTCCCCTAACTTTTGTCCCTTTCCGAAGGCCGATACCACGGCTCCTTCGGGTTTGGGTACAAAGGTCGGACTGGTCCGCAACGCTAAATACTAATTTTAGAAAAATCAGTATTTAAGTAGTATTTCGCGCATTACCGCAGGTAATCAGAGGTTTCTAAATACTACTCACAGTAGTTCACGCGGCCCAGTTAAGTAACGCTATTTTTTGCGAGGATTGTTCTCACTGCGGTATCGAATGCCCGCAAACCCGGCGTAGACCGACCCGAAATGTGTGAGGATGGAAGCGTCCACCCGATACGGAACCCACGAAAGGACGCGCCATGCTGCACGAAATCACCTTCCCCTCTTTCAACGAACGAGACACTGTTTACGGCTGGATTTACGTTCCGGCGGCGCAGCCGAAAGGCATTGTCCAGCTTGTTCACGGTTTCGGCGAACATTCCCGCCGCTATTTGCACCTCATCGTCAATCTGCTGGAGGCAGGCTACATCGTGGCTGCTGACGACCACGTTGGTCACGGGAAAACCGCTGTCGAAAACGACCGTTGGGGCGACTGGGGCGATAAGGGCCCACACACGATGATGGAGGACGAACACCGCCTATCCGTACTTGTGAAAGAAAAATACCCGGACCTGCCCCTGTTCTTTTTCGGCCACTCGATGGGGTCGATGATTGGCCGAGACTACATGGTGAAATACGGCGACGAACTCGCAGGAATCACCCTGTGCGGCGTGACGGGGCGTTTCCCCGAAACCGATCAGGTCATTGAGCAGCTGCGTGGCGTAGTCGATGCAGGTCGGGGTGAGGACAGCGACCCTCAGTATCTGCAACAGCTGCTGGGATTTGCATTTTCGCGCATTCCCGAGGGCGTAAAGATTGGCAACGAGTGGATTTGTGAGGATCCTTACGTGCAAAAGGACCATGCCGAGGATCCTTTTGATGCATTTACCAAGCCCACGACGAACCGCAGTCTGCTCGACTTTGCACAAATGCTGAAACAGGTCGAAGGTCCCCAGTGGGCCGAGGCGGTCCCCCAAGACCTGCCTGTTTACCTGATTGCCGGCTCTGAGGATCCCATCGGCATGTACGGCACCGGGTTCATGGAGGTCGTGAACTGGCTGGAAGATACGGGTCACCACACCCAGGCGCAGCTCTATTTCGGATATCGCCACGAAATCCACAACTACACGGATATCAAAGAAAAGGTGGCCTGGGGCATTATCGACTTCTTTGACGATATAGTCGCAGCCTGACGCGGCCAACGAGCTAAGGAACGCCATTTAATCAAATTCAAGCCTGTATTTGGACTGGTAACACCATTTTAGTCTCATAATCTGAAACGATTATCCGGTATGTGGACAAAACGACTATAGTCGGGGCATGGCTGCACAAACAACTGATACAAAAACAGACAACAATTCACCAGCGCCGAAGGCGCTTACCCCCGAAGATCGCAGTGCCCTGCGGGCTGTGACGATTTTCCCGGTTCTCATTATCGCGGCCGCCCTGTGGGGATTCTTTTCCCCCGCTACGGCTGGGACGCTCACTCCGCACGTTGCTATCCTTTTGGGTGTCATTATGTTCGGCATGGGTCTGACCCTAACGTTGCCGGATTTTCGTCTGGTATTCACAAGGCCGTGGCCCATCTTGCTGGGTGTCGTCGCCCAATACGTCATCATGCCAGGGCTGGCGGTGCTGATTGTCAACGTTTTACACCTCTCGGACGCCGTAGCCGTGGGCGTGATTCTGGTCGGCTGCGCCCCCGGCGGCACGTCTTCGAACGTGATTTCGTATCTGGCCAAGGCCGATGTGGCGCTGTCCGTCACTATGACCGCGATTTCTACCCTCCTCGCCCCCTTGATGACCCCAATGCTGACCCAGTGGCTGGCCGGTAAGTACATGCCGCTGGACGGCGGGGCGATGGCGCTGAGCATCGTCAAGATGGTGCTGGTCCCCGTCGTAGCGGGCTTGGTGTTGCGCCTGGCTTTCCCCAAATTCATCAACCGGATTCTTCCGGCCCTCCCCTGGGTTTCTACCCTCGGCATTTCCGGGGTGGTAGCCGGAGTTGTCAGTGCGTCCGTAGACGCTATCAAGGCAGCAGGTCTGATGGTTTTGGTCGCGGTTATCCTGCACAATATCCTGGGTTACGGCGTGGGGTACGGCTTCTCGAAGTTGCTTAGGGCGGATAACCGGGTGGCTCGCACGGTTTCGATTGAAGTCGGAATGCAGAACTCTGGTATGGCCGCCACCCTGGCCAAGACCCACTTTGCTATGACCCCTGAAACCGCACTTCCCGGTGCCATCTTCTCCATCTGGCACAACCTGTCCGGAGCGCTGCTCTCGGTCATCTACCGCCGCCTGGCTGAACGCGAAGCCGCTCGCCAAGCTGCGAGCCAAACCCCGGCGAACACCGTAACGGACACAACAAACCCGATGTCGGGCACTACTGCAGAAAACACCACCACCCCGGCATTGGTGAACTAAATCCCTTTTGAAAAACCTCCTTTAGACAACAAAGACGGGCAGGCTGGAGGACGACGACTATCTGACGCGAGCGAAGACTGAACTTGTTTGATGCTTGACCTACAACAATGAGAAGTCAAGTCCACGAGCAAGCATAAAGGGCTTCCTGCCAGACCCTTTCAAATGCAAATTATACTTTTCATTTATGTGTAAAAAAGCTAAAATGTAAAGTATGATTAGCAATTCCACCATACCGCATTCGTATTCTCGCGACTTGGCACGCCCTCAATACCTTGACCTGCTGCGACGCTACCGTGATACCGAATCGATAAAGGTACTCTCTGGAGTGCGTCGCTGCGGAAAGTCGACTCTGCTGCGACTGTGGAAACAGGAACTGCTGCATTCCGGAGTACCGGAAAGCCACATTTACCTGCGGAGTTTTGACGATTTTTCCCTGCCGCTTGATTTGAATGCACAATGGCTGCAAGCAGATTTACGGCAAGCTTTCGATGCCGCCGACCCCAACAAGCCCTTCTACGTGCTGCTAGATGAAGTCCAAGATGTTACTGGTTGGGAAAAAATCGTCCGTGGATTACATACCCGTCCCGGAGTGGACGTGTATCTCACCGGCTCCAACGCTTATGTTTTGAGCGGTGATTTAGCAACTCTACTCAGTGGACGCTATGTAATCCTTGAGATTTACCCACTGTCTTTCCAGGAATATCTAGATTTCGTAGCCACCAGCCAGGAAACCTCCCGCAGTGAAGAAGCCCTGTTTGCCGATTACCTGCGCTTTGGAGGCATGCCAGGGCTGTTCCAACTTCCCGGATTAGACACGGAAACCGTGACTAGAGAGCTCACAACCATTTTTGATTCCGTAATCCTGCGCGACGTGGCAGCCCGACTCCAGGTGCGCGAATTAAACGTCTTAGAAAAGTTGGTCCGTTATGTGTTTTCCACTTCCGGGTCCCTGTTTTCCACTCGTTCCATCGTGAACACGCTGAAAAGCTCGGGCTATCGCGTATCTGGGGTTACCCTCGACTCCTATCTTGATGCCCTATCCCGAGCGCTATTGATATATCCGGTCGAACAGATTGGGCTGCGCGGCAAAGAAATTCTGCGACCGTTACGCAAGTTCTATCCCGTCGACACGGGATTACGGAACCTGACCACCGGTTTCGCTCCGACTGATGTCGGCTACCAGTTAGAAAACCTGGTTTATCTAGAGCTGCGCCGCCGTGGCTTCACTGTCACCGTGGGTGCGCTGCCCAAAGGGGAAGTGGACTTCGTGGCGGAAAAGAATGGCGAACGCGTTTATTTCCAAGTAGCCGATGACGTTAGCAACGAAAAAGTCATGATCCGGGAGCTCACACCACTACAGGCTATTGAAGATGCTTTTCCCAAATTACTGTTGACCACTGATTATTTACATACCGGAATCCGCCCCGACGGCATCCGCGTACTCCACGTCATTGACTGGCTCACTGGCCGGCAAGGAACTGCATCACTGTAAAAAACCACATCCAATGGGCGAAAGCAATTGCATTCGATGCGGTTTTTCATTTCCCGATGTTCTCCGATCGCGATGCGCAATGACACCTGGTTCACCGCAGTTTAGTTAGTCCCGACTACATGACCTTCGTTTTTTCAATCGCTTTGGTCATATCGTGAATCCGCCCGGCAATCGTATGCCGCAAAACCAGCCCGAGCACCAGGTTCGGAATCAGGAACACCAGGATTATCACCAGGTTATAAGCAAAGTCCCCCGCATAAATCCCGGCAATAGCCGAACGCATCAAGTTAATCGCATACGTGGCCGGCAGCCAAGGACTGATGTTTTGGAACCACTGCGGTAGCAGTTCCAGCGGATAGGCCCCGCCAGCGGCAGAAATCTGTAGCACCAGCAACACCACCGCTAAGGCTTTGCCCGCATTCGAAAGCGCCACGACCAGCGTATAAACGATATTGGTAAAGACCGTGGAAATGACCCATCCCGCCAAAATCAGCAGGAAGGGGTGAGCCGGTTCAATCTCCACGAACACAATCAGCCCGACCATCAGCAATGTGGATTGAGCCATCCCAATTGCCCAGAACATGAAGTAACGTCCCAGGTACTCCTGAGCCCCGGTGAAGACAGGCTTTTTCTCTGCGGCTTTCACGGCTGATTTCGCAGCTGGAGTCGGTGCTGTTTCGCCAGGTTTCGTGCCTGGTTCACCTGACCGAGACGATTCCGCGGCGTTCGTATCCGCCGCAGCAGCTACATCAGGATGTTTGCGGGCTGCAACGCTGTCCAGGTAGCGTTGGCCCACATTCGGAGAAACGTCAGTGCGCAGGAAAACCCCCGCCAGGAGCGCCCCCACCCACAGGGCTATGACGGTGAAAAGCGGAGCCATGCCCACCCCGAAAGTAGCGACTGGGAACACAGCATTACGTTGTACTGCTACGGGGGAAGAAATCAGGCGAGCAAATCCCTTGGGGTCAGCTCCCAACGTCGTTGCGATTTGGTCCAAGTCCACTTCCCCCCGAGTGGACGTTATCTGTTCACGAGCCCGGTCTAGGCGGCTAGCCCCGTCACGCATCTTTTGCGCGGTATCGGCCAGGGTCTTTTGGGAGCGGCGCATACTCTCAATCATCCCGCCTGAACTTTCCGACAGGTCGGCTTGCATCGCCTCCAGATATGAACGGAAAACTTCCACATTCTTGCCGGCTGAATCCAGGTTTTCGCGCAGGCTTTCAATCTTTGGCTGCAAGTTTTTCTCGTAGTTGGACCGGGCTGTGTCAATAGCCTGTTGCGCGTCCGCCATGGCAAGGTGGGCCGACTCCCTCAGGTCAGAATCGAGAGATACCCCCCGGTGCAGGTCAGCAGCGATACTGCCCAGTCGCTCTGACAGGCTTTGTTGGCGAGCAATCGCCGCATCCATATCGGCCAGGAACCGGTCTACGGTCGGATCCTTCCCCAGCAAATCCGCCCCGTCCGAGCCCAATGACTGCTCGATTTCGTCCCGAGTCTTTTGGAAGCCAATGATTTGTTTGTCCAACAATGTCTGCAGCTGTTCGACTGCGGCAGCACTGCTTTGGGTGGTGCTGTTGGCCGAATCCAGCAAATTGTCCAACTGATTTTGAAGGTTGGAAATATTGCCTGCGGCCAGGCTCACAGCATCATCGAGCCCAGAGGAAACGGCCGCGAAAGGATTATCTGTCCCCCCCGGACTTTTGACCCCGGAACCAAATGCGTCGCCAACAGCCCCATCGAAAGAGTCCTGCACCCCCGCAGCCAGCTGTTTTGCCCCTGTGGCCAGCGGCACCGCCGAACCTATCACGGTAGACAGAGAACTGACTGTATTCGCCCCGGAATTCAGTTGTGCACAGAGGGATTCGAGGCGGTTGCTCAGCCGATCCAGGGCCGCCTGAGTGTCGGCAGTGTCCAGGTAGGAGGACACGTCCTCGGCAATACCCACGGCGACTTCGGCCAAGGTTCGCGAAAAAGTCGTGTTGATTTGCGCGGTGACACCCTGAGCGCCTTGCGTGGTGAGATTGGCGGACAGCGGGTTCTTCTTTTCGTTGGTGTACAGCGTGATATCCGCCGGAGCAGCCCCGCCGGCATAGAACGTGAACATGGACTGCGAAAAATCCTCCGGCAACACGATTGCCGCGTAATACTCCCCTGAGCGCGCACCTTCCAAAGCCTGATCTTTGCTGGTCAGCACCCAATCGAACTGGTCATTCACGGCCAGTTCCTTGAGTACCGTATCCCCCACATTGACTTTGACGTTCAGGAGCTTGCTGGTGTAGCCCTCATCGGTGCTGGCCACGGCAATCTGCAACCGTCCCGAATTCGAGAAGGGATCCCAGGTCGCCAGTACGTTGAACCAGGTGAAAAACAAGGGCACGGCAATCAATAGAACCATGAAAATCCGAACCATGACGCTGCTGCGAATCTGGCGAAAGTCGTCACGAGTGATAAAAAGTACTTTGTTCATCGTGCTGCCTCCCCGGTTGCTGAGGCATCGGTTTCGCCCGTAGGCTTCTCGGTGCTTTGATCCGCGGCGTCGGTTCTGTCTAGATCCTGGGGTTCGGCCGGGATTTCATCAGCCGATTGGTCCACGGTTTCCTTCTGAGTATCCTCGGGGTTGTTCCCCGCATTTTCGTCCCGGGGTTCTTCCAATGTTTCGACGGCAGTCCCCAGAACGGATTCCACTGCGGCACTTTCCACCGCGTCGTCTTCCTGCTCTGACGCGGTAATAAGGCGGCGTTCACTGCGGCTCGAGTTATGTCCGCTGTTCAGGCTCTCCGACCGGTTAGTGGTTTTGGTTGCTTTTGCTTCTCGCTGGCGGGCGAGGCTCTCGAAAAGTTCATCTTCCGTCAGATGCGACAGCCTTTCGGCCCGTTCTAGTGAGCTCTTTAGCACGACCACGTTAACCAGCGCCCCAATAATGACCAGTCCCCAAATCGCTACTATGCCCAGGAGCACTGGCTTACTGGCGGAGGTGAGCCGGGAAATCATCCCCAGCACAACCAGTCCCAAAATCCCTACGCTGCTCAGTCCATTAATCAAAGCGTGATAACGGGTATTGAACTTTTCTTGACGTCGACTGATGCGGGTGGAAAATTCTTTCCGGTTGCCCAGCAGCGCAATGATGTTACTCAATCGGTAACTGGGGCTTTGCAGCTGCACGTCTTCATTCACGACCAGTTCAGTGCGGGCCAGATCGTCATAGAACAGCTGGGTGGAGTAACCCAAGCGACGCCTCCCCACAAACCCCAGCAGGAACACCGTGACGCTCATAATCAATAAAACCGCCATAACATGCCAGAAACGCCCGTCATAGAACCCGCCGATAGTTTCTCGCATCGCGTCAATGCCGTAGGAAAACGGGAGTATCGGGGAAAGCTGGCGGAAAAATCCGGGCATGAGCTCAATCGGATAGATGCCCGAGGCGCCGGGAATCTGCAACACCACCAGTAAGATTGCCAGGGCTCGACCCACGTGACTGAGAGCGGCCGCTAAGGCATAGATAATTGCCAAATAACACGGCCCAATCAGCATGGATGTAGCAATGAAAGCGGGAGCATTGACCGCCTGAACTCCCATCAGCAAGCTGCCCACGCTGACAATCAACCCCTGCCCTATAGACAGCACACCGGAGAGCATAAATCGTCCCAGATAAGCCGAGCGCAAACTCAACCAGCCAAATCCCTCTTTATCGACTTCCACCCGGAAAATAATGACCAGGATAAGCGCACCAATCCACAGGGAAAGATTGATAAACATGGCCGCCATTCCCGAACCATAAGAGTTGATGGGAAAGAGCGTTTGCTGGTCAAATTCCACAGGTGAGGTCAGATAGCTTCCGATATTGGTCGGGTCCAAGCCAATGACTTTTTCCAAGGGTCCCGTCCGTAGCGCGGTGGCCAGAGTCGCCACATCGGTTTGCGCCCCGCGAGCCGTACTGGCCAGCCCATTCAGGTTGCCCTGCACCTGGCCAAGCACGTTTTGCATGTCCACAATCTGGTCATCAATTCCGCGGGTCAGTGCTGAAATTTCCGTAAGGGAGATTCTTGCAACGCCCACCGCGGATTTGATGGCTCCCAGCTGTGCCGACAGCTGCGTCACTCGGGCGTTTAACGTGGATGCTGTCTGATTGGACTGTTCACGCAGACCAGTGGTAACTCTTTGCGCATCGGTCTGAGCCTGATCAAAGGCTTTCATTAGCGCCTGCAAATCCTCGCTGGCCTTTTCCGCATCCGATCCGGTTTTCCCGACCTTAGCGAGCAGATTCTGCATGTCGTTCAACTGGGAATTCAACTTCGCAGCGAGCTTTTGGGTCTGCGGGTAACCTTTCAAAACCCCAATCTGCTCGCGCATTTTCGTAGTCGAAGCATTCGCCCGCTGAATACCGGATTGCAGCTGCAAGTTCATTTCGGTGAGTTTGCTCGTCGCGTTCGATACCGCCGAACCCGCGGCCGCCGAGGACTCATTGAGCGCTTTTTGGGCGTCAATACTGGCTTGCCCCGCCGTGGCCGCGAATTCGGAAGCATCAGAAACGACCGTTACTAAAATGTCTTGGGAATCGCTCAAAGCCGCGGAAACATCAGCCAATGCCGGGTCAGCTGCAGCCAGCGCAGCCCGGACTTTTTTCATAGTCTGTAAGGAACCCTTCAGAGACGCACTGGCGGAATCCAAGGCGACTTGCGTATCAGCCAGGTCCCGGTTGATACCGCCCAAAGCATCTAAAGCACTACCCTGAGCACCGACAACATTCGCGTCAATCTCTAACCCACCATCGCGCAAAGCCTGCGCGATGACCTCGCCGACCTGGCCTCGGAAAGTAGATGTGATTTGAATATCAAGTTCATTTGCTCCCGCATCGGTAATTTTTGGCGCAATAGCGCCTTTCTTTTCGTTCACATAGTATTCGATGGTCGGCTGGTGGCGTTGACCGCTGAAGATATCGACCAAATCTTTACTAAAGTTCTTGGGGATAACGAAAGTCGCATAGACTTCCCCGGCTCTGATCTTGTGGTTGGCCGTGTCCTGGTCCGTGAACTGCCAGCCGAGCTGTTTATTCCCTGACAGTTGCTCGACTATGAGGTCGCCAATATTGAGCTGACCAGTCAGTGCAGATGCCGCCCCCACATCGTTATTCACCACCGCTATGGGCAGGTTTTCCGTCGCCTTATAGGGGTTCCAAAAGGCCGCAATATTCAGCCAAGTGTAGAGGGCTGGGGTGACTAAGATGCCGATGATAATAATCAGGGACCGCGGAACCGCAATAATCCGCTTCACATCACGGGTGAACACCCGCCAGCTATCTTTCACTCCCCAATCATAACCGCGTGTTGGGATTCTGGCAGTTCACGCAATCTACCAACGGCTTTACAGCCCTAAGAACTCTTTGACCTTTGGGAGTTCACGTTGCATCTGTTCGTATCCGGCCGCAAAATTTTCTTCCAGTTTGGCGGGATCATCTTCGAAATTCGCAACCCCCATATGTTCGGGATAAAACACGTAGGCCTTGCCCTCAGCCTCCAAGCGCTCCAGTTCCGCCCGGGTCCGGTTGTAGTTCGCGGGACGGTCTACCAAGGCCTGGGCGGCCCGCGGATAGCGTGCCAGCAAAGACCGATAAGTCCAATCGGGCAGACGGTTTTCCTTCACATAATCCCGCGGTCGCGTCAGGATGACCAGGAACTTTTCGTAACCATCTGCCTGCGCCACGTCCAGGGGAATCCCGCCGCTGGGGCCTATGGCACCGTCCATGCAGGCCTCCCCGGCGATGTAGGTGACCGGGGTGGCAATCGGCATGGATCCCGAAGCCTTGCACACATGGGTCAGCTTTTGTACCGTGTCCACCTGGTCTGAACTGAAATAGACATTTTTGCCACGCTCAGCGTTGTACACTCCAACACGCCACCGCGCCGGATTGGCCGCAAACCGTTCATAATCCAGTTCCAGCATTCCCCCTGGCTCAGTCATGTCGTAGTACATGTGGTGAGTGTCAAAAATCCCTTTACCTTTGATGGCAGTCTTCCAGCCGCCAAAAGCCGGATCGGTAGAAACATCAATAAAACAGCGCCGGGAGCGTTGCGGCAACCGAGCCAGATAGTTCACCAAGCAGGTTGCCCCCGCGGAAATCCCTGTCACATAGTCCACATAAACTTCGGCCTCCAACAGGGCGTTTACTGCTCCCCCGCTGTAACTGCCGCGCATGGCTCCGCCTTCAAACAATAAAGCTGTGTCAAAGACGTTGTTTTCAAACCGTTGCATTCCAAACCACCCCTAAACCATCGTACGGCTTGACATGGTAATCCGCATCGGGAGGGTCACACGGTTATTCCCACTCTATGATTGCAAAACAGAGGGACTTGAACTCAATGACTAACTTGACTAGCGGATTTATTTATTTTCCAGTATGCGAAATCATCTCAAAACTAGTACTCAACCGGAACTCAGGACTGAGTTCGACTCTAACACTTGATAGTGGAAAATAAGCGCAACCTAATGAGGAGTGAGCCTGACCTGTGAATATACCGGATTGCGACACATGACTGAGTTTCACAATTAGCCTTCTATGAAAAGGCTTACGATTTTAATGCGAGTGTACAGGCAAGTAATTACGCCAATCGTTTATCGAGCTATCATTTATGCAGATAAACCTTGACTCGTTCGATAACTCTATAGTTCAACTTACTGTCAAGTCAAACGCAGTTTTCCAAAAACGGATTAACCAGATCCATCCACTCTAAAGGCAGGTAAGCAGACAGATATCCGTGGTTGTACCCTTTAGCTTCATGGAGGGTGCAATCAGGATGCATTTTTTGAAACAGCCTGGCCGATTCCTTGACGCAGCCCATTTCCCTTTCACCATAGATATATAAAACCTGCGCTTTGCTTTCTGTGATAGCGTCTTTGAGCCTGTACTCTCCCATATATGTTCGATACATCGTCACTAGTGTTTTGATAGGAAGCTTTGGCATATCTTCCATATAGTAGTTTTCTATTTCTGCGGGATAAGCCATGTTGGGATACATTTTCTTCATTAGGCTTAACTGAATCCTGCTAGCCGATCTGCTAAACATAAGCTTCCCAAATAGCTTTACAGTGATTGCACTGATTCGTGCCAGTTTGGGCTGAGGAATGCAGATGCTCCCATCGATTATTGCTTTTTCGGCTATACCGCTATCCAGCGATAATAACTCGATTGCAATTTGACCACCCAGGGAAACGCCGCCTACAGCAAACAGTTTCCCGTCGCAATTGCTTTTTACATAGCCCATGATCTGCTGTGCGGAATCCTCGGTTGAAATATAATCTTTTTGACATTCTTCTCCATGGCCATCAAGCGTCGGCAAGATTACATGGTATGCATCCGAGAGCATGCGGGCTTGCCGGAGGTAGTTCCACCAGGAATTACCCCCACCGTGTATCAACAGTATATGGGGGAGGTTTTTATCGCCGAATTCATGAAACATCATATTTCAGCACCCTCGCAAATTTGAATTTGTCGGACAAACGGAATGGTAATAGATAGCGGTGGATGGAACTCTGTAAAGTCTAGTTCAGAAGCTCTTCCATTCCCGCCTAACCGCCAGTATTCGAGATTGAATGAACTCAACGTACATACTGGACTGTGTGTATGTTTATTCTCGGCAGCGCTAAATCGTCTCAAAGCTAGAGCTCAGCTGGAACTCGGCACTGAATTCCAGTTTAGCATGCAACAGTGGGGAATGGACCCAGATCGTCGGAAGACAAATAACCCAATTTGCGAAGGCATGCATATTCTTCATGCAGCCAAGTTCAAACTGAGCCAGTATTGCATGGAATAGCCGCTGGGCGTTGATAAGAAAGGGCATCTAGCCTACCACGAGCTCATAGCCGCCCGCCACAGGCCTTGTCTTCCAAACCACACTGGTGGCCGCCTCCACCATAGCCGCGTCATGTGAGACCAAGAGGAGCGCGCCGGGATAGGCGGCCAGCACGCGCTCCAGGGCCTCGATGGATCCTATGTCGAGATGGTTAGTGGGCTAGTCCATGATGACGAGCTGAGGCCGTTCGACAATCCCGAGGGCCAGCATGAGCTTACGCATCTCCCCCGGACTGACGGCATCTCCCTCGAGCATGCGGTTCGGATCGGAGTTGAGCTGCGCCACGACGGAGAGGACGCGGCCGCGCCGGCTGGCCGGAAGATCGTGCAATACACCCAAGGCAGCCCGCTCCTGAGCCCGATCGGGCTCCTGGGGGATGTAGAGAAATCTCGTCGCTTCGGCAAGGCCCTCCACGATTCGCCTGACAAGGGTCGTCTTGCCGGAACCGTTGTCCCCGACGAGCCCGATATGATCGGTGTTCCCGATGTGCAGGGCGGGAACGACCAGGGAGACGTCACCGAAGGGGATGCTGCCGGGCCCCATCCTGAAAAGGAGCCTGCGCCTGCTGGGCTCGGCATCGAGCCACACGTCCGCCTCGTAGCGCTTCTCGACCCGCGTCGCCGCAAGCCCCGCCTCCGCGTCCTCCAGCCTTCCGGCCATGCGTGACGAGAGCCTGCCCGCCTGCCCGTCCTTGCCGGTCACCACCGCGACGCGCACCCTGCGACGCGCGTCCGCATCGTGCTTGTCTATGCCCCTAAGGCTCCTCTTGCCAGCGGCACGCGACGCCTCCTCGCGACGTCGTCGAGCCTCCCGCTCGATGCGGGCCTTCTCCTTGCGGGCCTCGTCGCGAGCGTGGACGGCGCCCGAGCGCTCCAGGGCCGCCTGCGAGGATGCCCGCGAGTATCCGCCTGGCCTCATGACGGCGGCACCCCTAGAGACGAACAGGCACTGCGCGCAGAGGGCGTCGAGCAGCTCCCGGTCGTGCGAGACGAGAAGGCCGATCCCATCGAAGCGCGACAGCGCATCGGATATGGCGCGGCGGGTCGACGCATCGACGTGGTTGGTGGGCTCGTCCATGGCAAGGACGTCCGGAGCGGCCCACAGGGCGCAGGCCACCTGTAGTCGCTTCTGCTGCCCGCCCGAGAGCGTGGCATAGCGCCAGGGCCAGTCGTCCTCGATGGCGAGCTCGCGACGGAGCCTCACGGCTAGGCCGTCATGGGCAAGTGCGAAATCGACCGCGTTTTCCGGCGGCTCCTTCGCATCTTGGGCGCAGTAGGCGGAGAAGAGGGATGGAGAGACCGTGCCAGCGTCGGGCCGCAAAAGCCCGCAAGCCATCAGCGCCAACGTGGTTTTGCCCCCCGCCGTTGTCGCCGATGATGCCGGTCCACCCACGGGGAAACGTAGCGGTCACGGCGCGTAGGGCGGGCTCTGCCGTCGACGGATAGGTGTATTCGATGTTGGAGAGGTTGAGCTGCATGTCGCCTCCAGTCCTGCGGGAGACCATGGGGGCAGCTCTGCGCTTTGCCAGTTTGGGTATGTGGCTTTGGAACGATGCTCGAGCATGCGATGCTGCACCCGCAGGCATGGCCACCAGCGATGTCGCTTGGCTTTCGGGTGGATATGAACATCGCTAGTTCCTCATGCACTGGGGCCTTTCTCGTGCCGACGCTTGCCAAAGGCACCGGCGGGTTGCTTGGAATCATTATAGTCACTCGGGCGACAGCGAACAGTCGGGCAGATTGGCCCAACCCGGTCAAGCTTACAACAGGGTTTCGCCATTTGGGTCTTAGGGTGGCTTACGGCGGCTTAGTGCCGCATATCAATTTGCACTGGCAATCCAGAGCTAGTACACCTCTCAATACCGTCCAAGGAAAAGGTCTCCTTGGCATGAAAGAGCATTTGATTCGAGTAAATGCCAAACGAGAGGTGACGCATGGCAGACGAGATTTTCAAACTGGAGCGGACCACAGTGCAAGAGGCTGATGCCGCGAATACCGACTTGTCCAACAATGGTTGCGTAAACCGCGAGAATGCCGAGGCGGAGAATCGGGGATTTGCTGCCTTCTCAACCTCAGACGCGAGCGACCAGGTAGACACCCTGCTCGACGTCTCTCAGGTTGCCGAGTACCTGCGCATTTCACGGTCATCGGTCTACAAGCTCATCGAACGGCAGAAGATCCCCGCAATAAGGATCGGGAGACTTCTACGTGTCAGGAAAGACGAGCTGGACGAGACGCTGCGCGCCACGGGCAACGACATTCAAACACTGCCCATTTGAGGACGTGGATGCTTACTCCCATTCGCACGTTACCGGATTCCATGTCATACCATCTGCAAAACCGACATGCACAGGATTGAAGAGTCTGCTTGCGAGTTCGACTGCCGCTTCAATGCTCCGAAGCGAATGGGGCAGGCCGGTCTGGGAGCACAGCCTTTCGTACTGCCGCTCATGAGGCGCGCCCCATTCATCTGGGATGCAGAACGTCTCAGGCAGGGCGATGCCGCGCACGGCGCCTTCCTGCAGCACACGCTCCCGCAGCTTTTCTCCTTCTATGGAGCATGTCACCGCGTAGATTGCAATATCAACAAGATCCTTCACACGGGAGGAGGCTCTCCTGTCGTGCCTTTCAACCAGTGCACAGAGCTTATCCGCCAACGCGCTCTCGACGGGATAGACCAGATAGTCGCATACCGGCAGCCCTTCGACCTCAATCCTGTCCGCAGGGGTGATGAGCTCCGCACGTTCTATGGGAACCTCATCGACAACGAGGTCGATGGCAATGGGCTGCAGGCTCTTCGCGCCGAGCATGGGCTGGAAAACAACGCGCAATCCGCTCCGATATTTGTCCTCAACCTTTATCGGGTCAGCGGATGCAAACGTGAACCGCATGTAATCGCCAAGGTCCGCAGAGGCAAGCCTCTTCAGCTCTTCGAGGGCACGCTCCAGAGAACGCTCCTTGCAGAGCAGATCGATATCCTTCGTCGCACGCGCGTCCACGGTTCTGGCGAGCATACTCTGACCGCCTTTAAGCACGAAAGCGTGATGCGGGTCGCTGAAAATACGGCAAAGGAGCCTGTGGAAATAGAACCCGGTCATGGCTCGACCCGTGTCGAGCGCCGATTGTCTGGTTGCCGCCTTTGCAGCCATCTCGAGTGCCGCTGGAGTCTGGTATCTCATCTGGCGCACTCCTTTTCGAGGTGCCGTTCCATGAGTCCGCGAATCACCGATAGCGATTCCTGCACGCTCTTCCTCTCCGACTGGTCGGCGATTATCTTCACCAGGCGGTCGTAGTCGAGATTGCCCGCGGAGTTGAAGGAGTCTTCCACCAAAGACCATTCTTCGTTGTCCAGGCAAAGGTCGACGAGCGTTCTCTCGGGTCGCGTCACAGGCAGCCCCTTGATCCAGCTCACGTCGTCCGGGTCGACTCTTCTGATGGCGAAACTCGCTGATTTCATGCGGGAGTTAATTCTACGCGGTGCGTAAATGCGATACGGTGACAGATAAAAGTCGCCGAGGTTCTGCAGACATGCCGCAGTCGAACCGCCGATGGCGATTCCGTCCCAGGCGCCGACCTCTATGCGCTCGTGGGTGAATGCGGCTGGATTGGTCAGCTTCCAGACAGCCGCTAGCTCGTCTGTGAAATCGCCTTGTGATCCGGCAAGCCGGTATGCGCCGTGCGCTATTCGCTCGGCTCGGCCGGAGGTCACGGCTTGGGACAGGGCATTGCGCGTGATTCCGAGCCGTGCGGCTTGGGCCGTGGTGAAGACGCCCTCCGAGGCGGAAAGCTCGTTGAGGGCTGCTATGTGATTCGAATAGATCACGTTGCAATTGTACGCTTTTAGCCGACATGTGCAACCACACGGCGTACCTTATGTATTTTGAGCGCGTAGGTGATGTGGTGCCTCATATAGTTT
>NZ_CAUPIY010000013.1:0-55222 GCF_963511525.1 uncultured Mobiluncus sp. | reverse complement strand
AATTCCAGCCGTCTGGGAGGCGGTTGACGATTTCCGTCACGCCCGACAGGTCAGCCGCCCATCGAATCTCTTCATCGGTAGCTTCTGGGTTACCAAGGCGAATATTGGCCTCGAGCGTGTCATTGAATAAGTAGACGTCTTGGAAGACGAGAGACACCTGGCGCATCAGGTCTTCGATGGTTTGCTCGCGCACATCAACCCCGCCAACGCGCACGCTGCCGGACTGCACATCCCAGAAACGTGCAACCAACCGGGCGATCGTCGTCTTCCCGCACCCAGATGGACCAACCAGGGCACACATGCCGCCTTGCGGGACATGGAAGGAAATATCACGGAGAACCGGGGTGTCCGGATCGTAGCCGAAGGTGACGTCCTCGAAACGAACATCACCAGGAGCGCTCACCGGTGTGGAGACATCGGGTTCGGACAGTTCGGGAGCGTCCATGACCTTGTCGACGTGATTCATCTGCTGACGGCGTTCTTCCAGCCCGGTCATGCAGCCACCGATGTCTTGGAGCATGGTGGTGAACCGCAGGCACATGCCGATGGTGACCACAGCGTTCAACGCATTCATCTGCCCGCCGAGGGCGAGTTGGGCGGTCAGCCAAATCATTACCACGACAAGGGCTTGGACGAACATTCCGTTTATCAGGTTCGCTAATGTTTCGATCCACAATGCTTTGCGGCTTTTGCGGTCAGCCTGTTTGAATGCCCGATCAAGGGCCGGGTAGTCGTCGGCGACATGGCAGGAGCGCAGCGCGCCTTGGCAGGTGGCGAATTCGACCATGCGAGCCGCCAACTCTGACTCGGCTGGTTCGGAAACCTTCTTACCTTTATCAAGAAGCACGCGGGAGATATGGAGGAAGGCGAGCATGATTGGGAAGGCGATCGTCAAGGTCAGTCCCAGCCGCCAATCCCAGAACCAGGTTCCCACAGTGACTACGAGCACGGCTGAGAGTTTTTGGACGAGGGAGAAAATGAAATGTGCCGCCGACTCGCCCAGGTTCATCATTTCCTGGGTGACCATGCGCGACAGCCGTCCAGAGCTACCCGAATCGAACACTCCCAACGGTAGGCGGGCTACCTTGTTGCCGACCGCTTGGTGGACGTCGTGAATGAATCCGAGCGCGCCGATATAGCCGGTGCGCATGCCATAAAACTCCGTGCCCACGCCCAGCATCGCGATTACCACCAAGGCGATGAGCCAGCCCGAAAACGACAGCCCCCACACCGGCATTCCGGTTGCTAGGGCACTTGCTGCGGGAAGCAGAGTCAGCAGGGCAAAGCCGTGACACAGTCCTGAGACCGCACCCCACGCTTGACCGACCGAGAGGTCTCGCCACGAGGGGGGTTCCATCAAACGCTTAAAGCGTGGTAGCAATAGTTGATTCATCGTGTCATCTCCTCGCATGCACCTTGGGCAAGAAGTGCCTGATAGTGCGCATTACCCAACAGCTCGTCGTGTTTACCGACCACAGCAATGCGCCCGCGTTCCATGACGACGATTTGGTCTGCCCCTCTGATCGAGGCCAGTCGGTGGGCGATCACAATCACGGTTCTGCCTTTGGCAAGAGTCGAGAGAGCTTGTTGGATTTTCGATTCCGATTCCGGGTCCGCCATCGCCGTCGCCTCGTCCAGCACCAACACTGGGGCATCAACCATGAGCGCCCGGGCGATCGCGATACGGGCTGCCTGCCCGCCCGAAACGTGGGTGTCCTCCCCCAACACGGTGTCGTAACCATCTGGCAGGCTCATGATGAACTCGTCGATCTGCGCTGCCCGCGCCGCCTGCCGCACCTGATCCAAGGTTGCGTCTGGCGCGCCCAGGGAAATGTTGTTGTGGATGGTGTCACGAATAAGCTGTGCATCTTGCAGAACGAATGCAACCGTCGAATACAACACATCCTGGGAAATGTTCTTTAGATCAACCCCGCCGATAGTGATCATGCCAGCGTCCGGGTCATCGAAGCGGGCCATTAGACTTGCCAACGTCGATTTGCCCGCACCCGACGGGCCAACCAGCGCGGTCACTGTGCCTGCCGGAATGCTCAGGCTTACCTCGTCTAATGCCTGGGTGTCGTCATAGGCATACGACACACCCCGAATCTCGATATCATGACCGTGTGGTGTCTGCGGCGCATTGGGCTGAGGCAATGCCGGTAGCTCCATGACGTTCACCAGCCTCACTGCCGCAGACCCTGCGAGCTGGTACGACCAGGCGATGGTTGCGACTGCCATCAACGCTCCCGGCAGCACCAAGGCGATCAACGTGGTCGTTATCACCTCGTAGATGCTCACCCAACCGGCGTTCATCATCAACGCGCCACCGCCAAGGTTCACGATCAACAACACCGGGATTGACACCCACGAAAATGAGGCGACCGACATCGACACCAGCGGCATACACCAAGCCCGGTAGAACTTAGAAAACTCGTTAGCTGCATCTAAATAGGCTTTATGTGCTTGGCCGACCTTGCCGAACGCTTTCACCACTGAGATACCGGCAACGAACTCGGCCATCGTTGCCGAAACCTGAGCGAGCTTGGTGTCCATTTGCGCGGTCTTCTCATTCATCCCACGCATCGACGTACCATACATGCCCACATAAAGCGGGATCGTCGCAATCGACAGCAACGCGAGTCGCCAATCCACCACAAACGCATACATCAACAAGGCGAGCGGGGATACGATCGCGTTCAGTTTCTCTATCGGCCCGTGCGCGATTACTGTGTGCACCGTGGCCGTATCATCCTGAATGGTCTTGCGAATCTTCCCCTCACCCTCGCGGGTAAACCACGACAGCGGAGCAGTCGACATTCGGGCGGCAATTTGCCGACGCATCTGATTACGCAACGACAGGTCAATAAAATGCGTCACGCCCAATGCAACAAAATATAAGGTCAACCGGGTCATGTATGCGCTGACGAGGAGCATCACGATCCAGTTCACCCGCGCCGGGTCCACCTGGTCTTGCATAAGTTCTCTGCCAAGCTCCACCAGAGCCACATACGGGGCAATAGCCAACACACCAGAGAGAAAAGCCAAAACCTGCGCGACGAACAGCTTGCCTTTCACCGGCTGCGATAGCTGACGAATCGCGTTCTGGCCAGCGACAGATTTTTCCTTCGCGGACCCATACTCACCTTCAACAACCTGATCCGTTACACTATCGTTCACGTAAACACCATCCTTCTTAGGCAAGGCTAACCTTATCAAATTTCTGGGAGGTGTGCCTAGCCGTGCACGTAAACCGATACGAGCATCACCCTTGCAGGACTATGCTCACCTGTTCACCGGTGTGGAATACGAACCGGATCGTATCCTCGCCTACGATGGCGTGTCGATGAGTGCGCTCCACTGTGAGGGGCGGAACTCGCTCACAGGTTCGCCCGTGAGATCGTCGAGGGCTGTAGTCACGGCCGCATGTTTGGCTGTCTTTGCTGTGATGTCGGCTACCCATAGCTGGTTAGGTTCTGCCGCGCTGAAAATTACGATTGACTAAATCAGGGCGGTTATCAATTATTTTAGCGAGCCTTATAGTTAGGAGTTTGCGCTCCCTAATCACACTTTTCACACCGGTTAGGCGCATTAGTCTGACGGTTTGCAACGGCCAAAACACCAACCCGACGCATCGCGTGCCAAATTTTACGCACCCCATATGCGGAATACTTCTCGGCGTGAATACGAGCCATCCTGGCACAAACGGTCAACAGCCATCTGAACCACGCAACCCTTAAAACCTATGAATGCCTCTATGACATGTTCCAAATTTTCTCAAAAACAAGCAGAAACAAAACCCGGCACGCTTCAGCGTGCCCACCCGAGGTGTTTGTTGCTTTTGTGAGGTTCGCGGCAAATGTTTGTAGATTGACTTTTTTGTTGGTATTTCAGCAAATGAAACTCTTGATTTTTCGCGTTCGGGGTCACTCGTACTATTGAATCGTCGCCGGAAATCCCGGCGGCAGTGTGAGGAGGTAGATCGTGATGTTAGCGACTTTGGATACGAAAACGGCTCCAGCACCGGTTGAATTACCACCGGCCGTGGAACCGACTGTTCCCGATGAAGGTTCGGCTCTTCCCTTGATTCCGATAACCGCCAGTCCTGGTGAACATATATGCGGACCGATGAGTTCGGATTACGCTTTCAACCAGGTGAAATATGAAATCGGCGATGCGGACTACATCACTCATAAACAGATCGCCAAAATCTTGATGAAAAATCTGGGCTACGAACTGGTTTGTGACATTTTCATGAACCATCTAGCGCTGTGCGCCCGCTACGTCGCGGGGACGGTCAAAGCCCGTTACTTGCTACCCGAAGGTGTCCAGATAATCCGATTTTTTCATGATTCATGGACATCGTGCCCCCTGGAATATTGCGATGCAGACATTTCGATTGACCAAATCCCAGATGTAGAAGCGGATTCGACAGAACAGGAGTAATCATCATGGACATCTTGACTCTAGATCGTGCCCAGGGCTATCTGATGCACGGGGCATTCGGTGAACTGGTCGCGGACAAATACTTTCCCCCCGACATGACACCCCGACCCCTTACCCCTGAAGAATGGACCTGGCTACCATACGAAACCGACCCAGACTACTACAGTCCTTACTGGGGAGACCTGGTACAGGAACTGGAAGGACTCTACCGCTGCTATATCCATGTTCCCGACAATCCCGCCAATATGGTGTTTCGGTTTCTCCCCGCCACCATGGAACCCCCCGGGAAAGGGGCGGGCGCCTTAGTGATAGCGGGAGCTTTGGCTCCGATTTTCTCTGAATGGAGCGAGCTGCGCACGGAAGTGGAACAAGTCATCGAGAGTTTTTCCTCAGCACCCCAAGACCTTGAGGCCGCACTGGAATGGGCCTACCGGGTACACAGCGTAATCTATGGCGAATCCGAATCAGACAGCGCCCTAGACGAAGCCTCAACCGAACTGAATCCCTCCGAACTCGATGATTTACAGGTCACCTCCGCCGCCCAGGCCGCCCAAGTCGCCTCCTGGTACGCCCTATGCGCACTACGCGACGAAATCTCCTACGCGGAAGCCCTAAACCGAGCCATTCTGTGCCACGGCGCACCCATGGAACTCGGTTTCCTCACCGGAGCCTGCATGGGACTATCACTCATGACCAACGACGACCCCCTACCAGTATACGGCCTAGACCTGGTTCCCGAATACATCGAAGACATAGATGGGACAGACAACGACTACAACGACACCGGACTACTACTCCGCCTAATCCCGAAAGCAATGATCGCCCGAGAATACGCACACCAATCCGCCCCGGACCAACTATTCACAAGTTTGTAGGCCACCGATTCCTTTTTTCCTTTCTGAATCGGTATCTCCCGGTGGGCGGTCTTCCATTACGCCCACCGGGAGGCCTACACCACTAAGGATTGAAAAGGAGCCAATCATCTAAGACACATAGCGAGAACGACCCGAAAAGCTCAGCGAAGGACTGGTGCGCCACTGGCCGCTATTTTGGAACAAATATCAACCCAGACCGAATCTAAAAATCGAAATAACCTAGGGAACACTTACCCACGTGCCGCCCAGGAATATTGCGTTCCTCGGCGGCGGCTGGTCATTCCTAGTATTCTTGATTGGTATGTGCGCTCAATTGCTGTGGGTGCTGAAAGTTATGCCGGAAACGAAGGACATTCTGCTGGCAGAAATGTCCAATCTACTAAGTGTGGAGTAATAATCATGACAGAAACGAACTCAACGTGTTTGCCGATACTGTGCTTGGGCGAAGCACTCATTGACGTCATTGAGCGCGCCGGCGAGGTTGAAGAAAAAGTCGGCGGTAGCCCCTTCAATGTGGCGTGCGGTTTGGCCAGTTTGGGACACCCCACCACACTCGCTTCCTGGTGGGGAAATGACGCCCGCGGTCACAGCCTCGAAAAGCATCTGCACTCCGCCGGGGTAGACATTGTCGCGGGCAGCGCTAACGCCGAGAAAACGCCGATTGCTAACGCCCATATTGACTCCGCCGGTCGGGCGACCTACGACTTCGAGCTGGATTGGCAAGTGCCGCCGCTGCCGGACGCAACTCAGCTTAGCCACCTGCATACCGGCAGTTTCGCAGCTACGCTCGCGCCCGGCGCTTCTGCCGTAATGAGCGCGGTTAAGTCCATGGCAATCCGGGGAACCGTCAGCTATGACCCGAATATTAGACCTTCGCTGATGGGCAGCCCCGAGCAAGTGCGTCCTCAAATCGAGGAAATCATCAGCCTGGCCGATGTGGTGAAAGCCAGCGATGAGGACGTTGCCTGGCTCTACGGTGATGACGTTACCCTCGAGTCCGTACTGCACAAATGGAAAGAGATGGGGCCGGGTCTGATTGTCGCTACCCGCGGACCGTGGGGTTCCTATGCACTTTGCGCCAATGACCGGGATATGTTGGTGGTTGATCCGCTCAATATCGAGGTCGCTGACACCGTGGGTGCCGGGGATTCTTTCATGGCGGGGCTGATTTCGGGGTTACTGGACGATGGACTGCTCGGCTCGGCGCCAGCCAAACAGCGCCTGCGGCAAGCCCGGCTGAGTGACGTACAGGCGGCTTTGCACCGCGCCACCATCACTTCGGGACTCACGGTCAGCAAGGTCGGAGCCTACTCCCCCACACGTGCCGAGGTCGCGGAAATTCTCACCGCCGATCCCACGCTTTAGGCCGCGTTACATACGAAAATCCTGGCAACTATCGTAGTTGTCGATGCTACCGCGGGCCTAAAACTAGTCGAGTTGCGCGGCTGCGTCCAACATCCGCTCCACCGGCGGACGGTAGTTGCTGTTCGCGTCGCATGTCTCGGCGCTGTCTTTCAGGTAGGTATCCAGGAATTCCCGCAGGGCACTGCCCACCCCCAGACCGGAAAGCTCGCCAGTTTTCGGGTCAATAGCGCTGTGCGCCCGGCCGGCAAAACTCACCAGCCACATGTCTTCGCCCACCGGTACGTCCGGGCTGAGTCGGGGCATCTCAAAAGGAAAGTCCAGGTGTTTAGCGCCCAATCGTTGATAAAACGCCCACCGCCGACGCGGGTCGCCGTACTGTTCAGAGGCTACATGCTGGTGAGGATTTTCCACTTCTCCCAGAATCAAGAGAGGGTTGTGGCGCGATTCCCACTGCGAAATAGCCTGTTGAAACAGCTCAGAGCCTACGCCGCGTCCACGAGTCAAGGGACTGACTGCCAACCAACTGAGCATCGTGATTTCTGCGGTGGCGAACCAACCGATAGCCGCGCCCAAAGGCCGCGAACCGTCCCACGCGGAGAATACCTGAAGTTCCCCACCTGTTAGCTGCTGAATCAAATCACCGGGATTCCCCAGTTCTTCGGGTCCGAAAGAGACTTCCAGCAGCTCGCGAACCAAGATTTCGGCTTGACCGGGTTTCAAATCATTTTGATACTCAATGTGCACCCTTACACCCTAGCCCAAGCCCAGATTGAACTCTATTTCCAAAACTACACGCGGCCTTATCCCCCAAGCACTCGGCGCAGCCGCATTAGCGAGCTTTTCCGCGCAGCATGGCACCGGGAGGAATCGCCCGCTCGCAGGGGAAGGAAAACTCGTGGGCCGGGTGATTGATTTCACTCACCGTTTCTCCCGCTTCGTCGCGTATCCCCGCGGGGGGAATCTCGAATAGAATCGGCTCGGTTCCCGGAATCAAGAACTCTACCTGCTGTCCGGGCACAATCTTGTTGCGAGACAGCACAGTCAGGCGCTGCGCGGCGGCATCGTAATCAACTGCGGTTCCTAACCAAAGCCAATCACTAATATACCCTCCTCGGGTAACACTTTCTGTCGCAGGTGTTTCGGGGTAGAAAAAGCCGGTGCCGTATTCTCGGTGGGTTACTTTATACGGTTCCTGCAAGACCCATTCGGGCAGGGCAAAAGCGCCGTCACAAGCCGGTTCGGTCACGTTTTCCCTTCCGTTCAGGTAGGTAGTGACCGCAGTTTTATAAGCATTGGTGAGAGCCGCGACGTAATACTCGCCCTTAGCACGACCTTCGATTTTAAGACTGGTAACCCCGGCGGCAATGACCTCATCAACGTGTGCCAGCATGTTCAAATCCTGAGAATTAAACAGGTAGGTGCCGCCCTCGGTCACTTCAACGGGGAAAAACTCGCCGGGGCGTTTTTCCTCAACCACATGGTATTTCCATCGACAGCTTTGGGCGCAGTCCCCGTGATTGGCATCCCGTCCCGTGGTGTATTTGGAAATGAGACAGCGCCCCGAAAATGCCATGCACATGGAACCGTGCACGAAAGCCTCAATCTCAAGGTCAGCGGGAATCTTGGCGCGCATTTCTCGAATTTCCGGCAGGCTCATCTCGCGGGCCAAAACGACGCGTTTTGCTCCCAGTTCATACAAAGCGGCGGCAGCCTGATAATTCATCACCCCTGCTTGAGTAGAAATATGTATCTCCGTGTGCGGGGCAATTTGGCGCGCTGCCATGAGGATCCCGATGTCCGTGACAATGAGCGCATCCACCCCGATTTCCGCCAGCGCCCCCAGGTAAGCATTCATTCCTGCCACCTCAGAGTTACCGGGAATGATATTCACGGTGGCATACACCCGGACATCGCGGGCATGAGCATAGCGAACGCCCTGTTCAAAATCCTCTAACGTAAAGTTTTTCGGAGCGGCTCGCATCCCAAACTCTGCCCCGCCGCAGTACACCGCGTCAGTTCCGAAATCCACCGCAGTTTTCAGCACCCGCAAGTTTCCCGCCGGCGCCAGCACTTCGGGACTGCGCCGTCGGGTAATTTTCGGTAATTCCAAGTTCACGAGCCGAGCCTTTACTCCGATAGAAACTCCACTGAAATGTTCGCCCGGTTGAACCGGTGGCGCATAACCGCAATCGCTTCCGGGTTTTCATCTATCAGCACGAAGCGACGCTCCAGCTGGCCCGCGACCGCCCCGGTCGTGCCGGAACCTGCGAAAAAATCCAAGACCCAATCCCCCGGACGGCTCGAAGCCTGGACGATACGCCGCAAAATCCCTTCGGGCTTTTGCGTAGCGTATCCCGTCTTTTCCTTGCCTGTGGGAGAAACAATAGTGTGCCACCACACGTCAGTCGGGAGCTTACCCCGCGCGGCTTTCTCCGGAGTCACCAAGCCAGGAGCCATATACGGCTCGCGGTCCACAGACTCAGAATCAAAATAATACCTTTTTTGGTCTTTAACGTAGACGAGGATATTGTCATGCTTGGCTGGCCATTTCCGTTTGGAACGCCCGCCGTAGTCATACGCCCAAATGATTTCATTCAGGAAACAATCCCGCCCAAACAGCGCATCCAACAACACTTTTGCATAGTGAACCTCACGATAGTCCAGATGCAGGTATAACGTCCCGGTGGGGGCCAGCAAACGCCACGCCTCCTCTAAGCGAGGCTCTAAGAAACCCCAATAATCGGTAAAACTATCGTTATAGGCGGTGACTTTCCCACACACGGTTTCATAGGTCTGGCCTTGAAACCCCACTCGAGAACCGGTAACCGGCGCATCGGTACGCACCGTTTTCAGGGACTGACGCGACTGCACTTTCCCCGTGTTGAACGGAGGATCTATATAAATAAGTTGAAATGACTGGTCCGGCAGCCCCCGCAACACCGGCAGGTTATCACCCGCCACCACCAGGTTTGGTCCCTCGGTATTCCAGGAGATTGTAGACATCTGCGTAGCTTTCAAGGCTGCCTATTTCTTTCCCGGATGGACACCCAAAGCGCTCAGCAGTTCGGCAGGCGTCGAGACGACCTGTACGGCCCCGCGCTCCTCGCCGGGCTGAGCCGTATCACCCCAGGTAGTCAGGATTGCCGGAATCCCATTAATCTGGGCGCCCTCGATGTCATAGAACCGATCCCCCACCATCACGACACGCCGCTTATCCTGCGGCTCACTCAACCCGAACTGCTCCAAAGATGCAGCAATGACCGCGGGTTTGTCCACCCGGGAAGTACCAGGTATCACCCCCGAAACGACTTCAAAGAAATCTTCAATCCCCAGATGCTCGAGAATCTCCAATGACATCTGTTGGTTCTTAGTAGTCGCCACTCCCAGACGGTATCCCCTCGCCCGCAGCTTTTCCAACATTTCCCGAATACCGGGATAAAGCGGCACGTCAATGGCGTTGGGCCAATACATTTCGCGGTATCGCGCAACCATGAAAGCCACCCGCTGCTCATCAGCATCCGGTTCCATATCCCGCATGGCATCAGCGAGAGGCGGACCGACATATTTCTTGTAAGCGTCAGGCGGAAGCATCCGGCCGTGCAGCTCCAGATCCAAAGCCGCAAAATACTCGGTAATACGTGACACAGAATCTGTCAGGGTGCCGTCCATATCCAGCAAAACGACTTCGACCCTGCTCAAGTCCACCACGATGCTGCCTCCATCCTCGAGCATACCCGGAAAACTGCCCGAAAAGACTTATGAAATAATTAAATACGTAACGCCCAGCACCAGGGCCGGGCGTCGCGAATATCGACCTCGTTAGTCTTCGACGGTCAAACGGCCAGTCTGGTAAGCCTTCACCAGGCGACGCGGAACCGCGACTTCCTGACCCTGAACTTTAACGTTATCAAGCTGCGTCAACTTAGCCGTCCAAGCAGAACGACGTGTACGAGTGTTGGCGCGGGACATTTTGCGCTTGGGTACTGCCATTGCCCTGCGCTCCTTTCAATTAGTGATTGTTCACAAGACATACAATGTTAGCAACAATTCGATGATTTTATCAAACTGAACCATCGTGAGGTAAAAGTATGACGCAACGCTACGTGACCATAGCTGAGGACGCACCGGGATATTTCGAGCTGGAAATCAAACGGTCGCGTTTCCTGGGAGTGGCACGAAGCGCTGCAGATGAAGTCGCAGCCCGTGAAGTGATAGAAGCTGAGCGGAAACAGTATCCCGACGCGCGCCATCATTGCTCCGCTTTTACCTATTTGCCCGAGGGCTGGGAAAACGGAGTCCAGCCGGTCCAACATTCCAGCGACGACGGCGAGCCCAGCGGTACTGCCGGGCGTCCCATGCTCGATGTGCTGCTGGGCAGCGGATTGCAAAACGCTTGTGTGGTGGTGACGCGGTATTTTGGCGGGATAAAGCTGGGAACGGGCGGTTTGGTGCGAGCCTACAGCGAGGCGGCGCAGGGGGCGATCGCGGCTGCGGGAAGGGTGGAAGTCAAGTCCGTTCCCGTGGTGTCCTTCGATGTCGCCGCGAACCGAGCTGCTGCCCTGGAGTCTTGGCTGCACTCGCGAAACTGCAAGCCCCTAAGCGTGACCTGGTCAAACCGGGTCACATTTGAACTGGCGGTGGAAGGCGGCACCCAGGACGAACTCGCCGCCGCTCTCGCCGCCCAGCTCGGCGCGCCGGTAACTTTTGGCGACTCGGGAATAAAAGTGGTGCGCTCACGGTTGTAATAGACGGCTCCCGTCAGGGAAACGAACAGAATACTGAGAAAAGGAATCTAAGGGATTAACTATGACTTATGCGAACGATGTCACGGCAGCAATCGGCCACACTCCTCTGGTGAAAATTAATCGGATGCTGCCCGCGGGGATCGGCGCAAACGTGCTGGCAAAAATGGAGTTCATGAACCCCGGTGGTTCGGTAAAAGACCGACCCGGCTTGGCGATCATTCGCGCTGCCGAAGCCTCGGGAGAGTTGCAGCCAGGCGGCACTATCGTGGAGGCTACCAGCGGTAACACCGGGGTGGCCCTGTGCATGGTGGGGGCTGCGCTGGGGTATCGAGTCGTCATCTCGATGCCGTCCTCCATGAGTGTGGAGCGTCGGCAACTCATGAAGGCTTACGGGGCGGAGCTGCTGCTGACCGACCCGGCGGGGGGCATGGCCGCCGCGGTTGAAGCTGCCAAGGACTACTTGGCGAACCACCCCGAAGCGGTGTTCGCCGGTCAGTTCGATAATCCGGCCAATCCTGAGATTCACTATCGCACCACCGGTCCCGAAATTTGGGAACAGACCGAGGGACACGTTGACGCGTTTGTGGCTGGGGTGGGTTCCGGCGGCACGGTTTCCGGGGTTGGGAAGTTTCTCAAGGAACAGAACCCAGAAGTGTGGGTAGTGGCAGTAGAGCCGGCAGAATCGGCATTGCTGTCCACCGGCCAGGCAGGCGCCCACAAGATTCAGGGGATTGGCGCCAACTTTGTGCCGGATAACTACGATAGTGCAACAGTTGACGAAGTCATGACGGTGAACTCGGACGATGCTATTGAGATGGCGCGGAAAGCTGCTACACAGGAAGGTTTATTGGTCGGAATCTCCTCCGGGGCGAATTTGGCGGCCGCTGCTGAACTGGCCGCGCGACCTGAGTTTGCTGGTAAAACCGTGGTAACACTGCTTCCCGACACCGGCGAACGCTACCTGTCCACCGTACTGTTTGCGCACTTGGGCGACTGAGGAACCGCGGCAGTCAGGCAAATCGAACCCACCGGCCTTGTGCAGTTTTGACGAGATAAACGGAACGACCCGACCCACCAAAACTCGCCCAGGCTGGCCCGGACTGGCTCAAACAGAGCCGCTAGAACTGGCTCAAAACGACACGCCCGAAACGAACCTCGGGAACGATAGCCTAGAATAGTTAGCGTCCGGTCGCTCAAACAACCAGAGGAAGTACCCGTCCTGATGACTTTCGTGAAACGCACCACCCCACCACGGCACCTGCCCGCATATAAACTCGGTGTGCGGGATTTGCTGTTGGAGGACTTGGACACGGCCTTGAAACGCGACCCTGCCGCGCGCGGACGCTTGGAAGTCGCGCTGACTTACCCGGGGGTTCACGCCCTGTGGGCACACCGGCTGTCCAATCGGTTCTGGGTCAATGGTTTTAAAATGATTGCGCGCCTGATTCAGGAATTCGCGCGCCTCATCACGGGTGTGGACATCCACCCGGCCGCGACCATTGGACGCCGACTCTTTATCGACCACGCCACCGGGGTGGTCATTGGGGAAACCGCGGTGGTTGGCGAGGACTGCTTGATTTTTCACGGGGTGACCCTGGGCGGGCAGTCCATGAACAAGGGCAAACGCCACCCGACCTTGGGCAATGAGGTCATGGTGGGGGCCGGCGCAAAAGTCCTGGGCGCCATCAACATCGGAGACGGCGCCAAAATCGGTGCCAATGCCGTGGTCGTTAAGGATGTTCCGCCTGGACGTATCGCCCTGGGAGTGCCGGCAAAACTGCGCAATCCCAAGAAACCGGTCAGTCCCGATATGAACATCGATCCCTCGCTGTTTATCTAGGGGAAAAGAAGCACAAGAAAGCGAAATCCAACCAAGATTAACTTGGGAACATAGTTCTAGCGAGAACCCAAAAGAGAAAAATCCGATTCATCCCCATCCACCTATTGCATTGTTCTAAAGTCAACCTCACTGACCGAAAACTCATCCATTAATAGCTAAAAATAATTATTAGAACAGCACACAGTATAGATGTGTAATGCAATCAGTTTAGTCTGATACAAAGCTACCGCCTAGCATCAGTACGATACCATTTGCCTACATAAACTGGGATAAGAAAGAAAACAAAACACCTCTTTATTCAAAACAAGCTGGCGTTATAGATGCTGGCGACCCGTGTCCAGGGCTGAATGTAGCTTGAAGAACCGGCAAATCCAGAAACCAAACCCGTCACTTTTGCATCCTGCCCAAAAGTTCCGTAGGTAGGACCACCCGAATCACCGTGTTGTACAGTTTTTCCTCCTTCAATTCTTATGGCACCTGAGAATGATACGTACGGATTACTGAAATAGTACGTCGCGTTTTTACTCACCACATAGTTGCCACATTGCACGCCACTGGAGGATCCCGTATAACAAATCCGTTGTCCAACAGGAGGATCATAAACACCCACTACAGGATAATTTCTTCCACTCCACGAAGTGATACTCGACGAGTAGCTTGCGCCCGTACTGATAAATTGCGCATCGACAGTGGGATACCCAAATGTGTGGGAAACCCGGCCGAGTCTGCGTGTACTGTCATGGCGCTTTGAAGTCCATACCGATTCGCCACCAGAAAAGCAATGCCCCGCAGTAAAAAGACCAGGTGTTCCAGCAGAATTACGCGCGGGGATACCGCTAGTGCAACGCGAGTTTGAGGGATTATAAATTGTTGTGCCTCCATTGAAAGGAGCTGTAGCACCTTCCTTAAAATAAGCCGGAGAGACCTCACCGTCCTCTAAAATTAACGGTAGAGGGGTTCGTGGCAGCTGCCCCAGATTAATTTTTGAGACATCTGTTGTAATAAGGAACGCATCATTCCAAACATCATACTCAAAAGCAGCAGAGATATTATTCTCCTCGACATATTCCCAAATTATTTTGTTTGTGTGGCTTATTTGGTCAAAAGAATACTTAGAAATTCGCATCTCAATAGATTCAGGTGGTACAGAACCCTTTTGAATATGAAATCCAGATTCGCTCAATGCTTCAATACTCTGTTTTGCCTCCAACAACTTAGAATCAGCAGGAATAACCGCCATAGTTCGCCCTGAATTAACGTCATATTGCACTGCATATATTTCATCGGTAGGTACATCCTTGTAATAGTTGTATACCTGTGACGCAGGAGCACTCCATCGATTCTGTGGCAGTGAGGATGAATCAGAGGCATCTGAATCCCTCAAAGTCCCAGCTGGTCCCACTTCGCAATCTACCAAAGTGATTGGAACTGAAGTTTCAACTAATTCCTTATCCAAGGCTCGCAAATCAGCATAAACCTTGATTCTGTCAGTTAGAGGAGCATATTCCCATGCGGAATCAGTGGGAAAATGCATTAACCATGATTCAACAGACGCTAAGGATTGCTCAATCTGGGCTGAAGTGTAACGCGATACCCGCAACTCCGTCTGAACTTCCCGAAGTGGAACGTTGCGCGGATGAATCCCCGTTCTCTCAAAATTTTCCGAGGCATTCCGCGCTGACAGCAGTGGAGAATCCCTAGTTATGGAAGCAATTGTGTGCCCCAGTTCCACGTCATATACGACTTGAAATATTCCGGGCTTGGGGTCAGATGCAGAAGCGGAATCGCTATAGATTTCCCCGTCAGCTACAGAAATCCTCAAGTCCCCGTCAACTTTGAACCCCAATACGCTCTGCGTGAAAGATGATCCTGGAAGGGAATCGTCGATACCAGGTTCCAGTTCTTTTGAAAAAGCCTGCGAGCTTACTCCCAAGACACCAAGAGCCAATGCAGTTGCCACCACTACCGGCACTAAAAACACCCGTTTCATAACACCCTCCTTTAAATTTGACACCAACACTGCTTCTATGATACAGAAATATTCCGGATTGTTCAAGGCTTCGGCGTACCTTAATGTATTTTGAAAGCGAAAATAGATTGTTGGTATGAATGATGGAGTTGTTTCTATGGGTGCTCGTGTTGAGGTTAGGGAAAACCGGGTTCAGCCTGGGTCAGGCTGTGCACGAACGACCGATTTCGAGTGCGGTTTCCCGGATTCGGGGTTCGGCTGGAATTTATTACCGCAGGTTGAGGGATTTTGAGAATGGTTCGCGCTTAAATTTCGCGTTGAAAACGGTCGTTCGTGCAAAGGCCACCCGCTGCGCTTGGATTAATCGTCACTGCGGCCTGTCAATCGCGCCGCCGAAACGGCGGTCGCGGTGCTGGTAGGCCAATAAATCCCGCCACAGAGCCGCCCGCCCGTACTCAGGCCACGGCTCGGGGGCGAAAATGAGCTCCGCATAAGCCGCCTGCCACGGCAAAAAATTGGAAGTGCGCTGCTCCCCGGAAGTGCGAATGAGCAGGTCAACATCCGGCACATCCGGCAGATACAGTTCCCGAGCGAAAGCAGCCTCGGTGATGCGCTCGGGTGTTAGCGTTCCGGCCGCGACTCGCTGGGCAAGTTTCCGAGCCGCGTCAGCGAGTTCCGCTCGCCCCCCATAATTGAGGCACATAATTAGCTGGGTGCCGGTGTTGTCCCTGGTCAAGGCCTCTGCCGCCCGCAGTTCGGTGAGGACCGATTTCCACAAGCGGCCTTCCCGCCCACTCCACCGTACGCGGACTCCCCAGGCGTTCAGTTCATCGCGTCGATTCCGCAGCACCCGGCGTGAATACCCCATCAGGAACTTCACCTCTGCCGGGCTGCGTTTCCAGTTTTCGGTGGAAAACGCATACACACTCAAGAATTTCACCCCGGCCTCGACAGCTCCCGCAATGGTGTCCATCAGGGTGTACTCCCCCGCCTCGTGACCGGCGGTACGATTCAAACCCCGCGCGTTCGCCCAGCGCCCATTCCCATCCATGATGATTGCCACGTGCGCAGCAGCCGCGCGCGCCAATCCCGCCGGTAACTCAGGATTCTCCCGCGGCGGGGTGATACGACGAACCCAGGATTTTTCCACGCAATAACCTAGGCGAGTTCCAGCAAGGACAAGGATTTTAGACGGCGCTCCACGTGCCACTGCACGAAAGCCGAGACTAAGGCGTGGGCATCAGCCCGAGCCATCCATTCGCTGTCTTGGGCAGTTTGCCAATCCCCGACAGCCAAAGCCGCCAACAGACGCATCGTCTCAGAATCAACCGGTCGCGCCCCGGTAGGCTTGCAGTTTACACACATCGCGCCGCCGCCGCTGGGATTAAAGTACACGTGTGGACCCCTGGCCCCACAAGACGCACAATCCCAGCAGCTTGCCGCCCAGCCCGCCAACGACATGAGACGCAGAAGGTAGGAATCCAGAATCAAAGACGGCTCGTGGCGCCCCATCGCCAAAGCGTGTAAAGCCCCGACGGTCAGGTGATAGTACCTCTCATTAGTCCAAGAATCCTCGGTGAGACGTTCCAAGGTTTCTACCATCAGGTTGGCGGCGGTGTAGCGGGAATAATCGTTAGCGAGGCTGCGGCCATAAGGAGCCAGGATTTCCACTTGTTCGATATGGTGCAGGCCGGACTTGCCCCAGCGAATCTGAATGTCGACTGCTCCAAAAGGTTCCAGTCGCGCTCCCAGGCGCGACATGGTCTTTCGTACTCCCCGCCCCACGCAGCGCAAAAGCCCGTGGTTTTCGGTCAGCAGGGTTACGATACGGTCAGCTTCCCCCAGGTCCTGGGTGCGCAGAATAACGGCCGCATCTCGAAACGTTCTCATCACGGACCATTATTCCATGAGCAAGCGGAAGAATCCCGTTCCCACTCTTTCGTAACCCGATTCCCCTGACTCATTCCGTCCTCCGAGTCTGGTTCCGCTCCACCATTCCATCATCGAGGACAGATTAGAGCCTGTCATTGTTGTCCTTGCGGAAGAACGGGGGTCGTGAATCGTTCCGAGGGTCTTTTTTCGGAAGGTCCCGAACCAGTGAATAAATCAACAGGATTGCGAAAGCAACGACTAAAGTCCCTCCTCGAAAAAACAGGACATAGAAAGCATAAACAGACAACACCAGATAGAAGACGATTTGCCATTCATGCATCTGTACACCCCCGGTTTTGCGAATCCTTTGCGGTAAATACTAGCAGTACTGGATTCTAGAATTGGCAAGAATGCGAAAGCTAGCGGCTAGCCCAGGAAAATCAGGCCCCAGACAAAACAGATGAACACCGCGAAAAGCAGCAGGTAGAAAGACCAGCCGAGCACTTCGTGAAGCAGATCAGTCTCTTTCTCGGGTTCGCCCATCGCGGCGGCGCTGCTAACTAGGGTAAACACCAATCCGGTTACCAGCGCCGCCATCGCAATCAATACTCCCGGTTGGGACAGTATCGGAATGGTGATGTTGCCGATGTTTCCCGCTACGTTCGGTTTGTCCGGACTGGCCACCCGTCCTGCCAAAGCGGGCCAGGCGACCTGCAGATCCGTCGCGGTCAAAACTTTGGCGACCTGGGGCACCATTCGCCCCACAGAAAGAATCACAATGACCAAGCCATAGGGCATCACAGCCAGCGCCACCCGTCCCACGCGCAGGTCAGCGGGCTTTTCCGTGACAAACTCGGGAGGAACCGGGGGACGATACGGTCAGCTTCCCCCCAGGTTCTGGGTACGCAGAACAACGGCCGCATCTCGAAAAGTTCTCATCAAGAACCAATATGCCATGTCTGGCTTTCTAGGTGAGGCTCTACGCCAGCCTTCGGGGAGTACCTGGTAACTCGCGGGCGTAGAGCCAGAGGGACTGCCACCCAAAAGATTTGTGTGTACGATTTCAGGAACTCCCGAGTACCAACTTTTGAAGGTAAGAAAGTACCTTCATTTGGAGGTTACACAGATCACATTTGGGTTTTACGGTTGGTTCTAGCCCGCTTGCGAGAGCTGACCACACGTTCTGACTTTTTCAATGGAGAACATAAGCGATGAATTCGAGTAAAATTGCAGCTATGAGCCTTAGTCTTTCGTTGGCGCTTTTAGGTATGGTTCCTGCTGAGGGAGTTGCACCCGGGAAAGACTATGTTTCAAATTTTGGATCAGGACATGACAAACAGCTATACGCGCCTTGGCTATGCTCCTTGATGCCACACCTGCCGATTTGCGAAAGAAAAAAGTAATCACTATGCCTCTCAAGAGCCTAGTTCCTAAGCTTTTTCCTCGCTATTCCGAGCCTGGACTGTCCCAGCGGATTATTTTCGTGTCTTTAGCTTTGGTACTTGGCCTCTTAGAAGTTACAGGATTACTCGTGAGAGTGGCAAATTACCCAAGTATGTGGGCTCTTGCCATCCTAGTTATACTTTTGGCATCCTGTGCATGGTTTTCTCCCTGGAGCGACATTGCATATACAGTTTTCTTTGATTGCTTGCTGCTGTCACCTCTTAGCGACGATTTTTCCTTTGCCATTTGGGGAATTTGCGCTATTTCAATTAGCTGGATTGCGCGTTCTTGGATTATTCCAGGATTAGCAATTTTTTTCTCTGCGGAAATTTTTAGCCTGTTGGTTGCGAATCCTCTCACAGCTCAAGTCCTGAGCTTTATTTTAGATACTTTGGCAACACTTTCATTAGGCTTTTTCTTGCGTTGGCAGCATCAGCGCATGGAGCGGATGACCATGGAATCGCAACAAGCAAAAGAGGAAGCTGAGCGTTCCGGGGAAAGGATTCGTCGTGAGCTTGCTGCTGAATTGCACGATACTATCGCGAAAGATTTGGTTCGTCTGGCAATTCTAGCGGATCGGATTGCTAAACACCCAGATGAAGCCAAGCCTCAAGATTTAAAGCTGGTATCCGATATAGCCAAGACAGCCTCCAGCAGAATTCGTCCCGTCATTTTAAATCTCGATACTACTCGAGTCTCGGCGAGCCTGACCGACATACTAGATGATGTTCGCAGTATGTTACGTGCTCGGGAAATGGTTCTGGAAAGAGATGCTAATGCTGAGCTGGATTCCCTTTTGACGAGGCAACAGCGACTGCTGGCCTCCCTGGTGGTTCGTGAAGCCGCTACTAATGCTTTGAAATATGCTCCTGCAGGGGCGTATATCGAATTAGAGATGAGCCTTGATGAAGAACGCATACTTACCATTATGATGAGTAATCCGGTTTCTGAACTTTCAGAATATCATGGAATGACAGGCGGATTCGGTTTGCGCAATTTAGAGTCGAGACTCAACGACGAGGGCGGCGAACTGCTTTTCGGCAGAAATTCCCAGGGCTGGATTATTACGGCGGTAATACCGGCGGCTAAGGAGAGGCCATGATTAAAGAAGAAGAAAAAGAAGAGATACGAGTGTTACTCGCAGACGATGACGATATTTATAGGGAAAATCTGGCGCTGTTGCTCAACGATGCGGATGGTATCAGAGTGGTAGCTACTGCTGCCAACGGTGCGCAGGCTATCAGTGAACTAGCAAAACATCTAGTCGATGTGGCACTGTTGGATGTCGATATGCCTGTTCTGGATGGTATAGCAACCGCGGGAGCCATAGAGAAAACCAATCCGAGTGTAACAGTGCTCGTTCTCACGGCTTTTGAGCATGAAGAATATCTAGCACGTTCCTTGGAAAAAAACGTTTCAGGATTTCTCACTAAAGACACCCCGGTAGAGCAGCTAGTCATGCTCATTCAGCAGGCCCATCAGGGCAAGCAGGTGGTCAGTGGCAAGCCTACCGAGATTCTGACGCAAACCTACCTACGTAACCACCAAAGCCAGCTGCAATATCGAGACTTCATCGAGCGAACAGAAACACTCCCGGAACACTTGAAACCCGTGCTAAGGCTGGTCGCACAAGCCCTACCAAATAAGGAGATCGCTAAGACCCTTTCTCTTTCTGAATCAACCGTAAAATCTTACGTATCTGACATCCTGACGCACACAAACTGTGCCACCAGAGGCGAACTTTCACTCAGTGCTATCAAATCCGGCATTCTTGACTGAAATGCTGACTAATTACGGTAGAAAAATACCAACTTTTGATGGTGTTTATACATTCCTTCGCTTGGGAGGATTTCATTGAGAAGGTCTCTCAAACCCTTTCCTAAGGAGGATAAATATGCGCATATTACGTGTACTCACAGCAACCATAGCTGGGCTATCCTTAGCAATAGCAGGAGGAAGTTTAGCTAACGCTACGCCCCGAGACGCAGAAGTAGAAATCAATGTTAATCAAGTAAAAGACTTGAATGTTGATTCACGCTACACAGAATTAGGTCAATACTTGCAGGAAGATGTTCTAGATTATAACTCAGCTTTGCAGAACCCCCAGCTGGACGAGGAATTCCTTAATCAAGCAGCTGAAGGTGTGTTGGCAATCGGTGGAGAAGTAAAAATGCCTGAAACTACCAAAGAAATGATAGAGCACGAATCAACTATCATAGACGCAACTCATCAGATTGTCTCTTTAAGAGCAGCTTGCCCTGGAAAAAATGGATTCCGCACTTTTTGGCCAACTGTTTATTTAGACAGTTGCGTTGCTGACAGAATAGCTTTATTGGTATCGGCCGGAGCAAGCGCAACAACACTTGCAGCAGCAATCATGGCTGCCACTGGAGCTGGCGGAGCGGTAGCTGGAGTTATTGCTGCAGCATTGGGATTGTACGGTACTGGACTGAGTCTCTGTAACTGGAATCATCGCGGTATAAAATTCATGGTAAATCCGATAAACGCGATTCCTTTGTGTTTTCCACAGTAGAAAGATTAGATAAATGCCTAAGAAGAACCTTGATACCCAGGTTAAAATATTGCTTTGCGTAACAATAGTTTTCGGAGCGTTAGGCCTGATACTCGGAGCATCGTCAATCTTTGTGCCGGAAGTCGGTGGTGGAGCGGTCCCGAAACTGGCGTCTATGTCAGCTCTGGTAGCCATACTTTCAGTGATGGTGGCTCTCGTATTATCGAATTCTTCATCTGAATAGTTTATTAGACTGAATTATGTCTCAGTCACTCATGAAACCGAACAATAGAATCCTGCGAATGAGTTAAATGTTGGCCTCGAATTGGGAAACCCTATTCGAGGCCAACACACAAACTTTGGCCCAGATTTTATCGGTTTTTGGCATTTTAGCTCATTTACCGCGGCTTGCTGGTGGTGCCCCAGTTATACACTAACCCCGAGATGGAACCAGCGGGGTCTATTGCAGGAGCACCAGGCCCCAGACGAAACAGATGAACACCGCAAACAGCAGCAGGTAGAAAGACCAGCCGAGTACTTCGTGGAGCAAATCGGTCTCTTTTTCGGGTTCGCCCATTGCGGCGGCAGCAATCGCTAGGGACTGGGGGGCAATGAGCTTGCCGATGACCCCGCCTGCAGTGTTGGCCGCCACGGCGAAAGCACCGGGCAGGCCAATCTGGAGGGCCGTCGTCTCTTGCAGGGAGGCAAACAGGGCGTTTGCCGAGGTCGTGGAGCCGGAAATCGCCGTACCGAGGTAGCCAATCATGGGGGAAAGCAACAGGAAGAATGTTCCGGTTCCCGCCAGCAGGGTCCCGATGGTCAAAACCATGCCGGAAATGTTCATCAAGTAAGCCAACGCCATCACTTCTAGGATGGTGGCCGCGGAATACCGCATGGAATAAATCGCTGACCACAGTTTGGCACCGACCTGTTTGAAGCCAAGCGGATACTTCCCGCCTTCGCTAACCAGGGTAAACACCAACCCGGTTACCAGTGCCGCCATCGCAATCAATACTCCCGGTTGGGACAGTATCGGGATAGTGATGTTGCCGATGTTTCCCGCTACGTTCGGTTTGTCCGGACTGGCCACCCGACCCGCCAAAGCGGGCCAGGCGACGTGCAGATCCGTTGCGGTCAAAACTTTAGATACCTGGGGCACCATTCGCCCCACAGAAAGAATCACGATGACCAAGCCATAGGGCATCACAGCCAACGCCACCCTCCCCACGCGCAGGTCAGTGGGCTTTTCCGTGACAAACTCGGGAGGAACCGGGGGACGATAAACCAACACCATCAACGCCACTACCAGGAATGTCACGATGGGCGGCAGTACCCCGCCCAACTCAAAGGACACGAAACGCAAGGTCAGGAACTGCCCGATACCTTCCACCAGGCCCATCACGAAAGCCAGGGGGAACATATGGCGGAAGTGATCCTTATCAATCAACAGGCTCAGCGCGAACGGCATGACGAAAGCAATTGCCGGTTCGGTGCAGGACACATAAAACGTGATGTCAGCAGCGTTTTGAATGGGGTCATGCCCGCTCAGAAGGGCCGCCGCGGTCGTTATCGGTACACCGAACGCCGCGTAGGCCACTGGGGAAGTATTCGCCACCAAGGCAATCACGGCCGCTTTCATCGGTTTGAATCCCAGACCCAGCAGCAGCGCGGTCACCACCGCCACGGGGACCCCGAAACCGGAGAGCCCCTCTAGCAGGCCCCCGAAACACAGCGCAATCAGCATGGCTTGGATACGTAAATCCCCTTGACCGACAGCCGAAAAAACCTTGCGCAAATCAGCTTCCCGACCGGTCGCCTCCATCAGACGGTGCAGCCACACGGCCGCAATCACGATAATCACGATGGGTATCAAGCCATTTTCCGCCCCAAGTAGAGCCGCCGCCACAGCCATGTCGACCGGCATCCGAAACCCCGCTATCGCCACGAGCAACCCAACCCCCAGGGCGATAGCACCCGCCCAGTGAGAACGCATCCGCACGGCTCCGACCAGCACAAAGAACACCCCTACCGGGAGCAGAGCCACGATGGCACTGAGCCACAGCAGCCCTCCGACCGCGGTGACATTGGGCACGAACATGATTTACTCCTTAGTCCCGGCCTACCTTATCAAGAGCCACCCGATACCCTGAACTTGCAGGTTGGTTTCCTGAACGCGAGCCTTCCAGGTCAGAGCTTTCCCGATAAACTCTGGCGGTTCGACTTTCAGGGAAACGGAACGGAGCTATCCGTGACTTGGGATTGGCGCTGCGCCCGGTTAATCGCTGAGATTACGGCCTTGTAGGCGGCACGGATAGTCGAGGAATCAATGCCGACCCCCCACAGCACCTCGCCATCCACTACGGCCTCGACATAGGCCGCGGCGGTGGCGTCACGCCCGGCGCTCAACGCGTGCTCCACGTAATCCAGAATCCGCACTTCCATGCCCATCTGTTCAAAGGCATGGACGAAAGCGTCAATCGGACCGTTGCCGAACGATTCCAGCTGGAGCTTCGCGCCGCGGTCGTTCAGCGTAATGGAGACTTCCGTGTCCCCGCCAGAAGCCGAGGGAACGGAAGAAACGTGCGCCCCGTCGAGGAAGAAACGTCCCCAGTGACGCGAGTCAATCCCCGCTTCTGACGCCGGCAAGTATTCATCGGCAAAAATCTGCCACAGGTCGTTCGCCCCGAGTTCACCGCCGAAACGATCGGTCGTGCGCTGCACGATTTTCGAGAACTCGATTTGCAGGCGGCGCGGCAGGTCGAGGTGATGCTTTTCCTTCATTATGTAAGCGATACCGCCCTTGCCGGATTGCGAGTTTACCCGGACGATAGCTTCGTAGTTGCGCCCCACATCGTGAGGGTCAATAGGCAGGTAGGGCAGTTCCCAGATGACTTGGTTTTCATCTCCGCCGGCGTCCCGGACCTTCTGTTCGCGCGCGGCAAAGCCTTTCTTAATGGCGTCCTGGTGGGAACCGGAGAAGGACGTATAGACCAGGTCCCCCACGTAGGGCAGCCGCGGCGGGGTGGACATACGGGTGCAGCCCTCGACAATTCGGCGGACTTCATCGAGGTTGGACAGGTCCAGCTGCGGGTCGATGCCTTGACTAAAGAGGTTCATCGCCAAGGTGACCAAGTCAACGTTGCCGGTTCGTTCGCCTTGGCCCAGCAAGCATCCTTCGACCCGGTCAGCGCCGGCCATCTGAGCCAGTTCGGCGGTCGCGATGCCAGTGCCGCGGTCATTGTGGTTGTGGGCGGAAATACAGACGTGTTCACGGTGCGAGATGTGGCGGCAGAAGTACTCGATTTGGTCAGCGTAAACATTGGGCGTGCAGCGTTCCACCGTGGTAGGCAGGTTCAGGATGATTTCCCGCTCGCTGTCGGGCTGCCACACTTCCATGACCGCTTCGCAAACTTCCAGGGCAAAGTCGATTTCGGTGTCTACGAAAATCTCCGGGGAGTATTCGTAACCGAAAATCGTGTCGTCCCCGAGGATTTTTTCGGCTCCGGCGATGACCTCACGAGTGCCGGACACCGCCATCTCGATGGTCTGCGCCTTGTCGTTGTGAAACACGACTTGGCGAAAAACCGGGGCGGTCGCGTTGTAAAGGTGTACGGTGGCGCGATGGTATCCCTTAATCGCTTGCAGGGTGCGTTCCAGGAGCTCCGGGCGGGATTGCGACAGGACTGAGCAGGTCACGTCCTCGGGAATGGCATCGTCCTCGACCAGGGAACGCACGAAGTCAAAGTCTGTTTGGGAAGCGGCGGGAAAACCGATTTCGATTTCTTTGAACCCCAGGCGCACCAGGAGGTCAAACATTTCGCGTTTCCGCTCGGAGTCCATCGGCTCAATGAGGGCTTGGTTGCCGTCACGCAGGTCGGTGGACAACCAGCGCGGCGCTTTCGTAATCCGATTGTTAGGCCAGGTTCGTTCGGGAAGCGAGATGGGGTTCGTCTCGAGGAACGGGCGATATTTGCCGTAAGGCATTCCGGACGTTTGCTGACGATTGGTGAATCCAGAGGTACGCATATTAAAAATCCTTTGCTGATGTTGCTTTTATCTTAGTTGCCAGGCAAAGCGGATAACTCCGCGCAGGGGGCCTGGCTGATTCAGAGCCCTACGCGGTTAGGCAACAGCAGCAATGTTTGCGACACAGTCCCATGGTACCACGGGTTTCACTTTACGAAATTGTTGTCTCAGTATGAGAAATTAACGCAGTTCACGCAGGAAGTTGTGGTCCAGATACCACCGCAGGGGCTTGTCCAAAACCACAATCGCTCCACCCCCTGGATTACGCGAAGTTTTTGCGGTAAGACCCTCCAAAACTGCCAGTGGCAGGGGCGCCATGACCTCAAAAACCCGGTAGGGCTTTTCATTTTTCAAGCTGATTCCCCGCTGTGCCAGAGGTGTGCCCAGCGCAAACAAGAATTGGGCTTTATCATCGTCAAAGCAATCCAGCAGGTCGCCGGGACGCAGCTCGTTGGATCCGGGTTTCCCGCCACGGGAAATCGTGCGGGCGTCAATCCCGATGGCGGTGCGGTGACCGCGCTCGACAGCGTTGGCTGGCAACTCGCCGGTTTCGGGCTTTTCCCGTACCAATCGGGCGACCAGGGAAACCGCCGATTCCAGGTCAGGCAACACTTCGTAGGCAGCGAACTCGGCACCGCGCTGTGAGCCTACCACATACCCCTCGTCGCCCCAGGGAGCAACCACCCACGGCCCTTCGGGAGCCAGCGGAAGTTGGGGATCACGAGGGTCAAACCCTCGCACTACCTCAGCCTCCGTCAGGCCGCGCTGAGCACAAAGCTCGTCAAAATACGACTTGTAACGGGAGGCCTCGCCGCCCTCAGACTCGGCATTGCCCGGCGGCTGGGGCACATCCCACGTGGCTTCGGGCCGCCCGGAATGCTTACCCGCACGTTTCTCCGCCCGCTCAGTCCACGTCAGGCGCGCCAACTGGGCGATTTCCTCATTGGCATCCTCACGCAGCTCGGCGATAACTTTCAACGGAGTCAGTTCATTAGCCACCGCCGCCTTTTGCACCCGACTATCGCCGTCTTTGGCGAGTTTAGCGAGCACATAGGCGGGGGTGCGCTCCTGCATCGCGACTAGGTAGCGCGCCCGCCACGGGGCAAACAGCGCGATGGTTTCAAAGACAGTATCGGGCAAATTCTGTGCTTGCGCCACGTATTCAGCCAGCTCCGGGCGGGTACGAATGACTTCCTCCCAAATAAAAGTCGGCGCCACGTCCGTCATCGCCCGCATGAAGTCCTCTTCGTTTTCCGAAGTGCACAGGCGAGCGAACTCCTGGACCGAACCAATCACGTTGATGCCCTCCTTTGGCTGCAAGGGTGATTATAACTAAAGTTTAAGCCATAGGAGGGCACCAGCGTGAGGTTTCACCTCACTATTGAGTTGTTTCGCGAGTCGGTCAGACAGTCCGACCGTGCTCATTCATACTTGAATTTGCCCAGCTCCGCACGCAAATCCGCGGCTTTGGACTGCAAATCCGAAGCGGTCGCAGCCAGGGAGTTCAACGGTTCCACCGCTTGGCTAGCAGCCCCGGCAAACTGGCCGATATTCGTCGCAATCGTGGAAGAACCGGAGGCTGCCTCCGTCACAGAACGCGCCATCTCATTCGTGGTGGCAGTCTGTTCCTCGACCGCGGCGGCAATCGTGGTTTGGAAGTCGTTGATTTGGGAAATAATCTCGGAGATACGCCGGATAGCCGTCACCGCGGAATCCGTGTCATCCTGAATCTTGGCAATCCGTCCGGTGATGTCATCGGTGGCTTTAGCCGTTTCCGCCGCCAAATCCTTCACCTCACCAGCAACTACCGCGAAGCCCTTGCCCGCTTCGCCAGCTCTCGCCGCCTCAATGGTGGCGTTGAGCGCCAGCAGGTTGGTCTGCTCCGCAATAGCGGTAATGGTGTGGATTACATCGTCAATCTCTTTCGATGATTTGCCCAGTTTCTCCACAGTCTCGGTGGTCGCCGCGGCCGCTTCGGTAGCCTCCTGGGCGACTCGCGCCGCCTCGTTGGCGTTAGACGAAATCTCCCGGATAGCCGAACCCATCTCTTCTGCGCCCGCAGCGACGGTCTGCACGTTAATGGAAACCTGTTCCGCTGCGCCCGCCACCGCGTCAGCCTGCGCCGCCGAATCGGCGGCAGCCTGCGCGGTCTGAGTGGTCAGATCAGCCACGGTCTCTGACTCGGAACGAACCGCCTCGGAAGTGCGAGCCGCCGACCCAAACGCCTCTTGCAGGGCCGAATTGGAAAGGTTCACTGCCCGCGACATATCCGCCAGCTCATCGTTGGAATTGATGACCGCTCTGCGCGTCAAATCGCCTTGAGCCAAACCTTTCACCACAGTTTCCACGGATTCCACAGAATGAGTAACAGCGCGGCGCACTTTGCCCATAATAATCACGGCCACGATCACCAAGGCAACCACGGTTATTATCTGGAAAATCAGTCCCCGGAGACGCACGTCACTCATATCCTTTTGCGACTGGGCGACTTCTTGTTTCAGCAATGGTGTGAGCTGGTCTTGCTGGGCGACCATATCGCTAATGGTCTGAGCGAGGACCGTGTTCAAAGTTTCGGAATTCTGTCCCTGACTGGCTTGCAATTCGGAAGTTGATCGCGCGATGACCTCACGCAAGTTGGCGGCAGATTTCTGTAATCCTTGGGCCGCAGCCAGAACCTTGTCGGAGTTCGTGGTGTCGATAATTGTTTGGATATTTTGTTCCAAAGCGCCCTGGGCCGCTTCCAGCTGCTGAGCTTGCGCATCGTCGGGCTGGCCCTCCAAGACGGAACGCGCATAAGCGTTTTGGTGCTGGCCAATCTCAAAAATCTCGGCCTCCATCAGAGATAGAGTCTCCGCGTTGGTCGAGGCATCCAAGTACTCTGTAGTGCTGTGGTTGGTCTGAACCATGGTTATTAGGACAGCCATCCCCAAAATGATTACCCCCACAAACCCCGGCAAAGCCCCTCTAAACAGGCGCTTCATCAAGGAAGTCCGCCTGTAGGCCTTTTCCGGTTTTGTCGTGTTATTCGGTTGGTTCTTCATGTCCTGCTCCCCTAGCTGGTTGACCGGATTCGTCTGAGTCATGTTTCTCACTGTCCTTCCCGGTAGGTGAATTCGCCTAGCTGCTGGTTCAATCCCTGGGTCTGGTTCACCACGCCTTCCGCTCTGCCAACAGAATCACGCAGGTTATCGGCACTGTTGTTAGTCGCCTCAGCTATCTCGTTAATAATTGCCGCAATCTCAGTCGAACCGGAGGACGCTTCTGTAATAGATTTGGTCATCTCATTGGTGGTGGCAGTTTGTTCCTCGACCGCCGCCGCAATCGTGGCCTGGAAATCATTGATTTGGGCGATAATGTCGCTGATTTGGCTGATGGCATCTACCGCATGACCGGTGTCGACCTGAATCTGTTCGATACGTGAAGCCACGTCGGCAGTGGCCGTCGTGGTCTCCGCCGCCAAATCCTTCACCTCGCTGGCCACGACCGCGAACCCGCGTCCCGCATCTCCAGCCCGAGCGGCCTCAATAGTGGCGTTGAGCGCCAGCAGGTTAGTCTGTTCCGCCACCGCCGTAATCGTCTCAATTACCTCACCGATCTCTTGACTGGATTCACCCAGCTTGGTTACGGTTTCATTCGTCTTAGCTGCGACTTCGGTAGCTTCCATCGCAACCTTGGCTGCCTCGTTGGCGTTCGAAGAAATCTCGCGAATAGAAGCGCTCATTTCTTCCGCTGCTGCCGCCACCGTCGCAATGCTCGTCGAGACTTGCTCGGCTGCTGCCGCAACGGAAGTAACCACACTGCTGGCCTGCTCAATCGTGCCGATGAGATCGTGACCGTCATCGACCATCTTTTGCGTAGTGACCTGCACTTCCTCGGCAGTAGTCACGGTCTGACCAAAAATGTTACGCAGCTTTTCAGCGGCGATATCGAGCTTATCGGCCAGACGCCCAATTTCGTCATTGGTGTGCTTGACCGGATGAATGGTCAGGTCTTTGCGGGAAAGTTGATTCAAGGCAGCGGAACTTTCCTGAGCTGATTTCACGAAGCCGCGCGACATCTTGAGGTTCAATAACAGCATGATGAGCAGCATCACCACACCGGTCACGATGACTGCCGCAATGGTCAGGGGCTGAATAAATTTTATCCTGGCGCTGGTGGCCTGGTTCTGGACGTTCAAATCCTCACTCAGCTTTCCGATGTTATCGCTGATTGAGCTCGAGACGTTCCGGATATTTTCCGCTTCGGCTACCACTGCGCCACGCAGACTATCCAAAGAAGTCACAGACCCGCTGACCTGCGCCAACATGGAGCTCAAAGACGCGCTGTCGGATTTGATAGCCTCAAACGTGGCCTGATTACTAGCTCTGAGCTGTTTCGTAGGGAAACTCGACACGTGCTGGCTAAAGGCATCCAAATCCTTAAGATATTCCCCAAAAATCTGTAGCGCGTTCGGATCGTTGCGCAGAGCGGTATAGATACCCTGCGACCACAGAAATTCCGCGGAACGCCATTCCTCAGCCAATTTGGTAATTTCCTGCGAAGTCGCAGAGCTGGAGGCCTTATGGGAAACGTCTACGTTCTCTATGCCAATCCCCACCCACTCCACTGCCAACAGCAAAATCGCTGCTAGAGCTGCAGTCATATTGACCAAGAACATCTTTTTCCCTAAGGGGAATTTTTTACCATCAGTCTTCAGGCTCTCGCCAACTTGCACGGTAGCGCCGGTTTGTACTGGTGCCGCCTTTTTCTTAGACATCTAAGAACGCCGCCTTCCTTGAAAATTTTTCCGTGTCAGGTAAATCGAATTTTCCTATGACATGGAACATCATCGCTGTTCACCGCTAACATTTTAGGCTTTTTCCGGCCTTTTTTGGTGCTGTCACAACATAATTCGCCAAAAATGACGTTTCCCCGACTGGCAAACTCAGTCGAGGAAACTTGTGAAAAATACGGCATGAACCTACCAAACTAGACTTTGGGACGCACCCCGAGGTGCATCAACCCCCAGGTCACAGACTCAACCAGGGCTTCCCAGGATGCTTCAATCACGTCCTCGCCCACCCCGACTGTAGTCCACTGCGCCTCTCCGTTCGTGGTGGTAATCAGCACGCGCACGGTCGCGTCCGTGCCAAAGGTCGTATCTAAAATCCGCACTTTGTAATCGATGAGTTCAAAATCGGTGATAGCCGGATACGTTTCGGACAGCGCCTGGCGCAGCGCATGGTCCAGCGCGTTCACCGGACCGTTGCCTTCCCCGGTGACGACTTTGCGGCCGTCACGAGTCCGCAGCTTGACAGTGGCTTCGGCCTCCGCTTCACCGTTCTCGCTGAGGGACGCCCGACCGGCTTGAACCAAAGTCCGCCAGGTCTCAACCTCGAAATAGGTCGGCAAGTCCCCGCCTTGTGCCCGCACCAGCAGCTCAAAGGACGCGTCAGCCGCATCGAAAACGTAACCGTGGGACTCCTTTTCTTTCACCGCTTCCACCACCCGGCCGGTCAGGTAAGGCGTCCCAGACAGGTCAATGCCCATCTCTTTGGCCTTCAACTGAACCGAAGCCCGCCCGGCCATCTCAGAAACCAGCATCCGCATATCGTTGCCGACCGTAGCGGGGTCAATGTGCTGATACAAATCGGGATTGACGCGAATAGCCGAAGCGTGCAGACCCGCCTTGTGCGCAAACGAGGAATCCCCCACGTAAGGCAGACGTTTGGAAGGCCGCAGATTCGTGATTTCTGCCACTCGGTGTGAGGTGCGGGTCAGCTCGGCCAGGCCGTTTTCATTCAGAAGGGCGGATCGGCCCATTTTGATTTCAATGTTGCCGATAAGGGTAAGGATGTCGGCGTTGCCGGTGCGCTCCCCGTAGCCGTTCACGCAGCCCTGGACCTGCACTGCCCCAGCCTCGATGGCGGCCATGGCGTTCGCGACGGCACACCCCGTGTCATTGTGGGTGTGAATCCCGATTTTTACCTGCTCTAGGCCGTGTTTGTCCAGGTAGTCGCGGGCTTCAGCGACTTTAGTGCCGATGGTCGAAGGCAGGTTGCCTCCGTTGGTGTCGCACAGTACGACCGTTTCTGCCCCTGCTTCTCCGGCCGCTTTCAGCACTTTCAGCCCGTATTGGGCATCGTGAGTCAAGCCGTCAAAGTAATGTTCGGCATCCAGAAACACCCGCCGACCTGCCTTGACCAGGAACTGCACGGTGTCGCGCACCATCGCCAAATTCTCTTGGCCGGTGGTTTTCAAGGCATCCGTGACGTGGCGCAAATCCGACTTCGCCACCAGGGTAATGACCGGCGCCCCAGAATCCAACAAGGCCAGCACCTGCGGATCCTCGCTGGCTTTGGTCCCCACCTTGCGGGTGGCGCCAAAAGCGGCCAGGGTCGCGTGGCGCAGCTCCAGTTTCGACAACGCCAGCGCAAAGAACTCGGTGTCTTTCGGAATCGCGCCGGGCCAACCGCCTTCGATAAAGCTAACCCCCAGGTCATCAAGAGCTTGAGCAATATTGAGCTTGTCCGCTACGGACAGTGAAATGCCCTCCATCTGGGCGCCGTCACGCAAAGTGGTGTCGTATATCTCTATCGGCTCAGTCGTCTGTTCCATGCCCCCATGTTACAAAAGTCCCCCGCCAGAGATTAAATGAGCCCCAAATTCACAGGCTAACCGCCTGGTTTAAATTGTGCTGCTGGGGAAGGGTATCATAGCAACCACTATGCCAAAGCCTATAGGTAACGAGTCACGCTACAATCCGGGCATCGACGGTTTGAGAACCCTCGCTGTACTCGGCGTCATTTGCTACCACCTTGGCTTCAGATGGATGCCGGGCGGTTTGGCTGGTGTTGGCGTATTCTTTACCATCTCGGGTTTCCTGATCACCGGTAACCTCATGCGTTCCTGGTACCGCCAAGGCAATCTGGGGCTAAAAACCTTCTGGCTACGCCGTCTGCGCCGCTTGATGCCCGCAGTCATCCTCACGGTGCTGGTCATCTGGGCACTCACGCCTTTCTTTAAAGCCGAAAACTGGCCGGACTATCGTCTCGGCGGGCTCACCGCCATTTTCTACGTCAATAACTGGGCCACCATTTTTTGGGGTGATTCCTATTTTGACCAGTTCTCCCAGAGCCCCTTTGAACACATGTGGTCGCTGTCTGTTGAGGAGCAGTTCTATCTGTTCTGGCCGCTAGTGTTGCTATTACTACTGGTCATCAGCCGCGGTCGCCGCCTGCCGCTGGTGATCCTCACCTCAATACTCGCCGCGGCTTCTTTCGTGTGGCTAGCCTACGGATATTCACTCGGCATGGACGCCACCCGCCTCTACGAGGGCACCGATACTCGCGCGGGCGGCCTGCTCGTGGGTGCCATTCTCGCCATCATCATGATCAGGCCCACCGACCCGAACACGACACGCCCCCTCGTCGGCAGGGTAATCTTTCGACAGGATCGCTACCTGGCTGAAGTATTGGGATGGCTTGGTCTGGGCGCTGTGCTGGCCATTTATATCTTTATTCCTGATTCTTCACCAGCTTTATTTAACGGCTTACTGGTGGTTCTCTCGCTGGCGACCGCGGCGCTGCTCTTTGCCATCTCGAACCGCTACACGCGGATATATAAGCTTTTTGCTCTACGCCCCTTCGCGTGGATAGGCGAGAGGTCTTATGCCATGTATTTGTGGCATATGCCGCTCATCGCTTTCCTTTACACTCCTCTGCAGGTGGTGCCGGTTATTGTCAGGGCCCTGATCATCATTGGGACTACCATTGGTTTGGCCGCATTATCTTGGATCCTGGTCGAAGATCCCATTCGCCGCAATGGATTCTTCGTCCCGCTGTGGCGGTGGTTGACTCGCAGAGGCTCCCTACCTCACGCCCTGTTGTCTTTCCCCCTCGCTTTCTTTCTCATCTTTGCCCTGGTCGGAGTGCCAACTGAAGCTGCCACGAGCTATCACGACCAACTCGAAGCAAAAAAGGCCGCCCTGGCGAAGGCTCAAGCGGAACGGGAGCGCAAAGCGGCTCAGGCACGCGCCCTCGCGGCGAGCCACACCCGATGCCACCAAATCATCCATGTGGGAGATTCCACCTCCCTAGCGATGTTTACCGATGCCGGGGTGCTCAATCCGGCAGACAATGCCACCAAGACCTACACGGCCACCGGCGCCAAGAAAGTTACCAACTCAAGTTTCGGGGCTCGCGCCACCAATCAAGGCTATAAAGATTTCCCCTCCGGAAACGACTCCATCCGCGAAATCCTCTCCGGTGGAATTGATAAGGACTCGTGCTTTGTGATTGCCCTGGGAACGAACGATGCCGCGAACATGAATGTCTATGGCGGCACCGACTATGACACCCACATTCGCGCCACTATGGACATTATTGGCCCGAAGTACCCGGTGCTGTGGATTACGACCGTGGTGAACCCGAACGGATCACCCAGGTGGTACACCAAAGAGGTCATGGACGCTTGGAACGCGGAGCTCTACCACCAGCAGAAACGCTACCCGAACATGTGGGTCTATCCGTGGGACAAGGATATGCGTCCGGAATGGTTCATCACCGGCGACGGGGTACACTGCAACACGATTGGAAACTCGGAACGTTCCCGTCGTTTCGCCCAAGCCGTGGTCAACGCCTGGCCGCTGACCTTGGAAGGGGACAAAGCTCCGCTGCTACCCAAGAAACGGCTCGCCCCGAAACAGCGTGTCGTGACGGGGATGCCTCCCCAATAGGCTCAGGTCTCACCACTAGCGGATTTTTCCTGGAGCTTAGGCCCCACCTCTGAATTATTTTTAAGGTGTAGGTAGGGAAAGGGAAAGGTTCCAAATTGGGGAATCGTGTTTCCAGTTGCGGCTGTGTCCACGACATGAAAAAATATCCGAGTGAATGAAAATGAACGTTTGTGGGCGATGTTCGCTCATCTTTCTGTACTCATCGCTATGGCTGTTTCCGCCGGCTGGCTGTCATTCCTGGGACCGCTCATCGTCTGGTTGGTGAAAAAGGACAGTTCCCCGGCAGTACGCGTCGCTGCGGCTGGAGCGTTTAACTTTAACGTCGCCATGTGGATCGCTGGTATCGCCGGGTGGATTGCTTTCTTTACCATCCTGTTAATTCCGCTGGCTCTGGTTCTGTGGCTGGCGGTGTTCGCTCTGACCTTGTGGCACAGCATCCGCGGTGCCATGGCCGCCGCCAACCAGCAGGTCTACGTCTACCCCTTCCAGCTGCCCATTCTGAGTTGATTGCTAACTTTGCGGTTTCGATAGCAGTCGTTCCATTAGGAAATACCAAACGACCATGCCTAAGATGCTGAATTATTAGGCACTATTTCTCGGATTTAGAAAGCATTTTTCTAGTGGCCGCGACAACTTATGGGATTGTCTTAGTGACAATCCCATAAGCCAGTCAATAAAGCGTTTAACTGTCCAAGCTACAGCACCCGGTAGCACCAGCCGTGGGGATCCTCGCGGCGTCCCCACTGAATGCCGGTGATGACGTCGTGGATGTGCTTGGTCATCGGGCCGGTGGGAACCTCCAGCTCAAAGTCTTTCCCGCCGAGTTTGCCAATCGGGGTCACGACCGCGGCCGTCCCACAAGCCAGGAACTCGGCGACCTTGCCGGAGCGAATGTCGTCCAACAGCTGGTGCAGGGCGATACGTTCCTCGCTGACGGTAATACCTTCATCAGCCAGAACCTGAATAATCGCACCGCGGGTGCCGCCCTCCAAGATGCACCCGGTTAGCTGCGGGGTCGCCACTTTACCGTCGCGGTACACCACAAAGACGTTCATGCCACCCAGCTCGTCGATATAGGTATTCGTTTCCCCATCCAGGAAGCACACCTGCGCGTAGCCCTTTTCCGCCGCAATCTCTTGGGGCTGCAAAGACGCCGCGTAGTTACCGGAAGTCTTGGCTTCACCGGTACCGCCCGGTCCGGCGCGGTGGTAATCCTCAGACACATAAATCGAAACGGGCGAAAAACCGTTGTCGAAGTAGGGCCCAGACGGCGAACCGATATTGAGGTAGGTCACCTCGTGAGCCGGATGCACCCCCAGGAAAGACTCCGAGGCATACATGAAGGGGCGCAGATACAGGGTGGCGCCATCTTTGACGGGCACCCAGCGGGCATCGGCACGCACCAAATCCACGCAAGACCCCACAAAGTCCTCTACCGGGATTTCCGGTAAAGCCATGCGGCGCGCAGACTGATTGAACCGGTTTGCGTTGAAAGCGGGACGGAACAGCCAAATCGTGTTGTCGGCCCGGCGGTACGCCTTTAACCCTTCAAAAACCTCCTGACCGTAATGCAGCACCGAGGTTCCCGGATATACTGGCAGCTGCCCGTAAGGACGCAAATCCTTTTCCTGCCAGCCGCCCTCTTTGGTCCACAGGGCGTGTGCCATATAATCGCTAAAGTCCTGACCGAAAGCGAGTTTTTCCATCACCTCACGGTAGGTGGCTTCGTCGGCCCTGTGGTCATGAGGCTGGAGCGGGAATCGCCCCGCCAGTTCATTGGCGTTCGGCAGCGGCTGTTTCGCGAGTTCTTCGAGATTACTCATGTTGTTCTTCTTCTTTCATTGGGTTTTTCATAGGTAAAAGTGGTTCAAGGCACGCGGTGCCGAGGATTTACGGGTTTTTTGGGGATTCGTGGTCACCAGCCCTAGAGAGAGGCGGCTATCGCGTCGCCGATTTCGCTGGTGGTACGCACCAGGGGTGTCCCGGCCGCAGACGCGGCGGCGCGGTTAGCCATATCCGCATCAATAGCGCGTTGGATGTTCGCCGCCAACTGGGGATAGTCCAAGTGGTTGAGCATCAGCACCAGACTCGCAATAGTGGCAGTCGGGTCGGCTTTGCCCTGGCCAGCGATGTCCGGGGCGGAACCGTGGACGGGTTCAAACATGGACGGGAAGGTTTTTTCCGGATTGATGTTTCCCGACGCCGCCAAGCCGATACCGCCGGTGATTGCCCCAGCTTCATCGGTCAAGATGTCGCCAAACAGGTTGTCGGTCACGATTACGTCAAACCGGGCCGGGTTCGTAACCAGGAAAATCGTGGCCGCATCGACGTGTAGGTAGTCGACTTCCACTTCCGGGAATTCCGCCCCGACTTCCTCCACGCAGCGGCGCCACAGGTGCCCGGCGTTGACCAGCACATTGTGCTTGTGCACGTAAGTCAGATGCCGACGGCGCGCCTGAGCCTGCGCAAAAGCGTAACGCACGACCCGCTCCACCCCGAGACGCGTGTTCACGGACACTTCGGTGGCAATCTCGTGCGGTGTGCCCTGACGCAACACCCCGCCGTTACCGCAGTACAGGCCTTCCGTGCCTTCGCGCACCACCACAAAATCGATGTTGCCCGGATTCGCCAGCGGGGTCGGCACACCCGGATAGTACTTGGAAGGACGCAGATTCACGTAGTGGTCAAAGTCAAATCGCAGTTTCAACAGTAGCCCGCGTTCCAACACCCCAGACTGCACCGAGGGATCGCCTACAGCCCCCAGCAAAATCGCGTCGTGGCCACGCAAGGCTTGTTCCGTGGCTTCATCCAAAATCACCCCATCGCGATGGTAACGAGCCGCCCCCAAATCGTAGAGGGTGGTTTTCAAGCCAACGCCCGCCCCCTCCAAGACCTTTTTGAGGACCTTCACGGCCTCGGGAACGACCTCGTGACCGATGCCATCCCCGGGAATCAAGGCCAAATCAATGCTCGTCATAACGTAACTCCTACTTTCTTTTTATGTCTAAAATCGGCAGTTTTCCGGGTCTGGTTCTCAGCTAAAGGGACAGTTTCGCGCCTTTCGACCGGGACTGGCTTCTCATCGTCGGGATGAACCCCGACCAGTTGCGCCGCCACAATCGCCACCATGATGAGGGCACCGCCCACCAGGAGCCGCCACGTCAGGGCTTCCCCGCTGAACACCACCGAGAAAAGGGTGGCAAAGAGCGGTTCACAGGCCATAATCAAGGCCGCCTCGGTGGAGGACATCCGCGCTTGTGCCCAAGTCTGGATGAACAGAGCGCCCACGGCACAAACCACAACCATATAGAGGAGGCTGGCCCAGACAGCACCGTTGGGCGGCAGGGTGAGTTCCCCATCCGAAAGCGCCGGAACAACGTTCACCGACGCGGTCCCCACCATCTGCATCGCAGCTAGCGCTCCCGCGGGACGTCCCGGCGCGATTACGCCGAGAGAGGCCACCTGGATGGCAAAGAATAACGCCCCCAACAGGGTTATCAACTCACCAAAACCAAAGGACCACCCTTGCAGGGACAGTGCTGCCAAGCCGAGAGCGGCCAGTAGCATCCACAGCCAGGTAATTGGCTTGAAACGTTCCCGGAACAGAATCAACGCCACGAAAGGCACAAAGACTATGGACATGGCGGTGATGAATCCCGAGGTAGCCGGAGAGGTCAGGTTTAATCCCCACGTTTGCGCCAGTTGACCCAAACCGTAGAGGATTCCAGCCCCGAAGCCGAGAGCTAGCGTCTTCCATCCCGCCGTGCGCAGTTCCCGAAACCACAACGCGCAAGCAATCAGAGCCGCGAGAAAAAAGCGCACGGTCAGGAAGTCAGAAGCCGGAACTTCATCCAGAACATGATCCTTTATCATGAAAAAAGTTGACCCCCACGCAGCGCAAACTGAAGCCAACGCTAAAATGGGGATTAACTTTTTCATCATGATGTCCTTATCTGTACTAGGTGATTAGCGAGCGGCGTGGCCCTCCACATAATCGGTGTCGTTGTTGGTGTTCCAGGTAAACATCTTGCGCAGCTCCAGGCCGACCTTCTCGATTTGGTGGCCTTCGCCCTCGGCGCGCAGGCGCTTGAACTCGACGGCACCGGAGTTCTGGTCGTCCATGAAGCGCTTGGCGAAGCTGCCGTTTTGAATGTCCGCCAGGACGCCCTTCATGTGTTCCTTCACGTCGGGGGTGATGACGCGCGGCCCGGAGACGTAGTCGCCGTATTCAGCGGTGTCGGAAATCGACCAGCGCATCTTGGACAGACCGCCTTCATTGATGAGGTCCACAATCAACTTCATCTCGTGGCACACCTCGAAATAGGCGATTTCGGGCTGATATCCGGCCTCAACCAGGGTTTCGAAACCGTACTGAATCAGTTTGGACAGACCGCCACACAGCACGTTCTGTTCGCCGAAGAGGTCGGTTTCCGTTTCTTCGGTGAAGGTCGTCTTGATGACGCCGGCGCGGGTCCCGCCGATGCCTTTCGCGTAGGACTTTGTCAGTTCCCAAGCGCGTCCGGATGCGTCACATTCCACCGCGATAACGTCGGGAACGCCCTGACCGGCAACGAAAGTACGGCGCACCACGTGCCCCGGACCCTTGGGAGCCACCATGCACACGTCGTGGCCGGGACCGGGCTTGATGTATCCGAAACGGATGTTGAACCCGTGGGCAAAGAACAGAGCGGCGTTCAGCTTCAGGTTCGGCTCGATTTCGGCGGCATAGACCTTGCTCTGCACCTGGTCGGGCAACAGAATCATGACTACGTCGGCTTCTTTCACGGCATCTGCCACGGTTTTCACCGTCAAGCCCTGTTCCTCGGCTTTCGCCCGGGAGGAAGAGCTTTCGCGCAAGCCCACGACCACGTCGACCCCAGAATCGCGCAGGTTCAGCGCGTGGGCATGACCCTGAGAGCCGTAACCAATTACGGCCACCTTCTGAGACTGAATGAGCGACAGGTCAGCATCGTCTTCGTAATAAATTTCTGCCATGATTTTTTCTCCTTAGTAATTGTAGAGGTGTTTCATTGAAAAAGATATGGGGTGTTTTTCCGTGCAAAGAGTAGGCAAAATCCGGTTAATTAGCCCCTAAATTTGATCGGTGATGGACTTCGAGCCGCGTCCAATCGCGACGTTGCCCGATTGGACGATTTCCCGAACTCCGTACGGCTCCAACTCGCGCAACAAAGCCGCGTGTTTCGCTGGGGAACCAATGGATTCGATGACCAGGGTGCCTCGCGACACGTCCACGACGTGAGCCCGGAACAGGTCCACAATCTGGAGTACCGCGGTTCGATTCGTGTCGTCAGCCGAAACTTTGATGAGCATGAGTTCTCTCTCGACGGCTCGTTCGGGCTCTAACTCCACGATTTTCAGCACGTTCACCAGCTTGTTCAGCTGTTTCGTGACCTGTTCCAGGGACACCTCGGAAACATCGACCACGATGGTGATGCGCGAAATCTCCGGTTTCTCAGTTTCTCCCACCGCGAGGGATTGAATGTTAAAGGCACGGCGGGCAAACAGCGCCGCCACGCGGGTCAAAACGCCAGGCTTGTTTTCGACAAGCACCGACAGGGTATGCGTCATATTCATGTTTAGTCCTCCCAGGTCACAGTCTTGTCAGGGGCGTAAATGACTTTGTCGTTGGTCTGCCCGGCGGGAACCATCGGGAACACCATGGCATCGGGGCTGACCAGCACCTCGACCACGACCGGACGGTCGTCAATCTGGTGAGCTTTCTCTAAGGCTTTTCGCAAGTCTTTCGGGTCAGTTACCCGGATTCCCTCAGCTCCATAGGCTTTCGCCAAGAGCATGAAATCGGGGATTCCCACCCGGTTAGCCTCGTCGAGGTTACGAGCTCCGTCATGCAGGTCGGTCTGAGAATAGCGTTCGTTATAGAACAGGGTCTGCCATTGGCGCACCATCCCCAGCGAGGAGTTGTTGATGAGCAGCACCTTTATCGGGATATGCATTTGGGTGCAGGTGGCCAGTTCCTGGTTCGTCATCTGGAACGAGCCGTCACCGTCAATGAGCCAAACTTCCCGATCCGGATTGGCGACTTTTGCGCCCATCGCGGCGGGGACACCGAATCCCATTGTTCCCAAGCCGCACGACGAAATGTAGGTGCGCGGGTAACGGTAGGTCATGAACTGGGACGCCCACATCTGATGCTGGCCGACCCCGGTGACCACAATCGCGTCGTCATCGCTGACCTCGTCCAGCACCTTGATAGCCTTTTGCGGGCTGACCAGGCCGTCCAATGTGTCGTCGAAGTACGCGGGGTACTTGTCTTTGAGTTTGGTCAAGGACTTCATCCACGGGGTCAAGTCCGGCCGGCCATACTGTTTGTAGGCTTGGGGCAGTGCCCGCAGCAGCGCCGCGACAACCTCTTTCAAATCCCCCACGATAGGAACATCGGCTTGACGAATCTTTGAGATTTCAGCAGCGTCGATATCAACGTGGATGACCTTGGCGTGCGGTGCAAAGGATTTCAGGTCCCCGGTGACCCGATCATCAAAACGCGTACCTAGCGCAATCAGCAGGTCCGCTTGCTGCATCGCCAGCACCGCGGACACGCAGCCGTGCATCCCCGGCATTCCCATATGTTGCGGGGAATCATCCGGGAAGGCTCCGCGCGCGGTCAGGGTGGTGACTACGGGAGCCCCGGTAGCATCAGCCAATTCTTTCAGCTCTGCGGTCGCATCAGCAGCGATAATCCCGCCGCCGATGTAGAGTACCGGACGATGCGCCGCCGCGATTTCGGTGGCCGCCGCCGCGACTTGCTGTTTGGAAGGCTTGCCGGGCAGTTTGTATCCGGGTAGTTCCATCGGTGGTGGCCAGGTGAAAGCCATCTTTTTGTTCTGGGCGGTTTTCGTGATGTCCACCAAAACCGGTCCGGGACGCCCGGAAGAAGCGATGAAGAAGGCCTCCGCCAGGCGCGAGGGAATGTCCTGGGGGCGCGTCACCAGGAAACTGTGTTTTGTCAGGGGCATAGACGCGCCCACGATGTCGGATTCTTGGAAGGCATCGGTGCCGATTGATTCCGCTCCGACCTGGCCGGTTATCGCGACCATCGGGACCGAATCCATCATGGCGTCGGCCAGGCCGGTCAGAAGGTTCGTGGCGGCCGGTCCTGAGGTCACCAGCGCTACCCCGGTTTTCCCGGTGGATTTCGCGTAGCCCTCGGCAGCGTGGGCGGCGCCCTGTTCATGGCGAGCCAGCACGAAGTTCAGTTTCTTTGAGTCGTACAGCGGATCGAACGTGGAAAGAATGGCCCCGCCGGGAATCCCGAAAATATCGGTTACGCCCAGTTCCTCCAGAGTACGAATGACAGCTTTCGCACCGGTCATGACTTCCCCGCGAGCGGCGGGATCAATTTCATTGGGGGTCTCCTCGGGGCCATAGGCTCCCATGGATTTCGTTTCTGGTTCGCTCATGCACCCAACTGTAACTCTGGGGCTAAAAGGATGGAAACCCGCAAGGGGAAAATCTCACTATGTGGATTTCGAACCGAATAATGAGACACTTCCTTACAGGGCTATACCCCCGCCAGAAAGCCGGAAGCAGTGGTAGCTGGCGCTCTCAAACTTAGGGTAGCCTCATCATTTCCGCTGGCTGTGCCCTTAGTCCTGATTAATGGCGTCCACCAGATGGTTAAATCTGTTTGTGTCATTGAATCTAAATTTTCCCCGACGCGTGAAAGAGCAGACCGCAATGTTTCTGTCAAAGCACTTGGAACGACTGCGTGGCGAGCGCGACCACGCCTTTACCCCCAAGAAAAAAGCTGCTGACGAGCCTATTGAAGTCAATACCCAGAGCATGGTTGAGTACGAAAAAATTCGTATCCAGCTCACGGAAGTCTCCCGCACAACTATGCGTTTAGGCCATATGCTGCAGTCCTGCGGGGCTTCTGCGTACCGGATTAAGATTTCTATGGCACGCCTGGCTACCGCGTTGGGAGCCGATGAACACCACGTCCAAGTCACCTTTGGCGAAATCAGTTCTACCGTCTATCTGCGCCCTTTTTCCCGGACCGAGATCTCGGAACAGAGGGACTTTGGCACCAACGCGGCCAAACTTGATCGACTGCGCCTGTTTATCCAAAACATTAAACCGGATACGCCCGTCAGCGAGGCAAACCGGCTCATGGATCGCATTGAGTCCTACAAACCTGAATTCAATAAGATTGCTAACACTTTGGCAGCAGGATTTGCCTGTGCCTGTTTCTGTTTCCTGAACCGCGGCGGGCTCATCGAGTGCGTTCTGGCTGGTGTAGCGGCGGGATTCGGGCAAAGCGTGCGCCGGATAATGATGGCAAAGAAAACTAATCATTTTGCGGTCTGGATGACCGCCGGTTTTGCTGCCTCACTGGTCTACATCGGTTGCGCCGTGCTACTGGAAACGATGCTGCAGCGCGCCTATTCACCAGCGGTTCTGGCGACTATACCGCCTTGGATAACAGCTGATCCTCTCGGATTCCGGGTGGGAATTGTCTCCGCGGTACTGTTTTTGGTTCCCGGTTTCCCGCTCATTACCTCGATGCTCGATTTGGTACGCCTGGATCTTTCCGCTGGGATACCGCGCCTGGTTTATACCTTGATGTTGATTATTTCAGCCGGAGCGAGCGTGTGGATTGTGTCCCTAACCTTCCACTGGGCGGTAGACCCCGCGGTGAACCCGCCTCTGGAGGGGCATTGGCTGTACTTCGCCCGAACATTCTGTTCATTTGTGGCCTCTGCCGGGTTTGCCATGCTGTTCAATTCGACCCGGCGACTGTGCGTCTATGCCGGGTTGATATGCGCTCTGGTTAATCCGTTGCGTTTTTTTGTTGTGGAATCGGGATTCAATTGGCAATTTTCGGTAGGGCTGGAGGCGCTGGCAATCGGTCTGCTTGCTGACGTTATTTCCCGTCTGTCGAACTTTAACTATTCACGAGTCTCGTTGTCCGTTCCGGCAGCAGTGCTGATGGTTCCCGGCGTTCCTCTCTATTCAGCCTTAGTACACCTCAACGAAGGAAATACGATAGGAGCTATCGCCTCCCTTAGCGAAGTGTCCGTGGTCATTTTGGCCATTGGCATCGGCCTTTCCACAGCCCGGATGCTCACGGATCGAAATTGGCTGCAAGACAAGGAAATTGTCGACACCCACCCCGTTCTTAATGCCGACGCTGACGATTCTTTCAGTATGCGCTGATAGACTGACTTTGTTGGTTTTCCCGACCACAAGGTTGATTTATCACTACGTCTCTGGAGGACATTTTGTTCGAATTTTTCGCAACCCACCCAATTGTCCTTTTAGCTGCTTTATTGGGAATAGGCATGGCCTTTGGGCACATCAAAGTCAAAGGTGTTTCTCTGGGCGCAGCCGCGGTGTTGTTCCTCGCTATCGGCGTCTCCGCCTGGGCCAGTGCTTCGGGCATAAAGCTCATGATTCCGAAAGAAATCGCCGTACTGGGACTCTCTTTGTTCGCATTTTGTATTGGTTCAAACTCTGGTCCGAACTTTTTTGCGACCCTACAAACTGCCTGGAAATCAATCCTCCTGTTGGTCGGAGCCTATGTGGGAGTCAGTGCTGTCGCGGTGGGAATCGGCACCTTGCTGGGAATGCCAATCAGCCAAATTGTGGGGACCCTCTCCGGGGCACTGACGAACACTCCGATGCTCGAGGCGGGAGGGGAAACATCCGGGGATATCGCCACCGCCACGGTCGGCTATTCTATTGCTTACCTCTACGGTGTCCTTGGAATGCTATTTTTCGCCTCCCTGGCACTGAAAAAGGGCAAAAATGACCGGGACGCCCCCAGTCCTGTCGTGTCCAAAACGATTCGGGTGGAGATCGACACCCAGCCCCGCTTAGGCGAAATTTATGAGAGATTCAACGAAAAATTAGCTTTTTCACGTCTGCGCCGTGGCGAACAGGGGCCAATCACCCGCCCCAATATGTCTGATACGCTCAACCCCGGCGATTTGATTACGATTGTGGGCGAGGCCTCTGCCGTTCACACCATTATCGAAGAATTGGGTCATTCGTCCTCCCATTCACTACAGACCGACCGCAGCTACCTGGACTATCGGCGCATTACCCTTTCCGACGCCACCAAAGCCGGCAAGACTATCGCAGAGCTAAACATGGGTGACCGCTTTGGTGCCACGGTGTCACGAGTTCGACGCGGAGACGTAGACATGGTGGCTTACCCGGACTTTACGTTGCAGCTGGGCGACCGACTGCGCGTGGTGGCGCCGAAATCAAGCATCTCGGTCATCACCAAATACCTGGGCGATTCCACCCGCGGACTCACCTCACTCAACCCGGTAGCGCTGGGCATTGGGATGACCCTAGGGTTCCTCATTGGTGAGATTCCCATCCCCAACCCCGGAGGCGGATACTTCAACATCGGGTATGCCGCCGGAATCATCATTATGGGATTGATTATGGGCCGCGTGGGGCGCATCGGCCCATTTGTCACGACTCTGCCCTACACCACGGGTCAGGTCTTGGGTGAAATCGGTCTGCTGCTGTTCCTGGCCCAGGCCGGAACGAATGCCGGAGGCTCCATTCAAACCGCTTTCACCGGCGGGGATTGGTGGAGAATTTTGCTTCTCGGCTTCATTGTCACCAATGTGTTTGGACTCACCTTGTTCATCCTGATGCGTCTGGTAGCCAAAATGGGAGGCACGAAGCTCTCCGGCTTCATGGGCGGCGCCCAAACCCAGCCGGCGGTGTTGGGATTCGCTAACGACCAAACCAACACCGACCCTCGGGTTTCCCTGGGCTACGCCATGGCTTATCCCGTAGCAATGATTACCAAGATTCTGTGCGGAACGTTTGTCGGGATGCTTTAGACCGCTGCAGACCCGCCCTTACTGGTGGTAGCGGGAGACGAGTTTGCTTAGTTGGCTGGAGGAATCAGCAACCGCCTGGCCAGCCTCCAGAGTCGTACGCGCACCGTCCGCAGACTTCTCGGCCGTAGCCGAAACCGTCTCAATCGAACCCACAATATCCTGAGTCGTCTGCGCAGCCCCACGAACCACCCCAAACATCTCATTCGTCGTCGCCGTCTGCTCCTCAACCGCCGAAGCAATCGTCTGCTGAGAATCATTAATCCGCGCAATAATCTCACTAATCTGAGAAATAGCCTCAGCCGCCTTAGAAGAGTCCTCCTGAATAGAACTCACCCGCTCAGAAATATCCGCCGTAGCCGCAGCCGTCTGCGCAGCCAAATCCTTGACCTCACCAGCCACAACCGCAAAACCCTTACCAGCGTCGCCCGCACGAGCTGCCTCAATCGTCGCATTGAGCGCCAAAAGATTCGTCTGTTCTGCAATCGAAGTAATCGAATTCGTAATCTCCCCAATAGACTGCGAAGACTCACCCAACGTATCAATAACCTCCGTCGCCGAACCCACAGACTCCACCGCCTCCTCAGAAATCCGCGAAGCGGAGGTTGCCGACTCAGAAATCTGGCGAATTGCCGCCTGCATTTCTTCCATCGCCGCACTCAAAGTATCCATATTCGTAGCCAACAACTGCGCCTGCTCAGCCGCCCCCGCCGCCCGAGACCGAGTATCCTGAGCAGACTGATCCAACTCAGCAGCCGTATCCGCCAAATTACCAGCATGCTCATGCAAACCCTGAGAAGTCCCACTGACTTCCCCAATCAACTCATTAACCTGATCATTCTGCCCATTAAAAGCCTTAGCCAAATCCCGAATCTCCGGCACCCCAGTATCATCACGCAACCGAAAACCCAAATCATACTGATCATGATTCTGCAAAGCCACAGTATGCCGAGACAAAGGCCGACGCACCCGGCGAACCAGGAGAATCAGGAAGGTCAACACGACCGCGCCGAGCAGGAAAAACACCACCATCAGCGCGGACAGAGAGATAGTCTGACCCACGTTAGCACGCTGCATCGCGGAACCTGCCGCTTGCAGAGAACCGGCTTCCAGATGTCCAATCTTTCGTACCGGTTCGATTACGGAAGCCGACGCCAACGAATAGTCACGGCCAAAAACTAGCTCCGAAGCTAGAGCGAGCTGCTGTTCGGCAGGTAGAGCCTTCTCCTCAGCCGGAATGGAATAGCTCTCCACCGTGGCGGGCATGGCCTCCATATCCTCGCCGCGAGCCAGCGTTGACAGAGCGATGGCGTGTAGCTCAATGTCATCTCGGATCTTGCTGGCTGCCAAGGCTTCTTCCAGCAGGTCAAGCTGCTCCTTGGTGCCGCCGTTCTCTTTCAACAGCCGCACCCCATACTCACGGTCGCGCTTGATATAGAGCTGATTGGTGTAATCAGCCAGATCCGCTGTAAGCCCGCCCACCACGTAGGCCCGCGACAAGTTAGTCAAGTCGCTGTTCGCCGCGGTCAGCAGGTTAACCCCCGCGGAGCGAGACGAAGCTTGCCGTTGAGCAGTTTGCACTTGCTGGGTAGAGATTACAGCCATGATGTCGCCCACCAAACCCAGGACGCAGAATAGAACCACCAGAATGGAAGCAACTTTTACCATTGACGAAAACCGAAAATTCATCATAAATTCCTTACATCAGCGGGGGATTCAGGGTGGCGTAGTTCAAAGCCAGCGACTCCACACCCCAGGGTTTTAACACATCAACCAAAAGACCCGTGTCCATCATCTCTTGCAGACCCGCCTGCACGGCCTTCGCAAAGGCTTCGTCATTCTTGGCGAACACTGGGCCTTGCGGCGCTACATCCGAGTTTTGCCCCACCGTGTTGAAACCCTTGAACTTAATCTGGCCGTAGAGCATACTGGGCTCTTCACCCAACACCGCATCCAAAGTCCCCTCGGCCGCTTGCGAATTAAGCACCTCTTGGTCCTGGTCCTCAGCGATCTTGATGGGTTCCTTGCCTTCGGCAACGCAAGTATCCGAGGCTGCTTTCAAGGCTTCCATCATGGTGGTGTCAGTACGCGCACCCACTTTGAATCCACAAGGGTTCGTGTAGTCGAATTTTGAGTTTGGTCCTACGGCGTAAATAACTCCCACGTTTACAAAAGAAACCATGTTGACTTGACGCATCCGTGATTTCCTAAGGGTGAGAGTGGACATAATCAGGTCGTAGGTACCATCATTGACCCGATCCAGCAGCGAGTTAAACTCCTCTTTTTTGAACTGGACGTCCTTCACGCCCATCAGCTTGCCCAAAGCTTTCAAGGTATCGACCTCGTAGCCGATGGGTTCATTGTTGTCATCAAAAAACTCAGCGGGCGAATACGGCATGAACGCGCCGGCTGTCCACGAATCGCGCTTATCCGGCGGCAACATCTCGTGAAGTTTAGAATCAGCTTTAATCTTGGAGATGTCGTAGGATTTGACCCCGGCAGAATCCGGTTCCGGACCACTACCGCAACCCGTAACTAAAAGACTCAAACAAGCAAGAGCACAAACGGACATAATCTTCCAGCGGGCTGGCATACGCATCTCCCTTGATCTCGGACACCAAATTGTCTGAATAAACAAACAATAACAACTATCCAACCTGAATATAGTGGAATTGAAAGTTAATTCCACTTAAATATTCAGGAGCTACTCCGGGAGAGTATTCGGGTTCCGCTAGTGGTAGCGGGAGACGAGTTTGCTCAGCTGGCTGGAGGAATCAGCAACCGCCTGGCCAGCCTCCAGAGTCGTACGCGCACCGTCCGCAGACTTCTCGGCCGTAGCCGAAACCGTCTCAATCGAACCCACAATATCCTGAGTCGTCTGCGCAGCCCCACGAACCACCCCAAACATCTCATTCGTCGTCGCCGTCTGCTCCTCAACCGCCGAAGCAATCGTCTGCTGAGAATCATTAATCCGCGCAATAATCTCACTAATCTGAGAAATAGCCTCAGCCGCCTTAGAAGAGTCCTCCTGAATAGAACTCACCCGCTCAGAAATATCCGCCGTAGCCGCAGCCGTCTGCGCAGCCAAATCCTTGACCTCACCAGCCACAACCGCAAAACCCTTACCAGCGTCGCCCGCACGAGCTGCCTCAATCGTCGCATTGAGCGCCAAAAGATTCGTCTGTTCTGCAATCGAAGTAATCGAATTCGTAATCTCCCCAATAGACTGCGAAGACTCACCCAACGTATCAATAACCTCCGTCGCCGAACCCACAGACTCCACCGCCTCCTCAGAAATCCGCGAAGCGGAGGTTGCCGACTCAGAAATCTGGCGAATTGCCGCCTGCATTTCTTCCATCGCCGCACTCAAAGTATCCATATTCGTAGCCAACAACTGCGCCTGCTCAGCCGCCCCCGCCGCCCGAGACCGAGTATCCTGAGCAGACTGATCCAACTCAGCAGCCGTATCCGCCAAATTACCAGCATGCTCATGCAAACCCTGAGAAGTCCCACTGACTTCCCCAATCAACTCATTAACCTGATCATTCTGCCCATTAAAAGCCTTAGCCAAATCCCGAATCTCCGGCACCCCAGTATCATCACGCAACCGAAAACCCAAATCATACTGATCATGATTCTGCAAAGCCACAGTATGCCGAGAGAGGGGCAGGCGTACGGTACGCAGCGCTGCAATCAGGAACAGCAGCACCGCTACCGCCAAAACGATAAATATCCCAATCAAAATATAGATGGTGATCTTTTGCAGGGAGGCGGCCCGGCCCATTTGGGTATCGGCAGCGTTGGCGAACCCAGTTTCCAGCTGATTCAACATATTTAAAGGCGACATCACGGACTTGTAAGAATTGGAGTAAGTTTCTCCAAACACCAAATCCGAGGCTGTCTGCAGCTGGGTCGCGGAATCCATAGCCAGTTCCTCTGGCGAGAACTGGAAGTGTTCCAAATCTGCTGGCAGAGCGCTGAAGTCACTTCCCCGGCCCAAAGCCGCCAAAGCCATGGCGTGCATTTCGGTTTTTTGAGTAACTTTCGCGGCTTCCAAAGACTGCTGCACCAGCTTATCTTGGTCTTGCGTACCGCCGTTGTCGGCGATGAGGCTGGCTCCGTACTCAGAATCGCGATTCACATAGACCTGGTTGAAGTAATCCAGCATGGCCTCTTCCAGGCCGGAAACCACAAAAACCCGCGCGTTGTCAGCCAGGTTGGTCCGGGCATTCTTGAGGTAGGTAATCCCGTTATTGCGCTGGTTGGATTCTTCTTGAGCCTGATTGACCTGACCCGTCGTGACAATGGTGCCAACCTGGGCAGCCAGACCGAAAACCACCAGCACCAGCACCACGGTCATGGTGATTTTAATCATTGATGAAAAACGCATTTTTGTTTCCTTCCCTAGGCAATCGGCGGATTCATGGTGGCGTAGTCTAGCGCGATGAATTCCTCGCCCCACGGTGCGAGCACATCCTTGAGCATTCCCGTATCCATCATCTTTTGCAGACCGGCTTGGATGGCTTTGGCCAGCTCAGGATTGTCTTTCGCGGTAGCCGGACCCTGGGGGGCTACTTGGAAAGCCTCACCGATGGTGGCGAACTTCGGATTCCTCGACTCGGCGTAAGCCAGAATCGGGCTCTCTCCGATTATGGCATCTAAGGTTCCGGCTGCGACCTGTTCCACCAACTTATCTTGGTCAGCGTCGGCGACAATCTGGATTGCCGGTTTTCCGGCTTTCACGCATGATTCACTGGAAGCCTGCAAAGTTTCTGCTTGGGTGGTGTCTGCCTGGGCGGCGACTTTCAGTCCGCAAGGATTGGCGGGATCGAAGTTTTTGGAGTTGCCCGCCTGGGTGCCATAGATGTAACCCGCCTGAATGTAGGCAACCATATTGGTCTGGTCCATCCGGGTCTTGTTGAGAGTCATGGACGCCATGCCTATGTCATAGGTTCCATCGTTAACCTTGGGAATAATCGCGTCGAAATCCTCGTCGCTAATTTTAAGTTCCGACACGCCCATCAGCTTTGACAGGGCTTTTAAGACGTCAACTTCGTAGCCGATGGGCTGATTGTTACTATCAAAGAACTCGGCGGGAGAATAAGGAATATCCATCGCCACCCGCAGGGTATCCCGGTTCGCCTGCGGTACCATCGCCACGATTTCAGCATCCGGTTTGATGGAATCGAAGTTATAGGATTTCACCCCTGCTGAACTGTTCGAGCCGGAACAGGAGGCCAGCGTTGCTGCCAACAGAGCGGCACCTGTTGCTGCCGAGATTTTTTTCAGTACGAGCTTCATTGCCTCTGCTCTCCTCCCCTCGGAAAAGGGGAATCGCCTACAACTTCACCATTCCATGGTATCCCAGAGCGAGAAAATCGAAAGGTATTTCAGGCAATCGGCGGGTTTAGAGTGGCGTAATGTAATGCAATAGGCTCTTCGCCCCAGGGAGACAGCACATCTGCAAGCATTCCCGTGTCCATCATTTTTTGCAGACCAGCGCGCACAGCTTTAGCCAACTCCAAATTGTTTTTCGCAATGAAAGGACCCTGGGGAGCCGTCTCAAAGGCTTCCCCAACCATCGCAAAAATTTTTGTATTTCTCCTGATTATAGGCCAGTATGGGAGTTTCACCAATGATGGCATCAATGCTTCCCTGCGCAACCTGAGAAATCAATTTGTCTTGATCCGCCTCAGCGATGATGGTGACCGGCGACTTACCTATTGACACACACTCATCGCTGGCAGCCTGCAAGGTTTCAGCCTGTGTGGTGTCAGACTGCACCGCTACGGTAAATCCGCAGGGTGAAACCGCATCAAAATTCTTCGGGTTATCTCGCTGGGTTGCATAGCTGTAACCTGCCTCAACATAGGACACCATATTGCCTTGGCGCATCCGCTCTTTATTCAACGTCAAAGCGGCCATGCCCAAATCGTCGGTGCCCTCGTTAACTTTTGGAATGATGGAGTCAAAATCTTCGTCGACAAATTGCACTTCTTTGATACCCATTAGCTTAGCGAGAGCTTTGATCACATCGACCTCATAGCCCACTGGCTGATTAGCATCATCGAGGAATTCCGCCGGCGAATAGTGCAGTTCCATAGCAACCCGCAAAGAATCCCGGTTTGCCTGCGGCACCATCGCGGCGATAACCGGATCAGGCTTGATGGAATCAAAATCGTAAGACTGCATTGCTCCCGATTTTCCCGCTAATGTACAAGACGAAACCGTCACTGCTACCGCGGCCGCACACACTGCGGCAACCAACTTCATCGCGGATTTCATTTCAGCTAATTACCTCCCCGCTTTAGGATGCCCCTCCAATTTTTAACAGGATTAACACTAGCCGAAGTATCCAAGAATATGCCCTGACCTGGCTGAAGAATTACTGAAAATTTCACTCTGCCGACGCGAGAGTGTTGCGGTCTAAAACTGCCAGGACATGGCCCAGTACCGGAGTGAGAACTTCTACTGTATCACGTACCGCGCCCGGAGAACCGGGGGAACACACCACGAGGGTGGCTCCCGCTGCCCGCGTAGAAATCCCCACCACGGGACGAGACAACATACCCAGGGGTCCAGCCTGCCGATTACGCTCCAGCAACGCGGCCTCCACTCCGCTCAAACGGGCTGCCACCAGGCCCTCAACAGCTTCGGGAGTGAGGTCACGGGGACTAACCCCCGTCCCTCCGGTCGTAAAAACCAGCCGTGCGCCACTGCGACACGCCGCCGACACGGCCTGGTGAACGGAGTCCACCCCATCGGGGACCACCACCGGTCCAGTCACCACAAATCCCAGTTCCGCCAGCAATTCCACCGCCAACGGACCGGAGCGATCCGGGTTCACGCCAGCTGAAACGGAATCCGAAACTGTGATGACGCAAGCCGGTGTCTGTGGCGGCAAAGCTTGTACGGCGTGGCTCATGATTCCCGCTCCCACGTCCCCGAACGGCCTCCGGATTTATAGGTCACGAAAGCCTCGCGCAAGGTAATCTGGCGGTCCACCCCTTTCAACATGTCTACCAGCGCTAATGCCCCCACCGTCACCGCGGTCAACGCCTCCATCTCTACCCCGGTACGTTCCACGCATTTCACCGTGGAACGCAAAATAACCTCGTTGCCCTCCTGGGTGATGTCTAGGGCTACGTAGTCGATTCCCAAGGGGTGGGCCAGCGGGAGCAGTTCCGGGGTGCGTTTCACCGCCTGAATCCCGGCGATGCGCGCCACTGCCAGGGCATCTCCTTTCGGGACGCGACTATCCCGTAAAGCGGCGGCTACCTGGGGTGATACGCTGACTGTGGCTTGCGCCCGCGCTTCGCGTAACGTCTCACTTTTCGCTGACACATCCACCATGCGGGCTTCGCCGCGTTCGTTCAGGTGGTTCATGGGTAGGGTATTTTCCATCACAAGTCTCCCCGGGGACGTCCCCGTTTCGGGGCAAGTTTCCTCATCTGACCCTTTTAATATATGCAGGAAAGCGTTTCCCTTACTAGAATTGTCAAGTGGAATTTTTTGGAATCAGCGGTTCGGAGCTGCTGCTCATTTTGGTCGTGGGCGTCATCGTCATCGGCCCAAAGCACGCCGCCCAAGCTCTGCTGTGGTTCAAAGGAGTCATCGAGTGGCTGCGAGAGTGGTCCGCCCGGCTGCGTGAAGAGGCGAATTTCACCAAGTCCGGCTTGAACGTTGATTTAAGAAACTTTGACCCGCGCGAATACGACCCGCGCAAAATGATTAAAGACGCGGTCGCCGAAGAAATGCAGTTGTGGATGGAGCAAGCCACCAGCATCGAGAAAGCTGCCACCCAGGGCCTTGTGCCGGGAAAAACCCCGGACAACCCCAAACCGTCGGCCGACCCTAAGCCTGACGATTCCCCCGCTACCCCTCAGGCCGAGGCTCCGGATGCTCCTCCAACCACTCCCCGTCAAGAAAAGCCCGCATAAACTGATAAACTTGTGGTGTTTTAGCCCTAAAAAAGGAGAGCATAATGGTTCCGGCACACGTGATGTTGTTCAGCGTAAGCCCCGTAGTGTGGATTACTGTCATCATTATTTTGGTCGTGGTTTTCGGTGCTTCGAAACTGCCGGAGATTGCTCGCAACGTGGGCAAATCTGCGAAAGTTTTGAAGGAAGAGCTCAACGATTTGACCGAGGACACCAAGGCTGACGGCAAAGTTATCGAAGGCAAGGACGACGCTACCGGCGATTACCCGAAAACTGACCCGGCCCCAGGCAATGATGCCGCTAAGTAACTGCTCGCGTGCCCACTGAGAAGCCCTCTGACCAGAATCGTGATGCCCGCTCTGAAGGTGTCATGACGGTGACTGCTCACCTAGCTGAGCTGCGGAAACGTATCATCTGGTCATTTGTGGGCATCACTGCGGCGGCGATTGGCGGCTGGTTTCTCTATGAAATCGCGCTGGCCCACATCACCGCCCCCATGAAAGACATCGCCGGGGCTAACCTGAACTTCCAAACTATCGGCGCGGCCTTTGATCTGAAAATTCGCGTGTCCCTCTGGCTGGGGGTGCTGATTGCGTCGCCGTGGTGGATTTTTCAGATTATGGCTTTCATCTGGCCCGGTCTGCGTCGACGGGAACGTTTGTGGATGCTGATTTTTGGCGTGGCCGGAGTCGTTTTGTTCGCTGCCGGTGCGGTTTTCGGCGACTGGACCGCACCGCGAGCCGTGTCGATTCTGTCCTCTTTTACTCCCCCGGATTCAGCGATGTTGCTGCAGGCCGATGCATACATCAGGTTCTATATTCGCCTAGTGTTGGCGTTCGGAATTTCTTTCCTGATTCCCGAAATTTTGGTCATGCTGAACTTCCTGGGGGTGCTCAGCGCCCGCACCATGCTAAAAGGCTGGCGCTGGGCGACGATGGTGGCGTTTATTTTTTCGGCTATCGCCAACCCACTGCCAACCCCGTGGCCCGTCATTTTGCAGGCTTCCGCCCTGCTGGCACTGTACTTCCTGGCGGTCGGCATCGCGGCGCTTCACGATTGGCGCCGGTCTCGAAAAAATTCGTAGCCCCCGCGGTGCCACGCCTCACGGGCTCAGATTTCGAGGACTTTCACAATCGACCAGGGGGCCACGGACTCGACGTCTCTGTCAATCAGCATCAAAGCGTTCGCTTTATGCAGCGAGGCCACCAGGTGCGACTTCGATCCCAAGGGGTGGGTGCGCTGCACCGTGGGAGTTTCTCCCGGCTGTCCCGGGGTCAAACGGACAGGCACGACCTGAACTTTGCCTCGCGGAGAGGTCCACGCCTCCACCACGGTCGCTTCTCGGCAGACGTGCGCCTGGTCGGGATTGCGCCCGGCGAGTTTCGCCAGCACCGGCAGGGCAAACAGGTACCACGAAACGAAAACCGAAACCGGGTTCCCCGGCAGAGTCAGCACCGGCACCCGGCGCCCCCCGCTGGCAGCAACGAAACCGTAACCTTGGGGTTTACCCGGCTGCAAGGCGACTCGTGCGAAATGGAATCCCCAGTCGCTAACGCCCTGTTTCACCACCTCATAAGCGCCGGCCGAAACCCCGCCCGAAGTCACGACCAAGTCGCTCACGTCCGCCACCCGGCGCAAGGTTTCTCGGAACTGGGCCACGTCGTCCCCGCATTGGCCCGCAAAACTGACCTCCACCTGGGCCACGCGTGCCAAGGCCGCCGCCAGAGACGAGTTTGAATCCGGAATCATTGACCCTTCCAGCGGCGCCCCCGCCCCCGCCAGTTCGGAACCGGTGGCGATAATTCCCACCCGGACTCGCGGGAACGCCGTAACTGTCGCATAGCCCCCCGAAATTGCCGAAGCAATCGCCCCCGGACTCATGACCTCGCCGGCAGCCAAGACTTCGGAGCCGACCGGCAGGTCCTCACCCGCCCGGCGCACGTTCGCTCCGGGCCTGGGAACACGACGAATGGTGACCTTTTCCGGTAGCTCAACGGGACCGGGCTTTTGATCCGTGTCCTCCACTTTCACCACGGTGTCCGCCCCCTTGGGCATTTTCGCGCCGGTCATAATGCGCCACGCCTGACTCGGCTGGCACTCGGCGCTCGGCTCTGTACCCGCCGGAATATCGCCCGCCACCGGCAACGTTACGGAACCGCCAACCGGTAGTCCCGCGCTATTGAAAGCAAAACCGTCCATCGCCGAGTTTGTAAAGGGCGGCACCGACAGGCGCGAAATGACCGGTTCGGCCAGGGTCAATCCCAAAGTGTCGCCCACCGGGAGCTCCCGCGGGGTCAGCGGAGTGATTTCCGCCAAGAGACGCGCCAAAAATTCCTGGTAATCAAGCAGTTTTTCTGTCTCACTCACGATTGTTCTCCTTTGCGTTCACCAGTCTTGCCGTGCAGGTTTTCGTAACAGGATGAGTTTTGGGTGCGGCGGCGCGGGCTGAATAATCCACTACGTTCCATTTGCCCATTCGGGCGTCCCCAATGACCAGGCGACCGATGAGGGGTTCACCCCAGCCGGACACCAATTTGAGCACTTCGGTAGCCATCAGCGACCCGGCTTGCCCACAAACCGGCGGCGTACCTTATGTATTTTGAGCGCGTAGGTGATGTGGTGCCTCATATAGTTT
>NZ_CAUPIY010000012.1:0-62753 GCF_963511525.1 uncultured Mobiluncus sp. | reverse complement strand
CTAAATGACGCACAACCTAACTTTCGCGCTCAAATTGACATGAGGCACCACGGCTACCGAGCCGGCTGCTGAGGTTGTGGCCAAACGTGTCGATAACGTCCTGCTTTTTCTCGATAGTGCGCGCGGCGGGAATCGGAATGTCCACCCCGTTGAGGCTACAAGAATAATCGACCTTGAACTGGTGATCTCCCGGAATCATCGACACGCCCTCGCCGCCGACCTTCTTCTTAAGATTAAACGAGCCGAGCTGCATCCGGTAGGGAATGTGCAGAGCGAGACTGTTAATCTCTGCAGGATTCTTGAAGGCCTTTGTGACCACCGTGCCGATTAAACCGGCCTGGTCACTGTCCGTCCCCTCGCCGCCCACGGCGCTCCACGTAAAATTCGCTCCCGAGGTGGCTTGGGCATCTACCACCTTATATTCCTTATCCACCAGGTCAGCGCCAGGGATCTTGAATAGCGGCTGGTTGAGGTCAATCTGGCAGTTCCAGCCCACCGGCACTTTCAGCGGTTCGGGCAGTTGCCAACCGTCCGCATTCACCGTGAAGTCGCCGGCAATCTTGTATTCGTCCGTGCCGCTGGCACACACCAGTTCGGCGCGCACTTTGTAACCCACTACGGTCTCTTCCGTGCCGGTTCCGGTATCGGTCTGGTGGGTGAACAGGGGGGCCTTCCACTCCGCAGGTACTTCAATGTCGGCCGGAGTCTGGGCATCGGCGGAAGTCTTCACGTCCGTGGTGGTCGAGAGCATCAGATTGGTGTAGGCCACCGCATAGTCGTTGACAATGTTGATGTTCAAGGTACCGCCCGCCGCGGGGGAAGTAAACGTGAGTACGGGATTGCCGGTATCGCCTGACTTATGTGTGGCGGAACTGCCGTTTGAGGACGTCATGGTGGTGGTGCGGGTCAGGCGCGCGTCATTCGTGGTGGCTTGGGTCAGGGTGCACGAGGTGTTTGCGGGAATCTGCTTGTTCTTGGTCAGAACTGTTTCCCCATTAACCCGGTTCAAGGTAACGTTTAGGTCGCCCTTCCCACAGTTAATGGTGTATTTGTAACTGGGGGGCAGCAGCTGTTTCAAGGAGTTATAGGGTACGGCTTCCGTTGAGGCAGTCGTCAGAGTGATAGCCCCCGCCACCGGCAGTTTATAGGTTGTGGTGATTTTCGCCTTGGTTCCATTGAGATCCACTGTCGTGGTGTTGGGGTCCACCGTGGAGGTGGTAATAACTTTGGAGGCATCTGGATACAGGGGCTGACCCTGGGCGTTTGTCTGAGCCGCCAAGTCGTCCAACCCCTGTACGGTGGTCTTAAAAGCACAGGTTGTAGTGACTGGCAGGGTGCCGAGGTCCACTGTGCTATCCCGGGTAATGGTCTTGGTGATGACTTCCGGTTCGGTCGCTCCCGGTTTCAGACAGGTCGCAGTGACTTTCTTAGTCAGTCCCTGCAACGCAGCTTGCAGATTTGCGTCACTCAGATTCTCAAATTGAGAAACGTGCTCAACCTGTTTCATCGCAGTTTTATACTCAAATTTGGTATCGGTCGTGACCGGAACCGGGGCGCTGGTGTCCGTAATCGGATCGAAATCCTTTGGATCCGGCTTAGTGACGGTGATGGTGTTGGGTACCGTGACATCTTCTTCGGTAATGGTACAGGTGGCAGCCGCCGGAACCGTGACTGTGACGGGCACGTCCGCTTTCGCGGTAAAACTCGCTGTGCCGGTAGGTATGGTCACGTCGTTTTGTTCACAGCTGAGTTTTTCCGTAAACGTTTGCTCCCGCCCTACGCGCTGCGCGTCCCCGCTGACGGTCTTGGTAAAGGTAATCTGCGCATTCTTTCGTACCAGGTCCTGAGTGAGCGAGACCGATTTTTTTCCTTCGGAATTAACCCAGAAATAGTTATTGCCGCACTTTACTTCAGCGCCGTTTTTATCTTTCCAATTGCCGGCGCACACGTCGGAGGAGTAGCTGTCGGTGATGTTAAAGCCCTCTACGCTCCACGGATCAGTCTTTGCCGTTCCCGGTGCACCCTTTGGCGGCAGGGAAGTAAACAGGCAGTGCGTGCCGACCGGCCAGGTCGGAATGGTATTGCCGTGTTCATCCAAAATTGGATTATGGTCGGCGTCTCGCTTAATACCGAGTTCATAGAAGTCGGTTCCGTTGGTGGGCACGTCGACCGCACCGAGTTCTACATACCCCGGCATCGCGGCGGCACCGGATTCGGGAATCTCCGGCGGACGGGTCGGGTCGCCCATATAGCGGCAGTTGTAGTAAACCGGCACGTAAGGGGGCTTCGTAATTGTTGAATAAGCGGGGTCATTCTGGGAATTGGTAAAGTTTACCCGCACTTTCACGGAGGCTTTCTTCGAAGTGAAAGTGGTGAGTGTTTCCAAGATGGATTTTTCCTCTGGGGCCGCTGAGGCAGGTTTCGTCAGATGCTCCCCAGAGGCAGTAAAGCTGTAGTCGTAGTCGGTGGCGGCTGGGGTAACAGGTTTGGTGTCGTCTTTGACCTCGAAGTATTGGGATTGTTCCAGCGTGTCCTCCACGGTCATCAGGTTGTCCCAGTCGGCTTTCGTCCACTTATCGGTGCATCCCGCGGACTGATCCTTGCCGTAGCAGCGGTGCGGATACTTCACGGAACTGTTGACTTCGCACACAGCACCGACCGGCAGACGTTTCACGTCCTCGGTTTCGGTGTTGGTCCCGGTGGTTGTTCCTGTATTCGTTCCTGTATTCGTTCCGGTATTGGTCCCGGTGTTCGTTTCTGTGCTGGTCCCGGTATTCGTTCCAGTGTTTGTTCCGGTGTTTGTTCCGGTGTTTGTTCCGGGAATACCAATCGGAATGTCGGGGAAACTGTATTCGGTGTTCAGCGTGATGTCGGGGTCGCTGGGTTTTTGTTTCGCCAGCACCAACTCTTTGGTATCCTCGACAAATGGTGTGTCCTGGTTCTCAATCGCGTAGGGGTCTTTACAGCTCCAATCCACTTTAAACTTGGAATTCAGCACGTCGAAACGGATTTGTTCGTTGCCGACCTTCACCGATTTTCGCAGAACGGATTCTTGCATGGGGCGGTGATAGAACCCGCACTTAATATAGGTGTAGGTCTCAAGGTACAAGCTTTCAATCTGAACTCCGCCCCGATTGGTCGGGTCGGTTCCGGGAGCAAAGTCTGTTGGTGTGAAAACCGTGGGAGGGCGCTGTTTTGAGAATCCCACGCAGCGGGCGTTCGCTGGGGCAGGCAATTTTGCCGCCGAATAATTGTTCTCGTCTCTGGGCCGCAGGCGGGTCAGGGCATACTTATCCTTATCCAGTCGGGGCACAATCCGCAGGGTGGTTACCCCAGTGGTGGGCTTTTCAATAATCCCGTCCGTGCCGGTGCTCAGTTCCTCAGTCGAACCGTTGGCAGTCACCCCAAACTTTGTCTCCGCAATGGGATTCAGGTACACCAAGTTTTCATCGACCGCGTCGGCCGTGATTTCTAACCCCTTCTCTTTAAATAGGTAATCCTCGACGGTATCGGCGAACTTCCCATCCCGCACGTGGTTGCAGCGTTGCTCGGCTAAGTCGTATGGATTGCCCGTCGGTTCCGGACCGGTGGAGGGATCAAATAGGTTACAGGCTTTTCGGATTGCTTCCCGTTGTTCAGGGTTTTTCGGATTGTTCTTCTTGTACCAGTCAGAGTCCATATCTCGGGGGTCTTGGAAGTGATACCAGTCATAGTTCAGCAGGGTATTCGAGGTCTTAGTTCCGTAGCCGTTAACATTATGTTTGATGACGGTGATATTGCCGTCGGTTACCCTTGCTAGTTTGGCGAGGAAGTCTTTCCGTCGGCCATCGTTATAATAGGACGGCCCCATAGCCAGAAAGTTTACGTGGGCCTTCTTGCCAGCAATCGCTTGGGCCTGAGCGATTGCTTTTTCTTCGGCTTTTTTCCTGTCTAATATCGTTCGGCATGTCTCATCGCCGGAATCTCCGTAGCAGGTTCCCAGTCCGGTGGTGAACACGATGATGTTGTTATACAGGGGTTGCGTGGGGAGGCGGTTATATTGGGCTTTGAACTCTTTCTCATAGGCCTCCATGTCGTTGCGGATTTGCTTTAGTCCCCACTCGAAGTTCGATCCTTCCTTAGCTTTCATTCGGTCGCCTTGTCCATCGGTGGCATCCAGGGTGCGCAACTTCGCGATGACCTTATCAAAACCATCTTTGTTTTCCAGGGACGTGGCTTTCAGGTTCGGGGTGTTGTTGGGGGACACGCCGTTAGCGGAACTGGCCCGGTGGAAAGTGTAGACCCCGACCGAGACCGGAGCGCCTTTCAGGTGGTTCAGCATCTGAATAATCTGTTCTGACTGGTCGAAGTTGCGGTACGGTTTTCCGTCTTTGTAGCTGTAGTAGGCCCCGCCCATGGTTTCCCAGGTGTAGCCCGGCTCGAAGTTAAACACCAAAGCAACGCGGTTATTGGTCAATTTGGGTAAGTGTCCGACGTTGTCAGGGCGGGGGAAGTTCGTGGTAAACGGGTCGTTTTTCAGATCACCAATCGGACCGTAGTCCGGGGGAATGTTTGAGGTGTTCATCGAGGCATCGGCCGTGGCGGGTCGGACCAGCAGGGAAACCAGCTGCACCGTGCCCACGACCAAGGCAAGCGCGGCGATAATAGCCAGTGCTTTGTGTATTATCACTCGGTTTATCATTGTCCCCACCCTGATTTACCGTCGTTGTGTTTCTTCCTGTGTTCGTTCCTGAAGAGCCTTTGTTTGCTTTTATATTCGTTGCTCTCATCGGGCTATTGACCTGCACTTTTAGTTTTTTCTGTGATTTCCCTCGATAATTTGAGGAAATTTTCAGGAAAATGGGACTTTTTGTGATGTTTCCGTGATTATTTCGGGCTAAAACGAGTCCTTGCCGGCTCGGAGATTCACCGGGACAAAGTGGTGCCCCGGTCTGAGGGCGGATTGGCAGGTTACTACCCTGGTATGAGGTTTAGAGGGCGCGAGTGAGGCTGCAGTTGCTTATGCTTACTGAGCAAAGAAAATCACTGAGCTTACGCTAAAACATTACGACAGGAGGGAATCTATTGTCGTTCGTAGGAAGATCCTGGCGTTACGTCGCCCGGAAACGAATCAAAACTATCATTATTTTCGCTATATTCCTGGCGATGTCTACGGTGCTGATGTCGGCTAACGCGGTGTCCCGTGCTACTGACGCCACCGCGGCTGAAATCGACGCGAAAACCGGACAGGGCTTCGTGCTGGGGAACAATACCCAGTTCAACACTGGCACCCCGCGAGGTGCGGGGAACGTAAAGCCCGCGGATATTAAAAAGATTGCCGGGATGGACGGGGTAGAGAACTACGTCGCCCGCCAGAATGTCACCGCTGACCTGGTGGACGCCAAAGCCCAAAAGCTCGACCGTCAAGACTATGACGAAACGAAAGAAGCCCAGTTCGGCAACGCCGTGAACGTGTGGGGAGTCAACGACACCAAGATGGACAATAATTTTCGCTCCGGGGCGTTGAAGCTGGTGGCGGGTCGCCACCTGAACGCCCAGGACAAAAACAAATCCATCATCAACGAGGACTTGGCGAAAGCCAATCACCTGACTATCGGCAGCAAACTGAAGCTCAAGGGCAACCCTTATGACGCCGATAACCAAAACCACTCGACTAATGAAGTCACCACCGAAATCGTCGGACTCGTGTCCGGGTCGAACGCCGACCGGGCGGTATCTCGCAACGAGCTGTTCTCTAACACCGTGTTCACCGACCTGGACACGACCCGGACCCTGTACAACGTCACGCCCGCAACCGAAATCTATCAAGACGCGAACTTCTTTGTGAAAAAGGGCGCCAACTTTGACGACGTGGTGAAAGCCGCCGCTGCCAAAGACATTGACTGGCGCAGTTACCAGCTGAGCCGCTCGACCCAATACCTTTCCGGGATCACCGGCGCGATTGACGGGGTTCGCAGCGTCATGAACACCACCACGATTGCGACCTTTGTGCTGGTCGGAGCTATTTTGGCGCTGGTGTTGTGCCTGTGGCTCAACGAACGCAAGAAAGAGACAGGAACCCTGCTGTCGATGGGGGTGACGAAAGCGAGCATTATGGCGCAGTACGGCCTGGAGCTGATCTTTATCGCTGTCCCCGCATTCGTCCTGTCTTACTTCGGGGCGGGAATGCTGGCGCAGGGCATGGGCACCTCCGTGCTGTCCTCGGTCAATCACCAAGCCGCCCAAGAAATGGCGAAAGCCGGCCAGTTTGGGGCGGATATGGAATCTTCGGCGTCTATGAAGACGCTAGAGAAACTCACTGTTGACCTGAGCCTGGCCTCTGCCACTCAGGTTGCGGTCATGGTGCTGGTGCTGATTGCGATAGTCGTGGTCATCACCTCCGTGCCGATGTTGCGCAAGAGCCCGCGTGCCCTGTTGGTGGACAACAAATGAACGGGGTGTGGTCACGATCTTGGCGTTCGGTCGTCCGTCGGCCGCGGCGCAGCCTGCTGATGGTGGCGATTATCACCTTGGTGTTTACCGCCCTGGTGGCCCAGTCCGGGGTGAAGTCCACCATGTTGAGTGTGCGCGATGCCATCAGTTCCAACGTTTTGGCGGGGTTCACCGCCACCAGCCAAACCGGTCAGCTCCCCGACCAGACCCGGAAACAACTCGCGGACCTGCCGGGGGTGAAACGCCACGCTTATGAGGGCGAGGCTGCGGCAAAACCGGAAAACGCGACACTGGTCAGTGCCGCCGGGGGGATTCAGCTGGATCCCGAGTTCGGCGGGGATTTGCTGGGAATCAAAGGCACCAGCGATTCATCGCTGAACCCGGAGTTCTTGGGGAAAATCTATACCCTGGAACAGGGCTCTCACATCGGTAAACCTGGTGTCGAGGCGATGATTCACCGCGACTTCGCCCAGAAAAATTCCCTGCACCTGGGAGACACGCTGGAACTGCGCCACGAAAACACCGTGGTGCGGCTAAAAATCGGGGGGATTTATTCCGGGAAAGCCGAAAACCCTACCGGCATGCCCTCGGGGAACTCGGAAAACCAGGTGTTCACAAACCTTGACGCCCTGCAAAAGCTCGGCGGTCAGGTCAGCACGGCCCGGTACTTCACCGAACGGGCCGACCAGCTGCCGAAAGTCCTGAAAGCGGCCCAGGCCACGGCCCCCAAGCTGAGCTTGGAAAACAACTCGGCGCAGTTCGCCGATGTCCTCCAAGCCATTTCCGGCGTCGACCGGATGCTGGGAATGTTGCTGTGGGGATTCTGCCTGGCCGGAGCCCTGGTTTTGGCACTGGTCGCGACATTCTGGGTGCGCTCGCGACTGCCCGAGATTGGTATCTTGCTGTCCCTGGGCAAGACGAAACTGGAGGTCGGGCTGCAGTTCCTCCTGGAGGCGGTCATGTTTGGGGCTATCGGCGCCGTGCTGGCAGTCATTCTGGGACGGCTGTTGTCAAACAGTTTGGGTCAGCTGGTGCTGGCCAAAGCCGGGAATGAGACGTTAGCGGCGTTAGCGCCCGCCAACGGAGTCGCGGGGAATGCGATGTCCCTGGGGCTGGGTTTCCTGGTCATCATCATCGCGCTGGGGCTGGCGCTGTTCCCCATCATGCGTCAAACCCCGAAAACTATTCTTTCCAAGCTTAGTTAAGGAGAAAAAATGAGCATTTTACAGTTGGATCAAATCGATTACATCTACAAAGGGGCGGGGGCGAAAGTCCTGGATAACGTCAACTATGAGTTCGAGAAGGGCAAGTTCTATGCCATTCTGGGAGCCTCCGGGGCCGGCAAGTCCACGATGTTGAGTTTGCTGGCCGGACTCGATGCCCCGACTGCGGGCACAGTCTGTTTCGACGGGGAAGACATCGCGAAAAAGGGCTATTCCTACCATCGCAAGCACCAGATTTCCCTGGTGTTTCAAAACTACAACCTCATCGACTACCTGACCCCGCTGGAGAACCTGCGCCTGGTCAACTCGAAAGCCAGCACGGAGATGTTGGAAAAGCTGGGGTTGGACGCGAAAGAAGCGAAACGCAACGTCCTGCTGCTTTCCGGCGGCCAGCAACAGCGGGTCGCCATCGGGCGCGCCCTCGTGTCACAAGCGCCGGTCATTTTGGCTGATGAACCGACCGGCAACCTGGACGAGACGACCGCCGCGGGAGTGACGGAAATCCTCCAGAAGGCCGCTCACGAGGAAGGTAAGTGCGTCATCGTGGTGACTCACTCGAAAGAGCTGGCCCGCAACGCCGACGTGACCCTGCGGCTGCAGCGGCGCAAACTGGTGGAGCTGTAAAAGTTTTTGCCTCCGGTGAGCGACTCGCCGGAGGCAAAACTATATTTTAAAAGCTGATCACGCCAAACGTTTTCAACACGCTGGTGATAAAGATTGCCACCAGCAGGATGGGAGCGATGTATTTAATCATCACGATCCACAGTCCGGCGCTTTTGAACTCCCCGGACAGACGCACCTCGTCGATGAGGACTTTGGGCTGGCGTATCCAGCCAAAGAACAGGCACATCAGCAATCCGCCCAGAGGCATCATCACCGAGCTGGTCAGGAAGTCCAGGAGGTCCAGAATGGTCGACCCGGCACCGAGCGGTTGGATGAACGACAGGGAGCTGTAACCCAAGGTCACGATGATTCCCGTGGCGCTCAGCACGATGACGGTGACCAACAGCGCCTGGCGCCGTTTCCATTCCAAGGTGTCTTGCAAGATGGACACGCAGGCCTCGACCAGGGAAATCATGCTGGTCAGGGCCGCGAACATGACCAGCAGGAAAAACACGAAACCGATGACGGTAGCGATGCCACCAAACTTTTCAAACACCTTCGGAATAACCAGGAACATCAGGGACGGCCCCGAATTCTTGGCCACCTCGTCAGCGGAACCCAAGGTCGCGAACGTGGCGGGGATAATCATCAGCCCCGCCAACAGGCTAATCCCCAGCGTGGTGGCGGTCGTTTGGAAGGCCGAGGACGTAATCGAGACGTCCTTTTTCATGTAAGACCCGTAAGTGACCATCGTCGCCGCGGCCAGCGACAGACCAAAGAACGTCTGACCCAGGGCGGCGATGAGAAGCTCTAGTGAAAACTTGGAAAAATCGGGGACCACAAAGTATTTCAGGCCCTCCAGCGCGCCGGGCTGGGTCAAAGTAAAGATGCCAATCAACAGCGAAACCAGGATCAACGCCGGCATCATAATCAGGTTGGCCCGTTCCACCCCGCCGTTGACTCCCAGCGCCACGATGATGAACGTAATGGCCCCGAACAGCAACATGAACGCCACGGACTGCGGAGCGTCAGAGATGAACGCCCCGAAGTTTTCGCCCCCGTCAGCCAGCTCTTTCGTCATACCGGCTGCGTAAGCGAACATATAGCGGGTCACCCAGCCGCCGACCACGCCGTAAAACGAGGCGATGACGAAAGGAACCGCGGCAATAAACACGCCGATGAAACGATACTTTTTGCCGAAAGACGTGAACGCCACGATGATGGATTCACCCGTTTTCCGCCCTAGTGAAATCTCTAAGACCAGCAGCGATACGCCCAGGGTCAGCATAAAGATAAAGAACACAAAGATAAACGTGCCCCCGCCGTAGTGCGCCGCCAGGTACGGGAAACGCCAGATAGTGCCCAGTCCAACCGCCGAACCGGCTGCCGCGAGGACGAAACCTAGTTTTCCTGACCACGAAGCTCTTTGCTCGGGGACCACACTGACATCAACCAAAATAATCTTCCTTTTTGTTCTCTCGGTTTTTCGACGGGGACAGTCGGCGCCGTTTCGGGTCACGAAACCGGCCCGGAGCTATCTCCGCAGAAAATCTTACATTCCAAACCCGCAAAGACCGTATTTTGGGTTTCGCCAAGGTGTGGAGGGGGTTTAGTCGGGGGACGTGGGGTTTAGTCAGGGGGGGGCGGCACTATGGTCGCGGCGCGACTGGGCGCACCAGCCCGGTGGGTGGCGTGTCACGTATTGATACGCCAACTTGCAGGGAATATGCCCGATTTGTAGGATAATCGAAAAATTGTTATCTGAAAGTTAGGTAAATCAATGCAGCGCGTAGCAATTAACGGTTATGGAAATTTGGGACGCGGCGTCGAAAAGGCCTTGGAGCTGGCTCCGGACCTGGAGCTGGCGGTGGTGTTTACCCGCCGCGATCCCCAGTCGGTGAAAACTCTCGGCGCGCCGGTGGCCAGTGTGGATGAGATGCCCGATTACGTCGATGACATCGACGTTTGCATCAACTGCGGCGGTTCGGCTACGGACTTGATGGAACAGGGAGTCGCGACCAGCCAGTGGTTTCACACCGTGGATTCCTTTGACACCCACGCGCGCATTCCCGAATACTTTTCTCGCGTCGAGGCGGCGGCCCAGGCTGCGGGACACTGCGCCATCATCAGCTGCGGCTGGGATCCGGGGCTGTTTTCCATGTTGCGCGTGCTGGGGGATGCCGTTTTGCCACAAGGGCGCACCACTACGTTTTGGGGGCGTGGGGTGTCACAAGGGCACTCCGACGCGATTCGCCGACTGGATGGGGTAGTGGACGCTCGCCAATACACGGTTCCGGTTTCCGATACCGTGGCGGCGGTGCAGGCCGGGCATGACGGGGAACTCAGCGCTCGCCAGATGCACACCCGCGAGTGTTTTGTGGTGGCGGCGCCTGGGGCGGATACGGCCCGGATTGAAGCGGAAATCAAAGCCATGCCTAACTATTTCGCGGACTATGACACGACCGTGACTTTCATCACTGCGGCGGAAATGGCGCAAAATCACAGCGGAATGCCCCACGCCGGCCAGGTTATTCGCACCGGCACGACCTCGCCGCAGGTGCGCCAGTCCCTGACGTTCAACCTGGAACTTGACTCCAACCCCGAGTTCACCGGCTCCGTGCTGGTGGCGGCGGCGCGGGCGTGCGCCCGGAAAGCCGCGCGGGGTGAAACCGGGGCGTTCACCATGTTGGACGTGACCCTCAGCGACTTGTCCCCGCGTGACCCCGAGCAGTTGCGCCGCGAGATGCTGTAGGGGAAGTGCGCGGCGCCGACCCGCCCTTGTGCAGTGTGGTCGAGGCAAAAAACGTGGTACTTTTGTGACCGGTGTGAAATAAGTGAATTTGAAGCGGAAAAAACCGCGGAAAATTCGCGAATTGTTTGCTAACTCGCTGACAAATGCGCTAAATTTGCGTAGTCTCTAATGGAGGATTTCACCAAAGTGAAATCGACGATCTATCCGAAAGGAATCACATGTCTGTGAATCGTACTGAACTTGTTGCTGAGATTGCTAAGAAGGCCGGCCTGTCCAAGACCGAAGCTGACGGTGCTCTGTCCGCCTTCCAGGAAATCCTGATTGACTCCCTTAAGAAGGGCGAAACTGTCAAGGTAACCGGTCTGATGAACGTGGAGCGCGTGTCTCGTGCTGCCCGCACCGGTCGCAACCCCCGCACCGGCGAAGAAATCAAGATCCCCGCTGGCTACGGCGTTAAGATTTCTGCTGGCTCCACCCTTAAGAAGGCTGTGTCCAACAAGTAATCGACTCATCTCGTACAAAGCGGCCGCCCCAGTGGCGGCCGGCTTTGTTTTTTTAGCGCGGTGACTCGGGCCGGTCCGCTCCCCGCAACAGCTCAGGCTTGCCAGGGCGGTTACAATGGTCGTATGAGCGAAACAACTGCGGGCCAACCCCTGACTCAAGGTGGCACGGCGGTGCTGGAACGCACCGAAACCGAGCTGAAACGCAACCCTGGTGACAACGAACGTTACGCCCACTACGTGCGCAAAGACCGGATTACCGCCTCAGCGGTGACCGGCCAGGCCGTCATCGCCCTGTGCGGCAAAGTCTGGGTGCCGATGCGCGACCCCAAGAATTTCCCGATTTGCCCGGCGTGCAAAGAAATCATGAAATCCATGAACGGGGACCACAACGGTCAACCCGGCTGGCCTTTCTTTGGCGGCTCTGACAGTTAGAGATCTACGTATTCCGTGGGGATAGCCACTTCGCCCTCGCTCAGGCGCCACGCCTGATAAGGCAGCTCGTTACGGCTTTCGAGGTGGCGCTGCTGGGCGCGCTGCAGGGCCTCGGGACCCATCCAAGTTTTGTCAATAGTCCCGCCGACCACGAAGTCCTGTTGCAGCGGGCGGGCCTCGCGGCTCGCGAAGTATTCCGCGGCGGCTTCCCGGTTCGGGGCCGTGACCAGCAGTTCAGCCGTGGCGGTGTGATCCTCGATGACGCGTCCCGCCCACTTCAGTCCGCCCCGAGTCGATTTTTCAACCGAGCGTTTCGCCACCGGTTCCAAGTTTCCGTTCGCGTCCTCGCGGGCGACCAGCTTGTAAACCAGGGAGGCGGTCGGAATCCCCGAACCGGTCACCAGTCGCGTGCCCACCCCGTAGGAATCAACCGGCGCCGCCCCCAAACCGGCAATAGCGTATTCGTCAAGGTCGTTGGTCACCGTAATCTTGGTGGAAGTTGCTCCCAAGTCGTCCAGCTGCTGGCGCACCTTGAAAGCGCCTGCCACCAGGTCGCCTGAATCCAAACGGACCGCGCCCAGTTCCCCGCCAGCGGCTCGGGCAATCCGCACCGCTTTTTCAACCGCTGCGGACACGTCGTACGTGTCTACCAGCAGCGTTGTGTCCGGCCCCATCGATTCAATCTGAGCGGTGAAAGCGGCTTCTTCGTCCTCGAACAGCAGGGTAAAGGCGTGGGCGGCGGTGCCGATAGCGCGAATCCCGTAACGCTTGCCGGCCTCCAAAACAGAAGTACCTTGAAAACCACCGATTTGCGCGGCACGAGCCGCGGAAACAGCTGCCCGCTCATGCACCCGGCGCGCCCCCATATCCATACAGGGTCGGCCGTGAGCGGCGATGGTCATCCGGGACGCTGCTGACGCCACCGCGCAGTCGAAGTTCAAAATCGACAGCAGGTAGGTTTCCAACAGGCAGGCTTCGGCAAAAGTCCCGCGCACCGTCAAAATCGGCGAGTTCACCATGAAAACTTCGCCCTCGGGATAGCCGAAAATGTCGCCGGAAAACTCGTAATTCTCCAGGAACTTGATTGTATTCGGCCCGACGATTTTGTGATCCAACAGGTACTTTAGCTGGGATTCGTCGAAACGAAACCGCTTGAGCCCCTCCAAAATCCGCGCGACTCCGGCCATCACCAGGAACCGCCGGGAGGCGGGAAAACGCCGGGTGAAAATCTCGAACACGCATTGGCGCTGCCCCATCCCGTGTTCCAAAGCGGAGTCAACCATGGTCAGCTCATACATATCGGTCAGCAAGGAAGTCGTTTCGCGCGTATTCATAGGTATAACTATAGTCGCGCCCGCCGGCTTTTCCGTTTTCGCTCGAAGGCTCCCCGTCCCGCGCGCGTTTGCCTGCCGCACGAGCGGGGTTCAGCCAGATCTGGTTCATCTCGGCGCGGCGGCGCGGCGAGAGCCGGTAACATAAAGCTATGAGCAACGCTTCTCGTAAAAACGTAGTTCCCCGCGTGTCTAATGCGCACAAGCTCGGCAGCGGCCGGGTGACCAGGGTCGTCGTCGCCCTCCTGGTGGTGCTGCTCCTGGCCGGTCTGGTCGGTCTGCTGGTGCTCTAGGATAGACCCCGGCTTTTTGCTTCGAGGCGCGGTAATCCTGCGCGCCAGGTGGAAAACCTTTAACCTTAAAAGGTGAGTTTTGTCGAACCCGGTACCGAGTATGCTCCGTCTCCGGTCGCCCAGCTGGACCGGGTACTTCCCGGCCAGTGGAACACGGTGGTGTGGAACGACGCCGTGAACCTGATGAGCTATGTGACGTGGGTGTTTAAGACCTATTTCGGGTACTCTCACGAGCGTGCTGAGCGGCTGATGAAAGAAGTTCACTTTAATGGTCGGGCGGTAGTTAGCGCCGGAACTCGTGAACAGATGGAGGCCGACGTGTTGGCGATGAGCGAATACGGACTGTGGGCGACGCTCGAACAGGAAGCCGATTGAGGGGAGCCGGAAACGATGCATGCATTTGCAGCGCTGAGCGCGCCTTCAGAAGGGTGGTTCAGCAGGGTTGAACCGCATGAGGCGGTCTTGCTGGCGGGGATTTTTGAGGAACTGGCTGACGCCTTGGAGGCCGAAGAAAAACGAGACGTCCTGGACATGATGGGGGTGGACCTCGATCCGAACTCCCCGAAAGAACACACCCTCATGTTTGAGAAGCTGTTGGGGGTGGACACGGTTTCTTCCATCACTGCCCACCGTGAGATGCACAGCGAGGGCGAGGACTCGGAGGCGGAAACCGACCCTGAACAGCCCCGCGAACACACTTCTGAATCCGTCCAGCGGGGAAACACCGGCTCTGAGCCGAATTCGCGGGGCATGACCGACGATCAAACCTTGGCGGCGCTGGATTTTGACCCCCTGGGGCCACGTCCTAGCCCGGCGAACCCTTTCATCGCGGCTATCTTGCGACCGATGAGCCAAGACCCGGAAGAAGCGGCGGAACTGCGCGCCTTGACCACCCCGGACTTGGCGGCAAAGAAGGCCGCCTCGATGCGAGTGGTCGCCGAAAGCCTGCGGTGGGCCGCGAACGGTAACGGTGCCGTGGTGGTGAAACCGCAGACGTTGAAAGTGTGGGTCACTGCCATCAACGATGCGCGACTGGCGCTGGGGTGGTCCTTGGATATCGATAACGACACCAGGGCCGAAGAAGTCGAGATGATGGCTGAGTCCGACCCAGAGGCCGGGGTTTACACGGCTTACGAAATCACCATCGCCAGCATCTATAATGCTTTGTCATGGTGGCTAGAAACGCTGATGCTGGCTGTGGATGACTGAAACGCGAAGGATTTGAGAGTGAATAACGCACCCATTGGGATTTTTGATTCCGGGTTGGGCGGGCTGACCGTGGCTCGTTCCATCATCGACCAGTTACCCGGAGAATCTGTGATTTATATCGGGGATACCGCCAACAGCCCCTACGGCACCAAACCTGTCGAGAAAGTCAAGGAACTGTCCTTGAACGTAATGGACAAACTGGTGGAGCGCGGAGTAAAGATGCTGGTCATCGCCTGTAACACGGCGTCGGCGACGGCGGTGTTTGCGGCGCGTTCAAAGTATGACGCCCTGGGGATTCCCGTCCTGGAGGTTATCTCGCCCGCCGTGCATCGCGCCGTGTCCGCCACGCGAAACGGACACATCGGGGTCATCGCCACCCACACCACTATTGAAACCGAAACCTATCAGCGCGCCCTACATGCTTACCAACAAGTGCAGGTCAGCGCGAAAGCTTGTCCGGCATTCGTGGACTTTGTGGAAAGCGGTATCACCTCGGGGCCGGAGCTGTTGGCGGTGGCGCGGGAATACCTGGAACCGGTGCGTGCCGACGGGGTGGACACTCTGGTGTTGGGCTGCACCCACTATCCGCTTCTCTCCGGTGTCATCAGCTACGTTATGGGTCCGGAGGTGACCCTGGTTTCCTCGGCGGAAGAAACCGCCCACGATGTCTATCGTCAGTTGTTGGACAAAGACTGGTTACACACTGAGGACGGCGCGGGCACGCCGAACCCCCGCTACCAGTTCCTGGCAACGGGGGACACGCAAACCTTCACGCGGCTGGCTCGCAGATTCTTGGGACCGGAGGTCACTGCGGTCGAGCGCGTGTGAGAATCAAATTACTGGCCCTTTAGGCGTAAACGTCGAGACCGCCTTGCGGGTTCATGACCTTTAGCGCCGCGGCTGCCGTAGCAGCTTTCGTCGCGGTGGCTGTCTGTGCGGCGACCGCGTTTACCATCAGGGCTTTCATCGTTTCTGCGTCCATAATCGGCGCAGCACCTGAAATCGGGTTCATGGCTCCATCCTTTCCTTAGTAACTCGGATTAACCGTCACAGCATGACATCGAGGTGTGAATTCGATGACTTGTAGGTGTGGGGCAAATCCGCGTGGGTCGGTTGCGAGGGGCCAACAACGGGCTTGAACTCGGCAACATTGCCGTTCAACGCACCGTGAGTGCCAGTAGCCGCGGCCTCGGTTTTCGAGGTGTTCGAGATGGGCTCCGGCTTGTCTGCTTTCGCGCTCGGCTCCTGGGCAGGACGCGTGAAAGCCTCATTAGTCAATGCGGGGTTTAGAGCCCCGATTACATCAGTCGAAAGCATAATTTCCTCCTGAAACTCTGGCGAAGTTAAACGACTTCGCGAGGGCAATCCTTTGCCCTCACTATTTATTGTGCCATCTCGCCCTGCCAAAGACCAGACTTCGGGGGAAAATCAAAGGAAAATTCGTCATCCTTACAGGCGATTTACAGACTTTGTCAGGACAATTGGTGTGCTTTTCGATTATGACTTTCGTGCCGGGCGCCCATTCGAGCGGCGCTGTTACCGGGTGAGCCGGGTGCGAATCCCCAGTATGGCTTCAAGCTGCGGAGCTATCTGCATGAAAGCTTTGGCGCGGTGCGAAATCGCGTTCTTGGCGTCATTGCTGAGTTCACCATTGGTGACCTTTTGGCCGTCCGCGATAAAAATCGGGTCGTATCCGAAGCCGTTTTTACCCTTCGGCTTGCGCACCAGGCGTCCGCCCATAACCCCGTTTCCCAGGTATGTTCCGCCTCCCGGGACCAGCAGCACCGCGGCACAGATGAAAGCCGCCGTGCGGTAGGAATCGTCCATGTCCTGCAGCTGGTTCAACAAAAGTTCCAGGTTGGCCCGGTCATCCCCGTGATGTCCGCACCACCGAGCCGAGAAAATTCCGGGGGCGCCGCCCAAAATGTCTACGCTCAAACCGGAATCGTCAGCCAGAATCGGCACGTCCACCAAATTGGCCAGGGCACGCGCCTTAATCAGGGCGTTAGCGGAAAACGAGGTACCGTCTTCGCGCGGCTCGGGAGCCCCCAACGTGCCCGCGGCGATTATCCCTCCCGGGCGCAGGCTCGGCACCAAGGGACGCAAAATCTCTTCAACTTCCTGAATCTTGTGGGCATTGCCCGTCGCCATCACCACCTGAGCCTCCGGCGGCAGTTCCAGTTTCTGAGCGTCCTTATCACGCAAATCCGGTACAGAAGTCAAAATACTCACGCAATTACTCCATCTGTTAGTGTCAACACCGCTCCGGGCGCACTGTCTACCGCCGCACGTTGCAGCCGGGTCAAATCACGGCACCCGGCCTGGGCCAAGTCCAGCAAAGCGTCCAGCTCGGCGCGGCTAAACGGCGCGCCTTCCGCGGTTCCCTGCACCTCCACCAGACTTCCTGAGCCGGTCATCACCACGTTCATATCGGTTTCGGCACGAGAATCTTCCTCGTAGGGCAAATCCAGGCGGGGAGTGGAATCAATGATGCCTACCGAAATGGCACAAACCGAGTCGCGCGTGGGATTGCCAGGAATGAAACCGCTGTCCTTACCCACGGCGATAGCACGCTGTAGCGCAATCCAAGCCCCGGTAATCGAGGCGGTGCGAGTGCCCCCATCGGCCTGCAAAACGTCGCAGTCTATCGCGATCGTGTTTTCACCCAGCGCGGCGTAATCCACTGAGGCGCGCAGTGCCCGTCCAATGAGCCGGGAAATCTCTGAGGTACGCCCGCTGATTTTCCCTTTCACGGACTCGCGGGTATTGCGGGTATCGGTCGCACGGGGCAACATGGCGTACTCAGCCGTGACCCATCCCAAGCCGGAGTCCTTGCGCCACCGGGGAACCCCTTCCGTCAAGCTGGCCGAACACAGTACTCGGGTGTTCCCGCAAGACACCAACACGCAGCCTTCTGGGGCGCTGACCCAATCCATGTGCAAAGTCACTTCGCGGAGCTGGTCCGCCCGACGGCCGTCCGCTCGCTCAATCTTTTCTGTCATATCCTCAGTCTATTATTTCTGGGTCGGGAGGGCGCATTGGGGCAGGTCAGAGGTCTTTCCGTCGCGAATCTTTTGCACTGTGTCCAGCGCCTCGGAAAACGTCGCGATTTTCGCGACCCGCAACCCTTTCGGGATGTTGCCCACAACTTCGTTGCAGTTTTCTGACGGAGCTAGGAAAAACTTGGCTCCGTCAGCTTTCGCCCCCGCCATCTTTTGCTCAATTCCGCTGATGGGGCCGACTTTACCGGCCAGGTCAATAGTCCCGGTTCCGGCAATGACCGATTTGCCGGTCAAGTGTTCGGGCGTGAGCTGCTCCACTATCCCCAGGGCGAACATGGTGCCCGCGGAGGGTCCGCCCACGTCTTTAAGGTGAAAAGTGATGTCGAGGGGGACGTCCACGTCAGAAGCCAAATAGATGCTGAGTTGCGAGCCTTTCCCGATTTTGCCTTTCGCTAACCGTACCGGAGCCGTTTTCATACTCGCCGTCTGGGCTTCGCCGTTGCGGATGATACCGAGTTCAACAGTGTCGCCGCCCGGCACCTCCTTCAAGAATTTGCGCAAGTCCTCAACAGTGTGGATGCGCACCGGGGTTTGCCCGGGTCGGGCAATGGTTTGCACCACGTCTTTCTTGCGCAAAATGCCGGCAGCGGGCGAGCCTTTGGCGATTTCGGCGACAGACCAGGTGATGTTGACGTCATATCCCAAGGTTTCTAATGCCACCGCCTCAGCGGAGAGCTGGGATTGGTCCATCTGTTGTACGCCGAGTTTCTTAATGTCTTTGCTGGAGACGTTGCGAGGATAGACCATGTCCTCGGGCAAGATGGTGGTATTTGGGCTAAACGCCGCCACAATCAGGTCCCAACCGCTGACCATTGAGCCCGGTCCGCCCAGGGAAGACACCGTAGTCATGCGCAGCTGCCCGTTGTTGTCCGGATAGGTTTTCGCGCCTTTCACTTCGATGAGGGGGGTTTGCTTAGAGTCTTTACCCAGCACGTCAAAGGTCGGTCCCGGATAGTTGATGACCACGGGATAGGAATAGATGAACAGGAAATACACCCCCAGGATGATGAGGGCAAAGCTCAGAACCCAACGGCTCAAAGACCATCGGGAGCGGGTACGAGTGGGGGCATCAGCAGGGGTTTCTGGCGGTGTATCAGTTCCAGATTCGGGCGTCAGCGAAATTTCGGGTACAGGCGTATCCGTTCCCTTATCCAGCGCATCGGTGTTCATCACGGTTACTATAGTCTCATGGATGAAAGTGAGATGCCTGACTGGGCTGAGATGCTGCGCCAGGTCTTTGGCGAGGAAAAAGCCCGCGAGATGGAGGAAAAGCTCCGTTCTGGCACCCCGTTCTCGGCGTTTTCCGGCGGGGAGGGGGTTTTTGCTTTCCCGCTACAATCCCTGCTGTCCAGTTCCGACGAGCCTGTGAACTGGGACTTGGCCCGCATGACCGCTTTGGGGCGTCTGGGCGGGGCAACCCGGGTGGTGACCGCCGCGGATGCCGACCGGGTGCGTCAAGTTTTGTCTGAAGCAAACTTGCGCCTCGACCCGGTCACCTCGCTCACCCCGCCGCCAGCCAGCTATACCGCCCTATCTGCGTCAAAGTGGCTAGACGCCTCGTCTGAAGTCTGGAAAATCTTGGTTACCCCGGTGGCTGCCAAAACGTCTGAGTCAATGAAACAGGCGCTGTCTGAGCATATAGCGGACGGCGACCTGCATGTCGAGATTTCTTCCGGCCCTCCCGAACTGCAAAATCTGATGGGGTTGTTTTCCAAGGACGGCGACCCGGCGTCGCTGAACCTGGATTCCTTGCTGGGGGTTTTGAGTTCCAACCTGTTCGGGCTGCAGTTTGGCCAGGCTTGGGGGACCTTGGCAGCCGAGAGTTTCGGCTCGACCGACATCGGACTGCCGATTGGAGAGGTGAACCAAGCGGCGATAGTGCTGGAAAACGTGGAAAAGTTCGCTGCCGACATCAGCCTGGATGTCGAGCCGGTGCTGGCCTTCCTGGCGACTCGTGAGGCCGCCTACGTGCGGCTTTATCACGCCGTGCCGTGGCTGCGGATGCATGTCACCAAGGCGATTGAGGACTACGCTCGGGACATCAGCTTCGATTTGCAGGCGATGGAGTCGGCGCTGCAGGGCCTGAACCCGATGGATCAAGATGCCCTGCATAAACTCATCGCGCAAGGCGTGCTGACTCCCAGCCAGACCAATAACCAAACCGCCGCGAAACAAAGCCTGGAAACCCTGCTGGCGATTATGGAGGGCTGGGTCGACATGGTGACTACGCGCTGCTTGGCAGGGACATTACCCCAGATGGGAGCCTTGCGAGAGATGATGAATCGGCGCCGCGCCACCGGAGGGCCGGCCGAAAAAGCGTTCGCCGCCCTCATCGGCTTGGAACTGCGACCCAAGCGGTTGCGCGAAGCCAGCGCCTTGTGGTCCAAACTGGTGGCCAAGCTCGGGGAAGCCGGGGCGGAAGGCTTGTGGGATCACCCGGACTTGCTGCCGGAGGAAAGCGACTTCGACGCCCCCAACGAGTTCGTGGCCCGCCTAGCCGGAGAAGGTCCGAAAGACCAGCTGGAGGCCGATTTGGAGGCCATGCTGCAAGGGACTTTGGGATACGCCAAAGGGCTGGAGCCCGGTATCGATTCGGAGGGGGACGCGGAAGTGTCACAAGACCGTCCCGACACCGATTCGCCCGACGGTTCCGGGCACGGGACGGATCCGGACAGCCCAGAGAATCCCGCTCCTGAAGCCTAGTCAGGCGGCTGCCGCCGCGCGCGCCCGCTTCGCAAACGCCGGTTCTGGGGGTACGTCGAGATCGAACGGAAGATAGCTGCAGTCACATTCCGGGTGAGACTCAAAGTGCCTGGTCGTGATTGTTCCATCCACCGAGATACGCGTGACATCTCCGGGGTGTAGGGCGCGGCAATCCAGGAACGCCAAGGCTTGCGTCGCCGCCAGCGCCGCCCCCGCTCCTGCCAATGCCGTTTCCACTCGCGGGAACGCCGCCCAGTGCAGGTTTGCGGCGCGTTCTGCCAGGTGCGCCACTTCTGTGGCCTGGTGCAGGGCGATACAGGACGTGCACGGCGTCAGACCGGGCACGACCAGCGGCCCGACCTCGACAAAATCATGACCCGCCACCACCGCCAGGAACGGCTGAGTGGACTGCATCGCTTTTTGCGCCGCTACCGGGTCGGGAATACCCCAGCTGAACAGCACCGCCAAGTCCACCGAGATTCGCCGGGTCGTCACCGCGGCGTGTCGCAGACGTCGTTCCACCAGTTCTTTCATGGTGCGTCGGGGGTCAAGAGTGGTTTCCAAGTCCGGTTCGGTACTGCGGGTGGTGGCGGGGACTTGAATCTTGCCGATACCGGCGGCGCCCAGTTCCACGGCCAGCAGTTGAGCCATACGGTCGGCGCGATTGAGAGAAACGCACTTTTCCTGGCGATGTCGGTAGGCGCGGCGCATCTTGGCGCCCCCCACTCGTGACCAAAAACCGTCGTCGGGCCCGCCGTGCAGACGGGGACTGCGCAGCTGCAGCAACTCGGCGTCGACCAAGGTTCGCAGGATTTCCGAAACCTTGGTCAGGGGAATGCGGCAGGCTTTGGCGAAGTCAGACAAATCCGGGCGGGTACAGCCCACCACCAGGCGTTGCAGTAGCTGGAACTCCTTTTCGGAACATCGCGGAAAACAAAACATGGTTTCCAGCCCGGCGCACAGCTCGACTGAACCATCAGGCAGCCTAACCAAGTGAATACCCTCATTAAGTTTCATAACCTCTCACCTCTATTCAAAGCATCTCAAAAGATATATAATAAACTCAAATGACAATCCGGCACTTGTGGATAACTTCGTATCTGCGCTGGACAGACCTCCGGTTTCGTGCGGTGTCGCCCGGCGTGGGAAACTTGGGGAAGCAATGAAACGCGGAATCGAGAGGAGGTAAACGTGAACACCAAACCCCACGCTGCGCCGTCCGTCGCGGAACTCAGCGCCGCCGAACTGCTCGATGAACTGGACGAACAGCAGCGCGAAGTCGCCCAGCACCAGCGCGGGGCGCTGTGCGTGCTGGCGGGGGCGGGCACCGGGAAAACCCGCGCGATTACCTATCGCATCGCCTACGGCGTGCGCAGCGGACAGGTCAATCCCGAAAACGTGTTGGCGTTGACGTTTACCCAAAAAGCCGCGGCAGAGATGAAAACCCGGTTGGAAGGCTTGGGAGTGGGACAGGTCCGGGCGAGCACCTTCCATTCCGCAGCGTTGGCCCAGGTCAGGTACTTTTGGCCGCAGGTTATGGGGGGAACTATGCCCGACCTAACCGGTCTGAAAGCGACCCTGGTGACGGCGGCGGGGGTGCGCTTGGGGCTGGAACTCGGAAAAGTGCAGGTGCGGGCGTTGGCCGGGGAAATCGAGTGGGCAAAAGTCTCGCTGGTAGACCCGTCGCACTACGCCGCGGCTGCGCGGGCGGCAGGACGCGAAGCCGTAGCCGATGTGAGTACCGAGCGGGTTGCGCAGCTGCTGGACGCCTATGAGGACGTGAAAATAGAGGCCGGACAGCTGGATTTTGAAGATATTTTGCTGCTGTGCGCGGGCATGATGGATGAGCGCGAGGACGTGGCGCGGGCGATCCGCAACCAGTACCGCTACTTCGTGGTGGACGAATATCAGGACGTTTCGCCGCTACAAAATTACCTGTTAATGAGCTGGCTGGGACGCCGTCGCGACCTGGCGGTAGTGGGGGACGCGGCGCAAACCATTTACTCTTTTGCCGGCGCCACCCCGGAATATTTGACCGAGTTCACCCAAACCTATCCCGAAGCCAAAGTCGTGGAACTCATCCGGGACTATCGCTCCACCCCTCAGATTGTGGACTTGGCGAATCAGGTGTTGGCCCAGGCCAAAGGGGCGGAGGGAAAGCCCCTGGGGGGTACCGTCCGGCTGGTGTCCCAACGCGAAGCTGGCCCGGCGGTGTCTTGGTTCGCGGCGCCAGACGACGAAACTGAGGCCAAGGAAATTGCGCGTCGCATTCAAGGCCTGCTGACGGAGGGCCTGAAACCCAGCCAGATTGCGGTGCTGTTCCGCACCAACGCTCAAGCCGCGCTGTTCGGGGTGGCTCTGGGGGCGAAACGAATTCCTTTCGTAATCAAGGACCGGGTCACGAACCTCGCGGGAGGAACCGCGGAGGGCGGGACAGACACGGGGGAGGACGAACCAGGCGGAGTGACGTTAGCGTCTCTGCACTCGGCAAAAGGGCTCGAGTGGGAAGCCGTGTTTCTGGCGGGAGCCAGCGAAGGGCTGCTGCCTATTAGCCTGGCCAAAACCACCGCGGCCATCGAGGAAGAACGCCGCTTGTGCTACGTCGGGGTGACGCGGGCGCGCAGCCGCCTCATCGTATCTTTTGCCAAATCCCGTCGCGACGGAGCCGCCCAAGAGCGCGAGGCGTGCCGCTTCCTGGCACCGTTTTGGCCCCGTCGCAGTGCCACGCTGCGACGTTCCAGCAGGCACTAGACCGGGATTGGTCAGCGCTAGGGAAGGTCAAGAGGCAGGGCTGGGCTCGCCGTTGATGCCGTTGGTGATGAGTTGCAACAAATCCGCGACCAAGGCCGGGCCCTGCTCAATGTGCTCCGGGTCGGTGTCGAAGTGCGGGTGAACAATCGACCAAGCTTCGGTGCGGGTAGCGGCCACGACAAAACGGGACCGTTCCTGACCGGCAGTCTTTTTCTCCAGGTAGGCTTGCCGTTCCTGGGGGTCAGCGGGGGCATCAGCCAAGTCTGCGGCGGTCACCATCGCGTTTGTTTCATAGAGCACCGCCACGCCTTCGATTTCGTCGCTCCACACCACGCGTCCTAACTGGGCTAAGAAATCCAAACCATCATCGGGCAGCTGGAAAGGCAGTGCCGTCAACGATTCCGGGTAGGATTCGGCGGTGTGGCGCATCTCTGCGACCAGCTCATCCGGAGCCCGGCCCGTCAACATTTCGGCAGCCTCCCCGGTCTTGTGCAGAGTAAAGAGTTGACCGGTTTGCGGGCCTGTCAGTGGCTCGGCGTGGGCGTCAATCTCCCACACCACCCGCACAATCGCGGGAATCTCAGCCGGGACGGGAACCTGTTCAGAAGCCGACGGAGTGGGTTCATCCCCGGCAGGGCTCGGGTGGGCGTCCCCATCGGGGGTAAAGGACATGCCCATTACGGTCCCGGCGGGAAAGTTCGTCAAAGGGTTGCTTGGTTCACTCATGATTTCCATTATCCCATCGAAAGTTGAAACTTCGGGGAACTGGCTAGGCGAGCGGGAAGTGGGGGCGAAAAAACCTCCCGAATGGAAGAACACCGGGGTTTTGTGGAAAGATGGCACTTGAGTAACCGATTCGAAACTGAGGTGTTAAGTGAGTACAGGGCATCCCTCCAACGGTTCGTTCTTTGGCAATATTTTCGCCGGTCCTCCGGGGGGCGCCTCGCGCGGTCCGGGCGGAATGCAGCCGCCCCGTATGCCGCGTCCCGCCGCTGGTGGGGCGAATTCCGGTCCCCAGGGCGGAAACAAGACTTTGGGGATAGTCATCGCGATTATCGTGGTGCTTATCGCCGTGGTGGGCGTCATGTCGCGGATTTGGGCAGAACTGGCTTGGTATCAGCAGCTGGGGCGGATTTCCGTGGTGTTGACAGCCTGGGGTTGGCGCATTGGCCTGGTGGTTGTGGCGATGCTGCTGGCGGCCGTGGTGACCTGGGTGAACTTGATGATTGCGGGGCAGGCAAGCCCTGATGCTTTGCAGCGGGGCAAAGCTAAGAAACGCCGCAACGCGGAACGCAAGATGGACGCGGCGAAACGCAAGGCTCAGCGTGAGAGCGAAAAAACTTCCCCAGACGCCGGTAAACAGGAAAAACCGGATCAGCCGAGTGACGAAACGCTCTATCCCGGGGAAAAATCGGCGGACAGTAAAGGCGCCGATAAAGCCGATGGTTCGGAAAAAATCATCGACCTGGACGCCGAGTTCGACACCGTCTTTGACACCGCGGACTTGGAAGAAGAATTCCGGCGTGCCACCCGCCGCTCCGAGCGTCCCGCGGTGGCTGCCCTGCACGATACTTTGCAGCCGTGGCGCAGGTTTTTGATTGTGGTTTTGCCGCTGGTGGTGGGTCTGATGGTGGCCACCCCGTTGATTTCGCAGTGGGAGCTGTTCGCGGCGTGGTTCCACCGGAGTAACTTCGGGGTCAAAGATCCCATTTTCGCAAGGGATTCTTCATTCTTTGTGTTCTCGTTGCCGGTGTTTTCCGAGCTGACCACCCTGCTGTTCTATGTGGTGGTGGCCGCCGGGCTGTTTACCCTGGCCCGCTACTACCTGCAGGGCAACCTGTCCACAAGGATTGCTGAGATTCCCAACCGCACCCGGATTCATATCTCGGTTTTGCTGGCTATCCTGGCTGCTATCATCGGTCTGCGCTACTATCTGGATCGGTTCGTGTTGCTGCTGGGGGTGCACGATAAGTTTTCGGGAGCGTCCTACACCGATATTCATGCCGTCCTGCCCGCCAAGAACATTTTGGTGGGGATTTCCCTGGTCATCGCCGTGTTGTTCATCATCGGGGCATTTCGGAAGTCTTGGGTCATTCCCGCTACCGGGGTCGGCGTCATGGTGCTGTCCTCGCTGCTGGTGGGCGGGCTTTACCCGTGGCTGGTGCAGCGGTTCCAAGTCGATCCGTCCGCCCAGGAACTCGAAGCGCCCTACATCGCTCACAACATCAAAGCGACTCGAGACGCCTTCGGAATCGCTGACGTAAAGGAAGAGACCTACAAAGCGACCACGGAGGCGACCGCCGGCCAGCTCCGCTCGGACAGCGAGTCTACCGCCTCGATACGTCTGCTGGACCCCTCGGTCGTGTCCCGCACTTTTGGCCAGATGGAACAAAACCGGCAATACTACCGTTTCGCCTCCAACCTGGCGGTGGACCGCTACACCATTGACGGTAAGGCTCAAGACACCGTGATTGCGGTGCGAGAGCTCGATACGAACCAGTTGGGCGATTCTCAAAAGTCTTGGGTCAACCAGCACACCGTGTTCACCCACGGCTTCGGGGTCGTCACCGCTTACGGTTCCAAGGTCGAAGGGGACGGCTCCCCGGCCTTCTGGGAAAAAGGTATTCCCTCCCAGGGTGAGCTGGGCGAGTACGAGCCGCGGATTTACTTCGGCCAGTTCTCGCCGGATTATTCCATCGTGGGGGCGCCGAAGGGTGCGCCGAAACGGGAGTTTGATTACCCCTCTGATGTTACTCAGGACAAGGGCGTTAACAACACTTTCACGGGTAAAGGCGGACCGAGCGTGGGCAACTTGTGGGAGAGGCTGATGTATGCCCTCAAGTTCCGTTCTTCTGAGATTTTCTTTTCTCAACAGGTCAATAGCTCCTCACAAATCCTGTTCTACCGTTCCCCCGAACAGCGCGTGGCGAAAGTCGCTCCGTACCTGACCCTGGATTCGCGGGCTTATCCTGCGGTGGTGGACATGGACGGCGACCCGAAAACTCCGAAACGGGTGGTGTGGATCGTTGACGGTTACACGACCTCGAACTCTTACCCGTATTCAAACCACATGGATTTGAACACTTCCATCTCCGATTCGCGCAACATCGGCTACGGCTACCAAGTCATGAATAACGTGAACTACATGCGCAACTCCGTGAAAGCCGTGGTTGACGCCTATGACGGTTCGGTTCACCTGTACCAGTGGGACGCGAAAGACCCCATCGTCAACGCTTGGGGCAAAGTGTTCCCCGGCCAGATTGAGCCGCTGAGTTCGGTTTCCGGCGATTTGATGGCGCACTTTAAGTACCCTGAAGACCTGTTCAAGGTACAGCGAAACCTCATCGCGCGCTACCACACGACCGATCCGCGTTCGTTCTATTCCGGTTCGGATTTCTGGAAGCTGCCCGACGACCCGACTCACGAGGGTTCGCAAACCGTCCTGTCGGCGTTGCAGCCTCCCTACTACTTGACCATGAAAGCTCCCGGTCAGGAATCGACCGAGTTCTCGCTGTACTCTACCTACATTCCCTACGGCCAGTCAGACCGAAACGTGTTGACCGGGTATTTGACGGTGGATTCGGAAACGGGGTCAAAGCCCGGCAAGGTGCGTGACGGGTACGGAAAGCTGCGGCTGCTGTCCCTGCCTTCGGACCTGGCGGTTCCCGGTCCGGGCCAGGTGTCCAACAAGTTCAAGACCACCGATACGGTTTCGCAAACCCTGAACCTGCTGTCTCAGCAGTCCACCGAGGTCGTTCGTGGCAATCTGTTGACTTTGCCGGTCGGCGGCGGCCTGCTGTATGTCCAGCCGGTCTATGTCCAGGCCCAATCCGGTACCACGTATCCGTTGCTGCGCTTCGTGCTGACGTCTTTCGGGGACAAGATTGGATTCGCCCCGACTCTGCAGGCTTCCCTCGATCAGCTCTTTGGCGGAGACGCCGGGGTGCAGACTTCCGAAAATGAAGTGCCAGGAGCCGGTGCCCAGGGCAATGGCGAGAACCCCGCCGAACCGAGTTTGACGCCTCAGCAGCAGCTCCAGGCGGCTCTGCAGGGCGCACGCAAGGCGATGGATGACGCGGACGCGGCTATGAAAGCGGGCGATTGGGAAGCCTACGGCAAGGCGCAAACCGAGCTGAAGCAACAGCTGCAGCAGGCTTTGACCGTAGGCGGTGGGCTGCCCGGGGCTTCGGGTGCGACCCAGCCGGCGAATCCCGCCGACACGTCAGGTGCTCAGCCGAGTGTCCAGCCAACTACCCAGCCCAGCGGCGCAGCGACCCCGGCGGCCAGCCCCAAGGTGAAGGCTTACGCGGCTAGTCCCAAGGTGAAAGTCTTCGCGGCCGCCAGCGCCCGTCCATAACCCCGGAAATCCGTTAGCTGACGCGGTAAGGGCCGGCCGCGGAAAACCGCCAGCGGACCCGGGAAGTGCCGTAACGGGCTTGTGACCCCGACCCGTGTCGCCCTCCAAGTTGAGGTAAAACCTCAGAACTGGTAAAGTGTACGGGTCGCTTGACGCGGGGTGGAGCAGCTCGGTAGCTCGCCGGGCTCATAACCCGGAGGTCGTCGGTTCAAATCCGGCCCCCGCTACTGCTCCGAAGGGCTCCGGTGCTTTTGCACCGGGGCCCTTTTCATACCCTAAACCGCCTCTAGGTGGGGTTATTAGGTCGGTGACCGTCAGACCCAGGAGCGCGGCAACGTCATCAAGCTCATCGAGTTGCCAGTTAATTACGCCTTTCCAGCGCCGGGTTATCTGGTTTTGGCTTATGCCTAGTGCACGACCGAACTCAACTTGCGTGTAACCGAGGCGCGCCGCCTCAGCTCGGATGTTGGAAGCAACGATGTCGGCTGTGCTGTGCGTGGTAGGTGGAACTAAGGTCATTGTCATACGTTGATTCTAATCAATAATTGATTAGCTTTCAAGACTTTATGATTCAGGTCGTCGGAGTGTCGCTTGACTTACCTAATCTTAAAATGATTACGTAAGGGCATGAACTTAAATGCGATGGTCATAGATGCAGTGCAAGCCCACCTTGATAATCAAGGCATTTCGCAGGCTAACTTTGCACGTCAGCAGCACTTTAGACAATCTTGGCTAAACCGTCGGATGTTGGGAATTACGCCGTGGAAGCTGAACGAAATTGAGCGTTTGCAGGACGCTGGTGTGGAAATTCCTGGAATCGCGGTAGGGCATCATGCAGACAGCGTGGTCATTGATGACCCCGCTCTGCTTTGTGAGGAAGGCTAGACCGTGCTAAACCCAGTATTTGGCTACCCAGGTGCCCTCTTTTGGCCAAAAGGCGTACGTGGCTTTGGCAGTCCAGTTGTTTCCCTTGGGTGCTCGTGCTCGAATCGCGGCTTGACCTTCCTTCGGAATGTACCCGAATTGGATTCCCGAGGATATGCACGCAATCGCGCCGGAATCCTTGGGGTTCGTAGGCTCTGGCTTGATAATCCCTTGAAGGAAAAATGCTTGCCCGCGCTGTGGATCGCCCCTCATGCCCTCACTGGCAAGCAGGAGCTTAATTTGCTTTTGCCTGAAGGTAACGCCCGCGACATAGCGACCTTTGTCCCACGTATCCCAGTTAATCGGTTGCGCGCCGCGCTGGCGAGCTTTCGCTTTCGCGTCCTGTTCTACCTTTTCGCCCGCCTCAGCCCAGGCTTGGCGAAGTCCATCAAAAATTCCCATGAATTAAATCTACAAGGAGATTGCTATGAATAGTTTGGTAAAACGGAAAAATCTTGCCCTATCGAATTTGGAATCGGCACATATTGAGATAGAAGCAGCCCTATTTCAGCTGGTCCAAATACCCGGCGCTGGCCGTGCTCACGAACTAGCGGTGGGTGCCCTGGATGCGGTTCTGGATACGATTCTGGAGCTGAACAGCGGCGGAGATCCTCAAGCTGTGCTGGACGATGAGGTGGAATCATGCAATCAGTAACGCAAGATACCTTGGATCAGCTGGCAGTTACGTTGGCTGAAGTTCGCGAAAAAGTCGAGGCAATGACCGCTCTTGTTGAGCAGATGCCTACTACTGATTCAACTGCTTACCTTCACCGTCAGTTTAAAACTATGCTTCGGTTCATTTGGGCTTCACAGGCATACATGAAAGCGGTGGTTTGAATGTCGAAAATACCGTGGAGACAGCGCCCTTATGAACTCGATGCCCTTGCCGGGGTCGCTGTTTCGCTTGAAGGGCTCACTAAAACTAAGAAATCTCTGCATACAGTTATTACCGCTTTGGAAAAGCTCATACCTGATGAAACAGAAATTTTAGAAAGTCTGCATTTGGCTGAGTCTGACTTAGCAAATTACAACGGTCTGACCGAGCTTTGCCTAAAGAAGACGCAATGGAAGGGAGGCCGCAAATGAGCCTAACAGCTGAAACCCCTATACCCGTGCTATATCGTTCCCTTGCTCGTGGTGGCTGGGGTGCTCTGGCAGGTGCCGAATGGCAGGGAGTGCGCTCCACGCTCGGGGCGCTAGTAGCCCGGCATACCCGCAAAGGGCTGGATGTCACGGTCTGGCAGGTAGCGCAATCGGCGGGGCTATCGGAGAAATGGACAGCACGCTGCCTATACATCCTGGAAGAACTGGGGCTAATCCATTGGCAGCGTGGTCTCATCGAGCAAGGCAAGCCGAAACCTGGACACGTGCAGATAATGCGCCATGTCCTACTCGACCTAGTGCGCCAAGCATGGAAGCAAGGACAGGCGGCATGGGCCGCGCGCCGGGAGGCTACAGCCCGGCGGCTGGCTCTGCTGAAAAAGCAAGACGCTAATATCCGCAGGTCACGCCATACGGAACTGAGTGCTGACCTTTGTAGTGTCTCTCTCTCAGCGCCCAGCGCTGTGAGAGAGAGACACACCACGACACCCCCGCCCGCCTGGGCTGTAGGAAAGGAAGAACCAATGGAAGATGCTGACGCTCTGCTCTGTGACCATGGCTATCTAAAAGATGGGAATACATGCCCGCATTGCCATCAAATACAGGACAGTCGCAATGATGAACAAGCTCGTAAGCCTTGGAATAAGGAGCGGCGCAAAGCCTGGCGCAATGCTAGAGCAAGGCGTAACCAGCAAGAACTAGACAGGATCACCGCCGAGGAGCACCGCCGTACCAGTGAACTTTGGCAGTATGAACATCCTGGTATCAGCAGTCTCGACTGGCTGAAACAGCAGTGTGAGAAAGATAGAGCTGGAGTACGGTCATGAGCTGGGGAGGCAGAAAGGTTCGTGACCTGGCTAGATTGGCAGTCTCTGTGTACGGCCTACGCTGTACCTACTGTAAAGAGCCGATTGATTTGGCCTATTCCAATGAGCAGCTCTATGGGCACAACCACCCAAAACGGCTTACTGTCGAGCATCTCTTACCCCGCAGCCAGGGCGGTAGCGATGCTATTGAAAATCTCCGACCCTGCCACCTAGGCTGCAACTCTGCACGGGGCGCAAAGCGCCGACCGCGCCGACCCACCGTCTACGACCCGCAGCTGTTCCCAGCCGGTTTTTTCTGATTTACCCCTCCAGGCAGACCAGCCCCCCACTTTTATTTATCTTCGGAACTCTCCAAAAAAACGGCTAAATACCAACGAAACGATGGAAAAGGAAAAAGATATGAGCGAAAAGCAAGAGAATGAATGTTGGCAGCCAGAGTTACCTGGCCTAGGGGATCCTTTCATGGCCTCCAATGCCATGGTCAAGGCGGTAAAAGCCAAGATTGAAGCACTAAACCTTACAGATGAGCAAGAGCTGGGTATGGCTGCCGAGATTCAACTGCTGTATTCACTTGCTCATGAGCTAGATGTGGCTTTCGCGGCTCGGAAAAAGACCATTGCCCACGTCACCATGATTGGCCAATTCAAAGAGCTGCTGACGTGCTTACCGGAAACCTCCACCAGAGATGTAATCGATCCTTATGAGATTTTCTTGGAGCAGCTAAATGCGGAATCGGGTCAAAATGTCGAAGCCTAAATACGCTACTGCCAGGAATACGGCTAATCCCACCACCGGCGCACAGGTGGAACTGGTAGCGCAATTTCTCAATACGCCATTGATGCCTTGGCAAAAGCTCGTGGCTGAGGTTGCTGGAGAAAGGCAAGCAGAGCACCCTGAACGCGCCCGCTATCAGACAGTGGTCGTCACAGTGCCACGCCAATCTGGAAAGACCACGCTTATCAAGGCGCTTATGGCAGCCGTTGCGCAAGCTAACCCGGGTTGCCAGGTGTATTACACGGCTCAGACCCGCAAAGATGCGGTTGAAAAATGGGGTGAGCTCGCTAAGCAGCTCAGAAAAGAAATGGGCATGGCACCTGATGGTAAACCTCGCGTGAAAGTACTTGAAGGTACTGGAAACGAGCGTATTGTTTTCCGAGGAACGGAATCAATGATTATGCCTTTCGCCCCTACCGTGGAGGGGATTCACGGAAAAACCAGCCCTCTGGTAGTGGTAGATGAAGCCTGGGCTTTCGACCAGGCTCGCGGTGATGATCTCATGGCCGCGTTCAACCCGGTAGGGCTGACAATCCCGCATTCACAAGTATGGATTATCTCAACGGCCGGTGATACTCGCTCAGAATGGCTGCGTTCCCTGATCGATAAAGGCCGCAAAGCGGTAAATGATCCCGGAACCACCACCGCATTTTTCGAGTGGAGCGCGGATGAACAGTTAGCGGCTACCAATCTTCGCAGCGATGAGGCTCTAGCTTTCCATCCCGCCATCGGGTACACGCAAGAGCTTTGGAAGATTCGAGCCTTGGCTCAAAATGAGCCTGACCATCTTTATCGCCGCTCATATCTGAACCTTTGGCCGACAGCAGCCGAAACTTCGATCGTGGATTTGGAAGCCTGGGAAAAGCTGGCAGAGACAGCGCCCGAATCCATCCCGGCAGATATATCTATTGGCTTCGATATAGCTGCTGGACGTACCGGGGCAACCATTTATGCAGCCTGGCAAGAAGGCGAAAATGTGCGTGTTCATCGCCTAGTGTCAAAGGCAGGGGCGGCCTGGGTAGAAAAAGCCATAACCCATTTGCAAGAAACTCTCGCCCCTATGGCGGTAGTCGTGGATGATTCCGGCGATAACCGCCCCATTATCGAAGCGCTGAGCCGTTCAGGAAGGGAGATCTATGCCCTGCGCCCGCGTGAATACGCCTCCGCTAATAGTGAGTTTTTCGCCCGCATCAGCGATGGAAAAATTCATCATGACGGTACTAGCGAAATCGTTGATGCCTTTGCTAATGCTGTAATGAAACCGATCTCAGGTGGTCAGGCAATATCACCGAGGCACTGCGCCGGTCCCGTGGACGCGGCCAGGGCTGCCATAGCTGCTGCCTATGGTGCTCTCAATTTTGATTCCAGACCTCAAATCTTCCTATAAAAGCAGGTGAACTCGTGAGAAAAATTGTTTGGGTAGATTCCTCCTCTTGCAGTCATGTTGCAAAATGCCCTTGCGGCTGGGCGCAAATATTTCCCACGGCTGAGCAAGCCTATGAGGCCATAATGAGACATGAGGCCGCTTGGCATCCAGCCCGGAAAACCGCGCGCATCGCTGCCTACAAATACACATCACGCCGGAAAGACCAAAGACATCCCCGTGACACGCGGCCTGGCCAGCCGAAACGCAAATAGTCATTGCGAGACCAGGTCTCTCGCGTGACACGCGGCCTGGCCAGCCGAAACGCAAATAGTCATTAACTTTCGGAACATGGAAATATGAGATGGTTTCCATTCCGACGCGAAAATGTGATTACGAATCCGGCGGTGTTACCCCCGCCGCGTGAAGCGTTCCTTACCGTGTCTCCGCGCCAAGCTATGGGTTTGGAAGCCGTCTACCGGGCGTTATCTATTTTGGAAACAGCAGCCAAACAGCTCACTATCGATGCCTGGCGTGGAGATAAACTTATTGAGCCCCCGCCCGCTCTAGTGCGCCGCCCTAATATAGGCTCCACCCAGTCCCGGTTCATCGTGGAAACTGTAGCCTCGCTAGCGCAGCGCGGCAATGCTTATTGGCTGATTACGCGCGACCAAGTTGGTCAAGTACTCACCCTCGATGTTTTGCCGCCCTTGGAAGTGACACCGAAGCAAGACCCGCAAACCAAAATCATTGATTTCACTTATAGCGGGCGTATTTATTCATCACGCGAAATCTGCCATCTGAAACTGCTAACGGTCGCTGGTCAAGTGGAGGGACTTGGTCCTATTCAAGCAGCACGGCAAAGCCTAGCCGGTGCGCTCGATCTAGCTAAGTATTCTTCATCTTTGGTGAAAGGCGGGGGAATCCCGACCGGTATTCTGACCTCAGAGCAGCAGATTACCCAGGCGCAAGCAAAAGAAACCCGCGATGAATGGAACACCACCCAGGGCATCGGCAAGGGCATCGCGGTACTAGGTAAGGGCACCAAGTTTCAGGTGCTCTCGCTGAAGCCCGAAGAGATCCAATTTCTTGAAACCCAAAATTTCAATGTGACCCAAATCGCGCGCCTGTTCGGTATTCCCGCGCGGCTCATGCTCGCACCCTTAGATGGCAGCTCTACAACGTACGCTAACGCCCAGCAAGAGGATTTGCAGATGGTCAAATGGACGCTAATGGCCTATCTGCGAGAAATCGAGGTTGCGATTACTGACGTTCTACCGCGCGGAGTTACCGCCCGCTTCAATCTCGATGCGCTATTGCGTACCGATACGCTGAGCCGCTATCAAGCCCACCAAATCGGTATAAATGCAGGATTCCTCACCATTGATGAGGTCCGTGGAATCGAGGGTTTACCACCTTTAAATCAGCAAGAAAGCGAGAATCAAGATGAACAATGACCTGGAATACCGTGCAGCCACGCTGGGAGCGACCAATCTCGAAGCCCGTGAACTAACAGGCCTCGCCGTTCCATTCAATGAAGAAACCGAGATATGGGAAGGATTCTTTGAACGCGTAGCACCCGGCGCTATCACTGTTCCAAAAGCGGGGTGCAAGCTCCTTGCCGAACACCGCAAACCTATCGGAACACTAACCGGGCGCGACACAGAAAAAGGGTGGGAAATCACCGGGAAAATCGCAAAAACTACTGCCGGGGATGAAGCCCTAGAACTCGCCCGCGCCGGGGTGTACACCGGCCTATCAATCGGATTTAACGCCCTCGAATACGACGAAGTCGAAAAAGAAGATGGCTACCACAGAACCATCACAAAAGCCCTAGTCATGGAAGTATCCCTAACCCCATTCCCTGCTTACGAAAACGCCACTGTAGAAAAAGTCCGACAAAAACAAGAGAAAGAGATAATAATGCACAACGAAACCAAAGAATCCCAGGCCGCGCCCGTGGAAACCGATAACCTGCGCGAGCTGCGCGCTAGCGTCGAAGACCTCACGCGCAGCGTGGAAATCCTGAAAACTACGCCGCCCTGGCAAGAACCCACCAAGGCCGCGCCCGATACCCGTAGCGCTGCCGCATTCATCAAATCCGCGCTAGGCGGCAACGAGGATGATCAAGCCGCGCTGCGCTCCATCCAAGAACGCGCCTACAGCGGTGGCACCAGTGCCGATACCGTGCTGACCCCGCAATGGGTAGGAGACCTGACCCGCCTGGTAGACCAAGGCGCGGGAATCCGCACCCTATTCACCACCGGAAACCTACCGGCTGAGGGCTTTACCCTGGAATATGCCCAGCTCAAGAGCAATACCATCAAGGTTGCTAAGCAAGCCAAGGAAGGCGACAACTTAGTAATGGGCAATGTCAGCGTGGAGACGAAAACCACGGATATTTCTACCTTTGGCGGCGCTACCACGCTTTCCCGGCAAGAAATCGAGCGCGGCCACGTGCGCATTCTTGACCACCACCTGCGTGCTATGGCTATCGCAGCAGGTAAGACCGCCCGGCAAGAATTCCATTCTACCTATGACGGCGTTGTCGCGGCAGCACCGCAAAAGCTCACAGGCAAGGCTTTAGCCACTATGACTTGGAGCGATTGGGTCGATCAAGTAGTTGATGCAGCCTCTATCTTTGAAGAGCAAGGCCTGACCATCGATAACCTGATTGTGGATAAAACCGTTTTCAAGGCCTTAGCGAAACTGGAAGGTAAAGATGGCCGCCCGATGATGACCGAGAATGAAGGCGGCCAAAACACTATCGGTACTCTGACCGCTGCGGGTCTCAAGGGTGCGTTGCTAAATATTCCGGTAGTGCTTGATACTGATGCCACCAAGGCTTCGGCGGTATTCCAGAATAAACTGGCTATCCGCTCCTATATGAGCTCGCTGGTACGGCTACAAGATGAGAATATTCTCAACTTGTCTAAGGATTTCAGCGTGTATTTCTATGCAGCGTTCGCTGCTGAAATGCCCGGTTGCCTAGTACCAGTGAATGGACTGGTGGGTGCCTAAAGATGATTCCGAAGGTAGAGCCGGGGGAGCTTTCCGAGTATCTCGGTGGAACCAGCTCCAGCAGTCAAGCGCTGGAAGCGTGCATTAGCGAGGCTGAAAGCCTGGTTGGTGTGCTCTTGCAGGATTCCCGTGAGAGCACACCACCGCCCGAAGCTATCGTGAAACGCGCGGTTCTTGATACAGCTGCTGACCTGTATGCGCGGAAATCTGCGCCTAACGGGGTGAAGGCTTTTGCTGATTTGGATGGAACCAGCCCCATCCGGCTACGGCTTGATCCGCTTGCTCAAGCCCGCGCTACCCTGGCTCCATTCTTGAAGATGGTGGTCGCATGATTGCCCAAGCCCGCGCTGACCTGACAGAAGTCCTCGAATCCCAAGGCCTCAAAGTATACCCATACGTTCCTGAACGTCTTGAAGCACCGTGCGTAATCATCGACACAGCGCCCCGCATCGAATCCGGGGAAGTCTTCGGTGAATACGCCATCAGCTTCAAAGTGACCGCCGTTGTCGCCCCCGCCGGGGATTTCGGCATTCAGGTCGAGAGCCTTGACGCGCTCATGGATGAAGTACTGGAAGCCGTGGAAAACCTGGACGTGACCGCGCAAGGCCATTACGTGCTTCAAGCCCCTGATGGTCAGCAAATGCTGGCCTATGAAATCAATATTGAATCCGATTATCGAAAGGAAAACTAAAATGACCTACAAATCCAGCCCCCGTATTAAGGGAAACCAATTACTTCTCACAGTTGATGGTAAAGACTATTGGGCTGACTGCTCCGAGTGCTTTATCGAGACCGGCAAAGCCGATAAAGACACCGTGACTTTCGCGGACGCTGCTAATGGCTCCGGTGATGTGTCGTACACCTTGAAGTTCAAGGCAGTCCAGTCCACTGATCCGACGTCATTCTGGAGCTACATCTGGGATCATGCCGGGGAGACCGTGCCTTTCGTCTATGCGCCGCATGGCAACGCTACCCCAGCAGCGGACAAACCGCATTTTACCGGCAAGGTCACCATTGCCAGCAAGCCCAAGATTGGCGGCGCGGCTGGTGCCAACACCTATGATTTTGAGGGCGAATGGCAGATTGAAGGCACTCCTGAAAAGGTAACCACTGGCGCCAAAGTAGCGGGGGCCGGATGGGATACTGGAACCGGCGCATCCAGCTCAGGCAGTACTGGAACCGGCAAATAATGGCGAAATCGACCATTACCGAATCTGGGGTAAAAATCGAGGGTCTTTCTAAGGCCATGACCCAGATGAAGAAAACTGTAGGGTCCCTTGATGCCCTCAAGGGACCCCTACAGAGAATCGCAAACGAAGGCGCGCGAAACCTTCGGGAAGTCACACCAGTGTCCACAGGAGCGCTCAAAGGCACCATCAAGACCGCTAATACCGCGCGCAAAGCACGGGTAAAAATCGGTGGCCGCCGCCCGCTTCACTACGCCCCATTCGTGGAATATGGCACGAAAAAGCAAAAGCCACAACGATTTGTGCGGAAGGCGAAACTGGCTACTGAGTGGAACGCAAAGAGCATTTATGAGACAGAAATAAAAAAGATTCTGAGAAAGGAATTAGGAGCATGAGTACCGTTGAAAGCCTAACCATTGGAGAAATTGCTGCTATTGAGAAATATTCCGGCAAGAAAATGACCGATTTTCAAGATGAAACGGCTATGGACACTCGCACCCTGTGCGCGTTTGGGTATGTCATCGCCAAGCGTCTAGGTCTGCAAGTAGAGATTAGCGATATTGAGCAGTTGAGTATCGATGAGGTGACGCAGCTCATAAATCAAGACCTTCCTGGCTGGACTAATCGAGGGGAAAACGCCGAAAAAATTGCCGCATATCTCGAAGCTCACCCGACAGATATCGAGGCGGCGGGGGAATAGCCAGGGGATATAGCGATGACTGGGCGCAAATCGCCCTTTTCGTGCATATATCCCCACGCGAATACTACACCCTCACCATGATGGAGCGTACCGCGCTAATCGAAGCCATCCGAAGAGCCAATGATTGGAGGTGAAGGCCATGGGTCGCCCTACGATTACTATTGAAATTCTTGCTTCGGCTCGGAAAGCTAAAGCAGATATTGATTCCCTACAAAACCATATCGGTTCTCGCTTCGGAAGCATCAAAGCCAAGGCCGCCGTAGCTACCGCCGCTATTGCTGGTGTCGCGGTCGGCGCGGTAAGAGTAGGGAAATCCCTTATCGAGGCCGGTGAGACTGCTGGCACCTCAAATGCGCGTATTGGTCAAGTTGCTAAATCTATGGGCTTATTTGGCGGTGAAACCCAGCGCGTGACTGACCGCCTAGTGAAACTTGCCAACGTCACAGCAAGGCAAACGGGCGTAGATCAAAACCAAATCAAGCTCACGCAAGCAAAGCTTATGAGTTTTAAGGAGCTGGCCGTCACTGCTGGAAACGTTGGTGATCACTTTGACCGTGCCACCCGCGCCGCTGTTGATATGGGGGCTGCCGGTTTTGGCACCGCGGAACAAAATGCGGTGCAGTTAGGCAAAGCTCTTAATGATCCAATCAAAGGCATTACCGCTTTAGCTCGCTCAGGGGTCACGTTTACCGAAGCGGAAAAGGAAAAGATTAAAACCCTCGTGGAATCTAACAAAATGCACGAGGCACAAGCCCTAGTACTATCTGCTATTGAAAAGCAGGTTGGAGGCGTAGCAAAAGCCACCGCCAACGGTACGGACAAAATTAAGGTGGCATGGTCGCAGGTCAAAGAGAAACTAGGCACCTCTCTAGTTCCGATGGTCGATAAACTTGCGGATTTTATCAATGAAAAAGCCATGCCGGCGTTCGATCGATGGGCAGAAACCTCTGGCAAGAAGCTCGGTCCCGCTCTGGAAAAACTTGGCAACTTCATTACTACTGTGATTTTCCCCACCCTGGTCGCGGCAATCCCAGTTATTGGTCAAATCGGTAGAGCAACACTGCCTATTATCCAGCAAATCGCATCTATGCTCATTCCAGCCTTACAGCACCTCAGCGCGCTAATAGCCGCACACCCGGCATTATTCGGAGCCCTAGCGGCCGCGATTGCCGGTGTAGCTGGAGGATTCAAGCTATTCGCGGCGGGTGTGACCATTGCAAAAGTAGCAGCCAATGGGATGAAAATAGTCCAACTTGCTCTAAACGCAGCCTTCGCAGCTAACCCCATCGGCCTAGTAATAACCATCATTGCCGCCCTTGTAGCTGCACTGATTACTGCTTGGCAGACTAATGAAGGATTCCGCAACGCGGTCATTGGGGTATGGAATGCAATCAAGAGCGCGGTAACAAATATCTGGGGAGCTATTGTTAGCTTTTTCCAAGGAGCCTGGGGCGGTATCACCTCCGCTTTCCAAAATGGACTAGCATTCATAACCAATATCTGGAATACGTGCTGGAACGGAATAAAGAGTTTCTTTCAAAGCGTCTGGAACGGTATCAAGGCTTTCGCTACCGCCGTGTGGAACTTTATAAAAGCTTTCTTCACTGCGTGGATTAAGGGGTACATAGCCATTTGGACAACGGTCTGGAATGGTATCAAGGCCATCTTTCAAAGTGTTTGGAACGGTATCAAGGCTTTCGCCACTACCGTTTGGAACGCAATCAAGGCTTTCTTCACCGCATGGCTCACCGGGGCGAAAATAATGTGGAATGCTGTATGGACAGGCGCTAGAACCATTTTCGTAGCCGTTTTCAAAACGATTAAAACGGTAGCGACTAACGTGCTGAACGGTATAAAGATACTATTCAAAACCGTGTTTGTGACAATCCCGAAACTTATCAGAAATGCTTTCATGGCGATAGTGAACACGATTAGCAAGGCCTTTAAAAACCTGGTGACCGCCGTCAAGAACGGGATCGCCGGGGTCATGAAGTGGGTGCAGGGTCTGGGAAAGAAAATCCTCGCAGCAATCGGTAACCTCGCTGGGATTCTGACAGCACCGGGGCGCGCCATCATGGACGGCTTCCTAAACGGCATCAAAGCGGGATTCGGGGCTATCAAAGATTTTGTTGGCGGTATCGCGTCATGGATCGCGGAACACAAAGGGCCCAAGTCTAAAGACCTCAAACTGCTAGTCCCCGCGGGGAAATGGATTATGACCGGCCTCTTGGAAGGTCTTGATTCCCAGCGTGGCAAGCTGGGCAGTCTGCTGGATGACATCGCTGCTGATGTGACCGGCGCGAAATTTGGTGCTCCTATCATCCCGCAAGCTCAGCTGGCAGGAGCCGGAACTGGTGGCGGCCAAACAATCACCATCAATGTGTCCGCGCTCACACCCACCATGGAAGTTGGCCGGGTTGTTGCTGATGCCCTGCAACGCTTCACCGAGGCTAACGGGAGGGGCTACTGATGCGTCACACGATTTGGAAAAACGTTGATTTGCCGCCCCTTTCAGCTTGGAAAGGCATCGCACACCACAGCTATAGCCCTAGCGGTGAAATCTTGATTGACGTGGACGAAACCGGCACCCTAAGCGTGGACTTTTCACCAATGCGACCCGGTGTTTCCAACCTCCTGGTGGCAGTACTGGACGTGACACCCACGGCGGGGCAAACCGCTGGAATGGTATTTGCGGATAAAACCGCCGTGCTGAATACTGGCACGAATCAAGTAGAGCTGGAAAGCCTTTTGCCGCTTGACCCTGTATTGACTATTACCGGCGTGAAGCAAGTGAAAATCATCAGCCTTCAGGTCCAAATCCGGTTTCCTGACAAATCGAAGCCGGTTCCCTATGACCTCATTGGGTTCGACATGATGACATCGAACATGGTGCCATCATTCATTATTGGCAGATCGCGAATCGGCAAGGCTCCATTGGGTGGCATCCCGCCCATTTCCGGGGGATTCCGCATTGGTGCTTCCCACCTGGACCTGGACACGCTGCAACTCACCGTGCCTGAATACACCTGGAAAGACATTCTCGGCCAAGGTCTCTCCTTATCCTTCAGGATGGGAGCAAATCACGGCTCGACACTGTTGCCAGTGGCTCAGGTAGGCACCGCCACTATCGAAATCAAAGACTTTGACCCGCGCAAAGCACAATTGCGTGTAGGCCTGCAATGCCGAATCTATCACCGCATCACCCGCCGCATCCTTTACACCGGCACCCTGGCATCTTTCAGCCTGACCCCGGCGAAAGACCCAAAGGGTCACGATGTCGCCACCCTGGAATTCGTAGACACTGTGGGAAAACTCGCTGGCATTAAACGCTATGGTGTACGCAGTGCCACCCCTGAAACCCTTTCGCAACGTATCGAAAGGCTCTTGGACAACACCGGCCTGAAATGGAAAATCTTGGAAGGCACGCCGCCCGTAGAAAACGCCCTGGGCTCAACCGTTGCCGAAGCCAACCTGGCATCCTACATGGACGATACGTTGGCAACCGTTGCCGGTGCCTGGTGGGTAAACCCAGACGGCACCATAATCATTAACCCAAACAACGAAATTACGGTATTCAAAAAAGTACCCTGGTTCATCGTTGGAGAAACACCACTAGACGGCGGGAAATTGCCACCAGCCGGGGTTACCTGGCTACGCGATGCGACTAAAGAACCGCGGCAAGTCGAAAATCCGTTTGTCATCGGGGAATCCCGCCTGGACGAAGCAAATGTGGCATCAGCCATGATCCGCACCGGGTTTATTATTGGCCAATCCCAGCTAGACCACGCAACCCTACAAAACTACCAGGCAAACATGGCATGGGCTGAAGAAGGCGTGAGCCCAGTCCCATTGTTTACCGACCGGTACAACAGTGAACGTGAAAGCTACTACTACACGGACATAAACCCCGGATTCAACTCTGCTGAAACATTGACCGAGGTAGCAATAGAAAACCACACGGCAAAACAAGAAAACGGGTCCTGGCAGGACGCAACCAAAACTTTTACCGCAACTAACCCTGACTATGCAAACCTTTACGGTCAATCCAGGAAAACCGCCCGCGCCTACTGCGCCACAGAAGCCCAAGCGCAAACCCTCGCGGATTACTACTTGGCGCGCCCGCCCGGTCAAGAATCAGCCCTTAAGGTCAGTTCCATTCAGATGAACGCCCTTACCGATTCCGACCGGCTAACTCGCTTAAATCTATTCGACTATTGCCAGCTGGAATACCGAGGCAATCAGATAGAAAACCTGATTTATGCGTTTGAAAACCGGCTGACACCATACACGTGGAAACAAAGGCTATACCTAACAGACGCTAAAGAAAGGACTGTGATGACATGACCAAACCAATTGTGTTCCAACCTGGCGATGTGCTGACCGCCGAACAAATCAATAACTACCTATTGGAAAACGATGAAGCCAAACTAGCCGCGCTAAACTCGCAACTCTCACCGATTTGGGGCGAAATAAAAACCAGCCTCTCAAAACTCGATAAAGCGTTGAAAGCCTACGAAATCTACACAACCGGAGGAAGGCCAATCTATGACTACGAAAATCTTTAAAGAGGGTGAAGTTCTCACCGCCGCCGATGTAAATCAGTTCCTGGTAAATGATGACGAAGCAGACACTCAGACACAAGCCATCATTGACGAAGCAAACCGAATGAAAGAGCAACTGCAAACTCTGACGGCTTCCGCGCCCCCAACGCAACCCACTGGGCGGCTTTACCGGTTCGATTTCACCGACTACGACGAGACGAAACACGCATCTTCATCAAAGCGCGATTGGACGGCCATATTCCCCGATTCCGTCGAGATTGTTTACTTGGCTGTTCAACACAGCGCGATTGATTCGACCAACACGCGCATTGAAGGGAACAAGGTCATGTTGCCGCGCATCAGTGGGAAGATTGCACGCACATCGGTGTATTTCAGGATTAAGGAGCAAAACAATGCAGTTTAGAGACGGCCAACTACTCACAGCCGAAGATATCAATAAGTACTTGGTGAACCGGGAAGGCTCACTCGACACCAGCGCACAAACCGCAAAAAACACCGAATACGCCAACGAAATTCAAACCGCACAAACACGGCTTAATAACATTAGTGGAACAGTGATTAACTTTCCCGGCTATTCCACCAACATTATTGAGATTCCCCTGACTTACTACCAGTCACCAACTCACGCCGGTAACGCTACTGGAACAGAAGGATGGAAAGAAATTCATGACGCTATAAAAGCAAGCACACAATATTTCTGGCACGAGAATGACGATTTGGACATAGTTAAGTTTCGCATTGATAAATCAACCACCAAACGCTTAGAAAGTTTGGCGGTTGGCGCCTCAAAGGTCTGCCAAAGTAAACTTATGCAGCTTGATTCAATTACCCCCCCAGGAAACAGTTCAGGATGGAAAGTTTACGAATCACCTAATTATGTTTACTACAAATATAAAGATTATTCATATGAGTTCCCTATAGGTGCGAAAAATGTTTTTTACACGCCAATCCCCTTGTCTACTAACGCAACTGTCTTCGATTTTTACGCGTTTGGAACCTATGCCCAAGACAATTTGCCATTACTCCTTGCGGAGGTAAACGCATGAAACCCCAAGACATTCTTACCATTGCCGCCCGCGAAATCGGCTACAGCCGTTGGAACGACCCTAAGCCTGGAACCAAGTACGGGCGGGATTACGCTTCCCGTCACGGTAAATACTACGGAAAGAGTGGCGTGCCATTCTGTGCAATGTTCGTGACCTGGGTATTTCGGCAAGCCGGGATAATCCCGCCCGGCGGCGACTTCGCCTATTGCCCTACCGGTATAAAGGCCATGAAAAAGCTCGGCCTGGAAGTCGATAAGTACAACGCCCAACCGGGGGATATCGTGTTTTTCGACTGGGATGGCGGCGAATCCGACCATGTGGGCATCGTGGAAGCAAACAACGGCTCGCATCTCATCACGATTGAGGGAAATACCACTTACGCCTACAGACGCGGCGGGGTAGGCCGTCGTACCCGCTCTTTCAATGTCGTTTGTAATGTGTTTCGCCCCCGCTACGACAGCGCCCCACCCGCCACGCCCAAGCGAGCCAGCAAAACTATAGCCGTAGACGGATATTTCGGAACCGAATCAATCCGCGCCCTGCAAACCAAGCTAGGAACCCCTGCTGATGGGGTGATTTCCTCACAACCAGCCGTGAACAAACAGTACTTGCCTAATGCGGGATCTGGTTGGGAATGGGTCGCCCGCGGGGCGAAAGGCTCAACCTGTATCAAGGCTTGGCAGCGCAAGACCGGCGCGACTGTAGACGGGCTCTTTGGCCAAGCATCTGTGAAATCCACCCAAAAGTTTCTAGGCGTACCAGTAGATGGCTATATGGGCGCTGTAACCGTAAAAGCCTGGCAGACCTGGCTAACCAACCACTAGAAAGGAAAAAATCATGGGAGAACATGAAAATGACTACAACCCCGTAACCGACCTGATACCCCCCGCCATCAGAACGTGGCTTTACGGTATCGCTACCGCCGTTATCCCGCTTTTGAGCGCCTACGGAATCATCAGCGAGCAAAATGCCCCGCTATGGATCGCTTTGGCCGGAGCATTGCTGGCAACATCTACAGCCCTCGCTTACAGACCCACGCGCACACCTAAGGAGAACGTGTAATGCCCGCCTGGATACCTGACTTGCAGGGCATCGGCGCTATTTTGAGCGGTATCGCCGCCATCATCGCCGCGATATACGCTCGCTCTGCCTCAAAAGAAATGAAACCAGACCATGGAACTTCCTTGCGTGACATCGTGAACATGATGGACGATCGAGTGAAGAGTTTGGGGCATAGGCAGGGCGAACTGCACGATGACATTCAGAGCCTTATGACAGACGCGCGCGACACCCACGCCCGCCTATGGAAAGAACTGGAAAAAATCCAACGCTAACTTATTTCAGGTCAGTACGCGCCCGCGCCTTGCCTTTCATGATGCGGATTCCATGACCCGCCGCATTTCAGCAGCATCCACCTGGACATACCGTTGTGTCGTAGCGAGATCCTCGTGACCGAGCAGCATTTGTACAGCGCGAATATCTCCAGTTCGCTGGTAGCATACCGTGGCAAAGCGATGCCTGAGCGAGTGGAGTGTAAACCCTTTTGGCAGGTATGGTTTCACGATTTTCGCTAGCCATTCTGAATTAATGTGGCTTCCAGTTTGCTGGCTGGTGAACGCCCACCCCGCTCGACCTGCATTGATCTGGATTTTCACTGCAAGCCTATCAGTCAGGGGAACAAGCCTCTCCTTGTTCCCCTTGCCGTGTACAACCAGCGAAAGCCCTAGGAGATCTTCCACTAAATCGCAAGTGCTTACTAGGGGGATTTCGGAGCGGCGTAGCCCAGCAAATCCTGCCAACTCTAGTGCAAGACGGGGTTTTGGCGGGGCGGAATCAAGCGCTTTGGCGTACAGGCTTTCAGGGATTGGCCGGGGCGCGGGTGGATTGCGTTTGATGGTTGGCAGGATTCCCCCCGGATTATCATTGCGCCGCCCGGTCATGAATAGGTAACGGAAAAAGCCCCTTAGCGTTGCATAGCAAGAATGGCGGGTTTCGGCTTTCCAATCGAATGTGGCCGCCCATTCCAGCAGGGCTTCACCGCTGATTTCGCCGGGGCTTCCAAGGTGTGTGATCCGGTTTAGGTAGTTCAGTCGGGTTTCAATGGTGCGTTTCGTGCATCCCTTCGGGTTTAAAGGACATTAAGTGTTGATTTAGTCGGGGTTTTTGTTGCCATTTTGCGGGAAAGTCGGGTTGAAACTCGTTTAGATTCGACTTTTTGGTTGGACAGAAAGTGTTGATTTAATCCGAGGTTTTCCGCGTTGCCGCAAGGACTTTTCGGCATTAAAGTCGGTTTCATACTGGGGTGTATGAAAAGGAACCAGAAATCTTGCCCGCGATGCGGCACTCCAATGTTGAAAAACGGTCACGACAGCAACGGTAAACAGCGTTGGCGTTGCCGGGAGTGTGGGAAGACCGGGCGTTGGATCAATGACACTACTGCCCGTGATTTAGGGTTTTTCCTGGACTATCTGCTGGGGAAAACCTCGCAACGAGACCTTCCCGGCAAGGGTCGTACTTTCCGCCGCAAGGCCGAGAAACTCTGGGAGTTATGGCCGATATGGTTCCCAGACGGGACAGTGCACCGTGTCGTGCATATTGATGGCATCTATCTGCGGCGTATCGCGGTCGTGCTGATTGCCTACGCGGACGGGCATGTCGTGGGCTGGCACGTGGCGCGTAGCGAGTCCAGGCAGGCATATAAAGCCCTGATGGGCAAGATACCAGCCCCGGAAATGGTGGTGTGTGACGGCGGCACCGGATTCGCTTCCGCACGCAGAGAATGCTGGCTCGAAACACGAGTACAACGCTGCGTGTTCCACGTGTTCAACCAGGCCAAACGCTACACTTCCATGCATCCGAAAACCCTGGCCGGGATGGAACTGTATCAGCTCGCGAAACAGCTTTTCGCCGTGAAAACCCCGGACCAACGCGACAAATGGGTCACAGATTTCTTCATATGGACCAAACGCTACGAAGGATTCCTGGCAGAGAAAACCTTGAACGAGCGAGGGCGCTGGGTCAACGCTCACGACCGGCTCGTGAAAGCCAGAAACACCCTGAAAACACTAACGAAAAGCGGGGAAATGTTCACGTTCCTGGAAGCGGACATGTACCGTGACGGAGAAGTCATCGGAAGTCTCCCATCCACGAACAATGCCATAGAAGGCGGGGTAAACCGCCAGCTCAGAACCATGCTCGGCGAGCACAGAGGCTGGAGAATAAACCGGCAACTCCGAGCTATCGGCTGGTGGTGCCACCACCACACAGAGACCCCGCTCCCACCAGCACAACTGCTACGAATCATACCGAGAGACCCTGAAATAACCGCAGCCTACGAAGCAATCTCCGCCCTATACGCAAACCCCAACGGAACACCCGTCTGGGGCACCACCATCCAATGGCAAGACCTCCACCACCAAACCCCATACCGACAGGACTACTAGAAATCAAAAATCAACAATTTTTGTCCTATAACCCTCCCTTCGCGATTAGAAACGCCGTGTAATCAGTAAGGGCATCTTGCCAAGTTAGAGTTTTCATGATTGCAACTATGCACCTAAAACCCATAACCCGGAGGTCGTCGGTTCAAATCCGGCCCCCGCTACTAAATAAATACCCCCTGAACTGCCTCTATGCTCGGTTCAGGGGGTTTCTTTTTTGCTGAAAATACGGGGGATTTCTTGTGCCCGCTGTCGGGCGTGTCGGGCGTTACGGGTGGCGGTGTGAGAAATTGGGGATTAAATCGGGGTAGGTGATTATATAGGCCAGCAACCCCGATTTAATCGCGAATTACGATCACCTGCCCGGTGAGTCGAGCCTCGCTGTACAAATCCTCGTCCGCTCTGGTCGGCGGGAAAGGACAGTTGTATACTTGTTTACATGAGTGAAGTGTTGAGCCTGCGTTTGCCACAGGAAACCAAGCAACGCCTGGATGCTTTGAGCGAACAGACGCGCCGGCCAGCATCTTTTTATATCCGTCAGGCCCTGGAAGAGTATCTGGATGACCTGGAGGATTATTATCTTGCGGTTGACCTGGTGGACAAAGTGGAATCAGGCGATTTGGGTTTGGTCAGCGCGGAACAGGTGAAGCGTGAGCTTGGATTCTGACTCTGGCTGGTCGCTATATTTCACCATCGTTGCTCAAAAACAGCTTGAGAAACTTGATAAGTCGGTCGGACGGCGGATATGGAACTTCTTGGATGACGTGGTGAGCAAAGGCGACCCGCGTGCGAGTGGGAAGAGCCTGACCGGAAATATGCGAGGACTGTGGAGGTATCGCGTCGGCCAGTACCGAGTCATCTGCAAAATCTATGATGAAAAGCTCGTAGTGGTAGCCCTAACCATTGAGAACCGTGCAAAAGTCTACAAACGTCCCCCCAACATTCCGCAGGACGAAATCGGAAACCTCTTTCACTGAGCGGATACGGCAGTTTTGTACAGAAACCTCAACGTAACCGCTAATTTCGTTAGGTACTCTTTTTAGAGCCTGTCAAGAGATTCTTTCGGGTCGGGTGCACAAGGTCGGTCGGGGTCGTTAGGCGGGGGCGTGAGAAATCGGGGATTAAATCGGGGTAGGTGGTTATATAGGCCACCAACCCCGATTTAATCGCGAATTTCATTCACTGGCTCGGTGGGCTTGCGTACCGCCAGTGTGGCGATAGCGGTGGTGATGGGGACGCTGGCGATGAGGGCGGAGCCGGAAGCCAATATTTGCAAGGCTTGGGCGGCGAGGGCCTCCGTCGTGAAGAGGTCGCTGAGTGAGCGTTCAAAGAACAAAACGATGAGCATCACCGTAGAGAGCGCCGCACCAGTGTAGGCAAAAACAATGGTGTAAATCGTCGAAGCGATGTGGTCTCGGCCGATACGCATGGCACTTTGATAGATTTCGCGGCGGGTGTAGGTCGGGGCGGCCAGTCTCAGTTCCCACACCGCCGAGGCTTGGGTGATGGTCACGTCGTTGAGCACCCCCAGCCCCGCCAGGATAGTGGCAGCGACGAACAGCTGGCTCATGTTGAGGTGCGGAATGGCGGCGGCCAGGTCAAAGGAGGTTTCGTCGATGTAACCCGAAATGTGCGCGCTTTTCACCGCGATGGCGCCCAGCAAGGCCGAAAGTACCAAACCACACACGGTGCCCAGCAGTGCGGATGCGGTCCGCATGGATATGCCGTGGGCGACGTGAATGACGATGAGCATGATGGCACATGATCCGACCACTCCGACCCAGATGCCGGGCCGTCCGCTGGCCAGGGAAGGCAGCATGAAGTACACAATCACCACGGTCGCGAAAGCCAGTCCCACCAGCGAAAGTGCTCCTTTTGTGCGGGCGACCGCCAGAACTACCACGGCGAACAGGATGGCAAAGAGGATAATCGGCAGGTCGTGGGGGACGCCGGTGAAAGTATAGGTGGAAGTGCCGGGTTTTTCCCCTGGTGAGCGCATGACTTGGATGGTGTCGCCGGGCGCTAGGTTCGAATGTGCGCCGGGTCCGACCGTTTCCAGGGTGGTGACTTGGTTGGAATCCGGTCCGCTGGTCAGGCGCACCGTCAGGCGAACGCAGTCGTCTAGGTGGCTTTGTACGTCAGAAGGGGCGATGTCGGTGTCTCGACACTTCGGTTCGAGTTTCACGATGTTGGCCCGTTCGTAGGAAACTCCCGGAGTAGTCGCAAAACTGAAGTTCATCTGGCGGACTTCCTGTAGATGGTGCCAATCGGGCCAGAGCCAAACCACTCCTGCCAAGGTCAAGACCGTAATCAAGCCTAGGGCAACCATCATCGCCAGGCGCGAGGCGGGCGAAGTCGTCGAAGCCTCTTGAGTCCGAGAAATCCGAGAAATCGAGTGAGAATGAGACACAAACAGCAAGTATATCCGTGCCAGTCACAGCCGCGCTGAGTGAAATGACCTGCCTTTTACGATGATTCACGGCTGTTGAAGGCTCGGTCCTGGTGAAAACGGTGGCCTAGTGCGGGTCGGACTCTAAGACTGCGGAAAATCGTCTGCCAGACTGTAACAGAGGGCGTTTTGGCTATGCTAATCTAAACATACCGTCATGCAGAAAGCAGGAAGTTATGTCTGACCCGATGCCACCCGCACCGGTTCCGTCTGAATCCAACCCCACGCCGCCCCCACGTCCAGAGGCGTATCCGGTCGCAAAGAACCCCAATGTGCCGTTGATTGGCATCATAGTTGCGTTGGCACTGTTAGTGGTTGCCGGGATGATTTTGTTGGTGGCGTTGCTCGGGAAGGGATCCGCCGGCGGTGAGGGGGCTGCCGGGACGTCCTCGGCCGCAGGAAATACCGCGACAGTCCAGAAGGGAGCCCCGCAGGATCCACAGGCTCAGAAACTGCAAACGGCCTTTGACCAGTACACCGAAATACTGGATGCCCCTGCCAAGTATCTGACTGCGTTAGATCTGAATAATTCAAGTGGAGCGTATAAATATGCCCTGACTGAGATGAATGGGGACGGTGTTCCTGAACTGTTATTCGGTGCAGACGATGGCTATGGCCTGCTCAATGTGCAAGTTTTCTCCGCGGACGGGTCGGGAAATCCGTTTGTAGCGCCGTCGAAGGTCCTCCTGGATGGGGTTGCCTCGGGTGGAGGCACGCGGGCCTTCATTATGGGGAGTAAAGCTGGGAATGGGATTATCCAAGTTCTTGGCAGCGCCTTGAATCCCCAGTGGTACTGCAATCGTATGGTGTTGCAAGGCTCCGAACTGGTAGAGAGCGAAAATTGTGACTTCACGTTTGGTGAGTCCACTCCAATTTTGAACACAGATAGAGCCGAACTGCAGTGGTTGGATGTCTCGGACCGTTCCGCCTTGCAGAAGCTGGCGGGGCCGGCCGGTGCTGCGGGGGCTAAGCAGCCCTCGGGTGGTAAGGCTGCGGATCAGAAAGCCAAGGCTATTGCAGCGGCCAAAGCCCAAGGCAAGCAGGTGTTTGAAGGTACCATCCGGATTATGAGCCACGCGGAGTTGCTCGGTTTTCAAGGTGCCCCAGAGCCAAATCCCGACTATAGCGGGACTTTTAAGTATGAAAAGTACGCGATTCTGGTCTTTGATAGGACACAAACAGTGACTGGCACGAGCGGGGATGGAACCGGTATGCAAACCGATTCCGCGAAGCTGCTCTGTGTGGGCGCATATTATGCGGGCGTAGATAGCGTTGATACCACCCCAGAGTGGGTCCCTTACAACGGTAAAAGAGTCGTTGTCGCGGGAACTGCAGAAGAAGTGGGGTGGCCTTCGGATACAAGCCTGCCGCTGGGGGAGCCCAGAGGTGGTGGAGACGTGATTTTTTCGGAGTGATTCGGGGCGGTCGGTTCGCAACTTGCCGTGGCAAATGTTATTCTCAATAGTCTTGTGTTGGCGTTTCGCGCCAACCGTTAGGACCTATAGCTCAGTTGGCTAGAGCGCCACGTTTACACCGTGGATGTCGGGGGTTCGAGTCCCTCTGGGTCCACAAATATTTTCGGGCGGGTTTATCCCGTCCGAAAATGTTTAAGGGGGTTGGGGACTCGAACCCGTGAGGGGCAGCGCCGGGGAAAATGCTGTTTTGCTCAATATACGTCAGGGGTACCGCACCAGCGACAAAGCCAGAGGGGGCTGGTAAAATGTCAGTAAAAGGAAGGGGACGTGGCGATGGTAAGCAATGAATATGAGGACTATTCCGATTCGGTTCTCTATGACGTGTTCTATGAAGCCGGGACCATGCTGGGAGGTTGGCTTTCGTCCCGGCAGGTTGCGGCTCTCAAAGAAGGTAACCATGCTTTAGCTGACCGCTACGAGCAAGAACGATTTGAGTTAGATGAGGAACGCTCGCGGGTCGGCGCTCATGACCGCGCCGCCCAAATTGCCATGATTAAAAAATGGCACGCACGCCGTGAGGAACTTGATTCTTCCGAATTGTTAGTAGCTATGTGATGACGCCAGATGAATTGCAAGCGTTATGGGAACTGTTAGTTAAACCCGATGTATTCAGGAAAATTGAATCTGTTGAAAACCCGGTGACGATTTTTCTGGGTGGTCAGCCGGGTGCTGGGAAAACCCAAGGTAAGAATTATGCCCTGGCGCAGTATCCCCCTGACACTGTTGCTGAAATCATCGGTGATGACTTTCGCCGCCACCACCCAGATTACGAGTATCTCATTACCCACGAGCCTTTGAAGATGCCCCACGCCACCGCCCCAGTGTCCGGCGCGTGGGTCGGGATGTGTGTGGAATATGCAGAAGCGAACCGGATTTCGTTTCTCGTTGAGGGCACGTGGCGCAATGCCGCAACTGTTCTCGACACTGCGCGCCGCGCCAAAGAGTTGGGGCGTCAAACTCATGCTGTGGTGCTTGCGGTTCCTCCCTTGGCTTCGTTGGCGGGTATCGCGGAGCGTTTCTATCGGGATATGCTGCGGGGGTTTCCGGCTCGGTGGACACCGCCTACCGCGCACGATGTGACCGTGGATAGCCTGGTGCAAAATGTTGGCGAGATTGTGAACGCCACTTATCTAGGCGACCCGATGATTGACCGTTTCACGGTTAAGAATCGCAGCGGGGAAATTCTCTATGACGGTGCCGCCTGCGCGGATGCGGTGGATATCTTTCAGGAACACTTTGAACGTCCCCTGACCTTGTCGGAGCAAAAGGTTGTTCGGGATACGTTGGCGATTTGTGAACAGGGTCATGTGCGGTTTACTGCTGACGATGCATCCGCTGCTGACGTGATTAATCGGCTGCGACAAGGCATTTAATAGGCATCGTCAACCGTAAATCGTTCTGGATTAGAACGAACGATTGGTAGGTCTAGATAGTCTCGGTATAGCTCATTGCCTGATGGGAAATAATCGTAGTCTTTGGTTTCGCTGCCTAAATCCTCATCAGTATTAATATCTGATAGTTCAAAAATACAGTGAAATGTCCCGTCAGGTTGAACAACGAATAAAGCGTCGGTGTTAACTACATTGGTCTGTTCCACATAGCCGGAAATTGTATAAGCAGATATAACTATCTTGCCTGGATACTCGGGGTAATCGTTATAATCGCACATTATATCAGTGCCGTAATTGTGTAGCTCCTTAACCCACAACGTAACCGCATCACAAACCGTCAAAGGATCATTTTTAATTAATTCCTCTGGGGTATCAACGCCTAGTGCTAAAGACGGTTTAGCAAACTCCATGATATCATCCCAAGTCAACGGGTCTTCTTTTCTAAATTCTAGCCCATAACGAGTGGCTGCGTCGTCCCCACCATCTGCCTTATCTTTATCAGGGGTGTCATAAGGAAATGGGTCGTTGTCTGATGGTAGAATTGACTCGCTAGCATCAGGTGTTTTATCTAGTTCGTTCGAAAGTGACTCCCTTGCCTTGAGGTCTTCGGCTTTGTTGTGCTGGTAAACCGCAACTGCCGCCACCCCGCCGACGAGCACCACAGCCACCGATATACCAATTGCGCCAACGGTATAGGCGAGTTTGTGGTGTTGACTAGCCACCTCGGCGCTGTCTGGGGGCGGTGGTAGCGGAGTTGTCTCAGTGGCTGGAGTGTTATTCTGTGCCGGCACATTCTCAAGCGGATTATCGTTGACCATGAACTGCGTCCTTCCCGAACAGTTTGAGACAATCACCGGCGCCCTTGCCTGATGATTGGGATTTTCCGCATATATTTTATCAACAATGTCCCGCCAGATTGTGGGCAAAACCCTGCCCAGATTGTCCGATTCGCGCTCGAACGCGCCCGACGCGATAGAGTAAACCCCGTGCGAGTGGAAAATTTGCTGCCCAGAGGGCTGGTGTCTTACCAGGAAGCGGACCGGATTCAGCGCGAGACTTGGGCGCGGGTGCGGGACGGGGAACTTGACCACACCCTCATCTTGGGACAGTTCGAACCGACCTATACCGCCGGACGCAACACCCACGACAGTGACCTCATCAACAAAGACTTGCCGGTCATTCGCACCGACAGGGCCGGGTCGCTCACCTGGCACGGGCCGGGTCAGCTGGTGGTCTATCCGGTGGTGAGGCTGCGCGAGCCGGTGGACCTGATTGCCTACATTCGCGCGGTGGAAGGCGCAGTCATCGACGCGGTTCGCGACACTTGGGGCTTGGACGTTGAGATCGTGAAGGGTCGTGCGGGAGTGTGGCTGCGCTACCGTGATGCCGCGGGGTGCACCGCCGCCGAGCGGGGGACGGGACGCGACCGCAAACTGTGCGCCATCGGTTTGAAAGTCGTACAAAACGCAACCCTGCACGGGCTGGCGCTCAACATTCACCCGGATTTCAACCGCGCTTTCACGGGCATCATTCCCTGTGGGCTCAACGATGCCGGGGTCACCTCCCTCTTCGAGGAGGGAATCGAAACGGACTTCGACACCGCCGCAAAAGTCCTGGTGGACCAGCTCACCGCGAAACTCACCCCTCTGCTGGCTCCGTTTTCAAAAATTTAGGGACTGAAGACCCTGACGCGAGCCGTCGAAGTGGTCTAGCATTTAGCTTATGAACACAAAGAAGTCTTCAGCTCGTAAACCCTTTGGCCGTCCCAGCAAAGATACCTATGACGTCATCGTCGTTGGTTCCGGAGCTGCCGGCCTGTCCGCTTCTCTGACCGCCGCGAGGCGTGGTCTGAAAGTATTGATGGTCGAAAAAAGCGACCAGTGGGGAGGTTCGACCTCCAAATCCGCCGGCATGGTGTGGGTACCCGGAAACAATGTTTTCGCCCGACTCGGAGGCTCGGATTCTACTGACCTGGGCCGCCAATACATGAAAGCAACGGTGGGGGACTGCACCAGCGATGAAATGATTGACACCTTCCTGGAGGAAGGCAAGAAGTGCATGGACTTCCTCACCGCTTCGTGCCCCTACCTGGAGTTTAGGCGGATGGAAGGCTACCCCGACTATTGGCTGGACGCCCCGGGCGCGGCCAAGACCGGGCGCGGCGTCGAAGCGGGCGCTTTCGATACCCGCCTGTTGGGACCGTGGGAGAAAACGCACGTCAAAGCGTACTTCCGTCCGATGTCTCCGGTGGATATGAACTCCTATGATTCGGCCGATTTGCTGCTGGCCATGACCGACCTGCGCCCCTGGGTGCGAGGCATGAAACTGTTGTGGCGCAACCTGAAACACTTTGCCAAAGGCGAGCGCCCGCTCACTATGGGCGCGGGCTTGACCGCTGCCATTATGTACTCCGTCCTGCGTGAGGGAGTGGAAGTGAAACTGCAAAACGCCCTGGTCGACTTCCTCACCGAGGGCGGCGAAGCAGGCAAGAAAGGCAAAGGGGAGGAGCGCGTGACCGGCGTCGTGCTGGAACACAACGGCACCCGGTACCAAATCAACGCGACCCACGGCGTCATCCTGGCTTGTGGCGGCTTTGAACGCAACGAAGCGATGCGGCAAAAGTACCAGCGCCACCCCATCACCGGCACCTGGACCGTAGGCGTGGAAGGCAACACGGGCGACGGAATCGAACTGGGCATGAAACATGGCGCGGCCATCGACAACATGGCTGACGCCATCTGGTCGCCGGTCATCAAGCTGCCGCGCACCGAAGGGTTCCAGCCCATCGTGATTGAGGACGAGGAACGCTTCATCATTCCCGACCGTTCCCTGCCGCACACCCTCATGGTCAACGGCAAGGGCAAGCGGTTCATGAACGAAGCCCTGCCCTATTGCGCGGCCGGTCAAGGCCTGTACGGCGGCATCTTTGGGAAAGGCGAGGGCGACGCTGAAAACATGCCGGCATGGCTGATTTTCGATCAGCAGTTCCGTGACAAATACTTCTTTGCCTACGGTCATATGCCCCGCGTGGAACTGCCCGACGTTTATTACGAATCGGGCGCCCTGGTGCGCCGCGACACCCTGGATGAGCTGGCCGAAGCCATCGACGTGCCGCCAACAGCCCTGGCCGAGACGATTGAGAGGTTCAACGGTTTCGCTGACCGCGGCATCGACGAGGACTTCCACCGTGGCGAAAACGAACACGACAAGTTCTATGCCAACCGTTACCATCAGCCGAACCCCTCGCTGGGACGCTTGGAGAAAGGTCCGTTCTATGCCACCCAGGTGTATCCCGGCGACATCGGCACGGCCGGCGGTCTGGTCATCGACACCAAAGCCCGCGTCACTCGTGAGGACGGCAGCGTTATCCCCGGTCTGATGGCGGCCGGCAACACGACCAAGTCGGTCATCGGCCACACCTATACGGCAGGAGGCACCTCCATCGGGGCCGCGCTGGTCTTTGGTTACATCGCCGCCAACACCGCTGCTGACGAGGCTTTCGCCGACAATCCGGTGTTCGTAGCGCGCTAGCCCGACCGGGCCAACAGACTTTCCGGGAACTTCACCACGTGGTGAGGTTCCCGGATTGTTTTGTCGCGTGTGTACTGTCGCGGGAACGGTGGTGAGGCCGGAGGGAAACGTGAGTAAAATGGACAGAGAATGTCCCCAAACCGACTGAGAGAGAGCCGCCATGTCCACGTTGGAGTCCGCGCAGCACCGAAAACCGTTGCGCCTGGAAGTGGCCAACGCGCGCCAACCTCGTGAGGACCATCCGCGCTGGCTGCGGGTGGTGGCAAAAGCCGGGCCGGAATACCAGGAAATGCGTTCCCTCATGCAGGGGGCGGGGCTGCACACGGTTTGCGCCGAAGCGGGGTGCCCCAACATTTTTGAATGTTGGGAAGACCGGGAGGCGACTTTCCTGATTGGTGGGGCCTTGTGTACCCGCCGGTGCGGGTTTTGTGATGTGGCTTCGGGCAAGCCGGAGGGCTACGACCGTGATGAGCCGCGTCGCCTCGCCGAAACGGTCAAACATCTGGGGCTGAAGTACGTGACGGTCACCGGGGTGTCTCGCGACGACCTGGAAAACGGGGCGTCGTGGCTATACGCCGAGTCGGTCCGCCAGATTCGCGCGCTCTGTCCCGAAACCGGAGTGGAACTGCTGGTCGATGATTTTCAAGGCAAATCCGTGGCCCTGGAGGAAGTCTTTGCCAGCGAGCCCCAGGTCTTTGGCCACAACTTGGAAACGGTGGCACGCCTGATGCACACGGTGCGTCCCGCGTTCACCTACGCGCGTTCCTTGGACGTCATCACCCAAGCCAAACAGTTCGGGCTAATCACGAAGTCGAACCTGATGCTGGGACTGGGCGAAGAACCCGAGGAAATCGAAGCGACGATGCGCGATATGCTCGACGCGGGGGTAGATATCTTAACCCTGACCCAATACTTGCGTCCCTCCGAGCGGTACCTGCCGGTGGTGCGCTGGGTCAAGCCCGAAGAATTTGTGCAGCTCAAGGAGCTGGCGTTGGATATGGGGTTCGCCGCGTGCATGTCGGGGCCGCTGGTGCGCTCTTCGTATCGTGCCGGCAAGCTGTGGGCGCAGGCGATGCGGCACTACGAACGTTTCATTCCGCCCCAGTTTGCGCATCTGGAGCAGGATCGCCCCCCGGCTCGTCAAGAAGCCGAAGCGGTCGTGGAACGGGAAAAACAGCGGTAATCGCGTGCCTGAATGTGTGGGCGGGCGATTCGGGGGTTATTGGAACAGCGCCAAAAGCCCTTGCCGGTCAGGTTTGCCGTTCGAGTTTAGCGGGATGCGGCTCACGAGGCGCATGGCTCGGGGGAGTTCCGCTTTCGTCAGGTGCGGGCGGGCGAAGTCTTGGAGTTGTTCCAAGCTGAGTGGTTCCGTGTTTTCGGGTATGTCTGGGGTTTGCACCACCACCGCGGCCACGATTTCACCCCAAGTCGGGTCGGGAACCCCGACGACCCGCGCTTCTGATACCCCCGGATGACGCGAGAGCACCGCGGCGACCCGCTGCGAAAACACCTTTTCCCCGCCGGAGTTGATCGTGTCGGTCAGGCGTCCCACTAGGTGAAGGAAACCGTCAGCATCAAAAAATCCCAAGTCCCCGGTCCGTAACCAGCCCGTATGCGGGTCAATGAGGGCGGCGTTCAGTTCCGGATTACGGAAGTATTCCCGCGTCACGCTGGGACCGCGGCATTCCAACTGGCCAATCACTCCAGGTTCGACCGGTTTTTCAGCTCCGTCAACGATACGCAGCTCGGTATGCGGAAATGCCCGGCCTACCGCCAGTTCGCGCCCCGCCATGACGTCCGTGGTCAGGGCGGCTCCTGAAGCGCTTTGCTCGGTCATGCCCCAAATGTTGATGGGGTTCCACCCCAAGCCAATCATGTCAGCGGCCAGCTGTTCATCCCACGGTGCGCCGCCCACCAGGGCTTTTGTGAATCGAGACGTGTCTACCGGCCGCCCGGATTGTGCCGCCTGCCGGACCTCGCGCACCAGCATCCGGTACATGGTCGGCACCGCGAACATCATCTCGACCCGATACTTCTCGATAGCGGCGAGGACAGCGGCCGAATCGAACTTCTCAAAAATGATGACCGTGCCGCCGTGGGAAAAAATGTCCGTCGTCGTGCCGTTGAACCCGCCGATATGTGACAGGGGAGCCGTTACCGCCTCGACGGTGGCCGGAGAATACTCAAACACTTCGCGGAAATTCGTGCAGCCCCACCACATATTTTTGTACGTCAGCAGCGTGCCTTTCGGGTGAGCGGCGGTGCCGGAAGTATAGATAATCGCGCCGGGTACATCGTCCCCGCATTCGGGTAGTTCGCCCAGCATTTTGGTGGCAGCGAGCGCCAACGTCACGGGCGGGGTCGAGTCGTCGCGCGGCTCTAGGCAATCCTCCAGGTCAGAGTACGTCACGAGGCGGGGGCGGGGGTTCGCGGTGGGGCCGCAGTCCGCAAGTTTTTCGTGCTGGGCAATATCGCAAATGATGATTTTCGGGTCGCAATGCGCCAGGATTTTTGCCAACTCCGGTGCTGGCAGGTTTTGATCCAACGGTACTGTAATCGCCGGAATGGCCGCGGCGGCCACGAAAGTCAGTAGGTGCCACGGGGAGTTTTTCCCAATCACGACCACGCGCTCGCCGGGCGCAACGCCCCAAGACCGAAACTGGAGTGCCAGCTTGGTGGCGCGCGCCAGTGTCTGGGCCACATTCCAAGTTGGCGGGGCAAAACTGGACGCAGCGATGGTTTCAGCGCTGACTCCCTGGGCAATCCAAATCATCGAAGTGCGCCCAGGGTGGCGTAAAGCGGCTGCTTGCAGGAATCTCATCGGGGAATAATCGACCACTGTTCTAGGTTATCAACAGGGGCAAATCGAAGTTCGCTAGGATGAGAGTATGCGAAATACCGGATTGACCGTAGGTGAAATTTGTGAGTGGATGGACGCGCGTTTTGCGCCCGAGCTGCAGGAAGATTGGGATCGGGTCGGGTTGATTTGCGGGGATCGGGGCGACCCGGTGACCCGGATTCTGCTCGCTGTGGACCCGGTCGAGCCGGTCGTGGACGAGGCCCTCGAGTGGGGGGCGCAGCTGGTCATTACGCACCACCCTCTGTTCCTGCGCGGCACTTCTTTTGTGTCTACTGATACTGCCAAAGGTCGGGTGGTACATCGCCTGATTCGCGGCGGGGCAGCCCTGTTTAACGCCCACACCAACGCGGACTCGGCACGTGATGGGGTGGCGGAATCCCTGGCCCAAGCAGCGGGACTCAACCCGCAGACCTGGCGGCCGCTGCAGCCCGCCCCCGCCGACACGTCCTTGGGCATCGGACGAGTCGGCCCGGTCACGCCCACCACGGTGGGGGAGGTCGCCAGCCGTCTGGCGAACCTATTGCCCGATTCACCAGCAGGTTTGCTGGTGGCGGGTGACTTTGACCGTGCCGTCAAGACGGTGGCGGTCAGTGGCGGGTCGGGTCAATCCCTGCTGCCCGCAGCCTTAGATGCCGGCGCGGATGTGTTCGTGACCGCCGATTTGCGTCACCACCCGGCGCTGGATTTCCTGGAGATGGACGGGGCTCCCGCCCTCATTATGCCGTCGCATTGGGCCAGTGAATGGATGTGGCTGCCCCGCTTAGAAACCGCGTTGAACCTGTGGGCCGGTGAAATCGGGAAACCCCTGGAAACGAAAATCAGCACGGTCATTTCCGAGCCCTGGGACGCCTATATCCCCACCGTCACCGAGGACGAAACTGAGCCGGACGATGCCGGCTGCGGTTCGATAAACTAATACCTGAAATCAAGCTACGATTTAGAAAACGACCCCGAGAATCTGCAAGGAAGAAGTCAATGAAAGCTGCGCCCGAAGACCAAGAAAAACTTTTGGACCTGCAGGTCCTAGATCGAAAGATTGCCGGGTTGAAACACTCTCTGGCCAGCATTCCGGCCGCGGCGCGTCTGGAACAAATCAAAGTTGAGCAGGACAAGCTGCGCTCCGCGCTGGCTTTGGCGACTTCCGCTCGCAACGACTTGAACCGGGCTTTGAAACAAGCCGAAGGGGAAGTCAGTAAAGTTCAGGAGCGGGCGAAGACTCAACGTGAACGCTTGGATTCGGGCCAGTTGAGCCCCAAAGAGATGGAACGCATCCAAGCTGAACTCGCTCAGCTGGCGACGCGTCAGGGCGAACTGGAAGACAGTGCCCTGGACGCGTTGGACGCGCTGGAACGCGCTAGTGAAAAAGTGAAGCAGGTGGAAAACCGCCGCGCGGAACTGGCTGTTGAGTTCGACGAAGCACAAGCCGAAGCGGGCAGCGCTGCCGGCGAACTGCAGCAGGAACTGACCGGCCAGCAAACCCAGCGAGACGAACTGGCCGCCACCCTACCCGCCGATTTGCTGCAGGAATACGAAACTTGCAAACGGGCGACCGGGGGAATCGGGGTAGTGGCGGTCAGCGGGAACCAGTCAGTCGGGATGGATTTGGAATTTTCGATGGCTGAAATCTCGCGTTTAAACATCGCGGCTCCCGATGATGTCATCGTCAGCGAGGACCACGAAGTCATTTTGGTGCGTAAGTAGTACAATAATCGGGCGGAAAAGCCGGGCAGGTAGCCGCGGGCGAGTCATTCGATGAGCCCGAGGAAAGTCCGGACTCCACAGGGCAGGGTGATGGCTAACGGCCACCCGGGGTGACCCGCGGGACAGTGCCACAGAAAGCGAAACCGCCCCACCGGGCTTATGCACGGTGAGGTAAGGGTGAAAAGGCGAGGTAAGAGCTCACCGCGCGGCTGGCGACAGTCGTGGCAGGGTAAACCCCACCCGGAGCAAGGCCAAGCAGCAGGCTGAGCGGCCCGTTCAAAGCCTGCGGGTAGGCTGCTAGAGAGGTCGGGTAACCGGCCTTCCAGAGAAATGGCTACCGGCGCGCGGCGGCAACAAAGCGCGTTACAGAATCCGGCTTACGCCCGGCTTTTCCGCTCCTTGATTCAGGAGCACTCGACCGGGTGCGACGTGACGCACGGAGTACGGGAAACGGTAATCAGAGACGGTTATGTAAATCTGGTGACCAGTAGGCGTAGCTTTGGGTTATCGAAAACAATTTGTTTTTCCGATGTTCTGCGATTGGTATAACATAATCAGTTTTGCTCCAAGACACCAAAAAACAATCGCTTGTATTCATACATTTCTCGCTGTTGGTCGAAGCAAAACCGGCATAGGAATCTGGCACGATATAATAATTGTTAGAGTTTAGGTCATATAAAAATGTATCAACTGAAGAGTAATTAGAGTCTGCGCAGGTAAAATAGAAGTAACTGGTGCCTACTTCGTTTATATTTGGAATGTTCTTGCAAGGCGTGTCTCTAAAAGTGATTTTGTGATGATTTTGTAGGTTCTCTATAATTAAATCATTTTGTGAAGTTGTCTCAGTGGACCGATATATAAAGTAATCATGAGCAAAACCGTAGAGGTTGCTAATGTTGCTATGTAAAATAATAGAATTGATTTTTGATTTTCCGTGAAAAAGGTCGATTTTAGGTGAGGTTCGGGAATTTTTTGCCGTATCTTGCTGGTAGTATATGGCTAAATCACATTGTTTACTAAGCTTAAAGGACGTAACATTTTTCGCAACAATTTGAGGACTGGACTTGCTGTTGACTGGAGTTGTATAGATGTACGCAGAGTTCTTTGGACGGTTATCTGCTTGCAGCATATCAAAGGTAGCCCAATAGGCCTTTCCATCGCACAGTCCAATGTGCCAGGGCTCCGCAGCCATCTTGATTGGTTTATCAGTGTAGTCTTTGCTTGACACAACGGTTCGGGTGGTTTGACCATCAAAAAAGGCGAGTTGCCAGTTGCTTTCAGCAGTTTCATCATAAGCTCCTGAAATAATGAATAGAAGCTGGTTACCAAGCCTGGAAATGTATGAAATCTGTTGACCTTTTGGTGGAACGTTTGGTGGGAATGGTATTTGGGATAATTGCTTTAATCCTCCCTCTGTAGCTTGGCACCACCAAAATTCGCCGTTGGGTTCGTTATTGGTAAATGGCGAAGTTTCTTGGGCTTTACGGTAACAGGGGAATATACCATTACTATCCATAAGTTCGTATGCATCTTGTATTGCTTCGGAATCGGGTGTGTAATTAATACGCTGGTCAAAAAAATAAGTGCCTTCACTAAGGATATTTGTCGCCTTATCCTTAGAAAGAATTTTATTTTCTGCTTGGTCTGTACCGGTTTTAGGTGCCGTGGTTACAGCACTCGTAGATGCACAACCCGTCAGTGACAACAGCAAAAAGCTCGCTAAAAAAAGTACTGCAGTTCGTTGGGTAAGCATGGTTTATAATTTTTAAAAAACGATACCGTTGCTTTGCAAAAATTGATACATAAAATTACTGTCTGCAAAAAAGGTTGTGTTAACGCCATTAGAGCCATGGCTATTGAGATATGCTGCTCCCGGATCGTACCAGAATCCTGAACTTCCATTATTGCGGTAGCCATAGCCTACTATCCAATGACCACGAGGATTGTTCGTAGGTTGTGCGTGGTTGTTATAAGTTATGCCACCTTTGAATTCTACTGTGTCGGCTGCGATAGGATGCTTATAGTGTCCAACAGTTGTTTGAAATGCGGTAGTTATCGAAATAGCGCTAGGACTATTATGCTGCGAATAAAAGCTCTTTCCCAAAGCGAGACTTAATCCACGTACGAATTGCCCCCTGCTCCAGTCCGTCATTTGGTATTTATCGGTTTGCATATAATTAGCCATGGTCCCAATCGAGATGGGTTTACCCCATTGGCGTGCTATCATTGTTCCACTTGCGGGGCCGCAATATTTTCCATTTTGCCCCTGACTTACATAAGGCGTATTTGATAGGGTCTCAGAATTAGGGAAATCAGGATTAGCTCTTAGAGGATGACTATGAAATACTAAGCTTTCTTTCAAGGCTTCTTGCTGAGCCTCTTCTAAGCTCATTGTCCCACCTGCTACTGCGAGATTTAACTTATTTAGGAATGAATGCGACTCCTGCTCTGTCATTACAGAATCCAGGCTGTAATCCTCAGTTACAGGTAGTTGATCTATCATTCCAATACTTTGACTACTGTCATTAGTATTGATTTTATCTGAGTCATTGGTTGCACCTGAAGCTATACTCGTTCCTGTGCAAAGCAAGGCCATTAGAGTCAAAGTTGACATAGAAAAGATCATTGATTTCATGATTCCTCCTCGATACCATGATGGCTCTTTTTATCACAGATTGGTCTCCTTGTCAACCCTCCGGCGTACCTTATGTATTTTGAGCGCGTAGGTGATGTGGTGCCTCATATAGTTT